>NZ_CP084742.1:4018529-4327647 GCF_020520285.1 Pseudomonas sp. L5B5
CTGGCCGATCATCAGCTCCAGGGTGTTGAAGGTCGCCACCATCGAGGTGCGCAGGGCGCTGACCTCTTCGGGCTGGACATTGCGGGTCAGGAAGTGCCGGCTGTAGGTCGCGGCGTCGGCGAACCACTTGCCCGCCGACCCGACGAACACCGGGGCAAGGCGCCGGGGCCAGAACAGGCTGCCGATCACCGCCGCGCAGACGATGCCGAGGAAGATTTCCTCGGTCCGCGCCTCCGCCACGTCCCACACCGCCAGGGGGTTGTCCACCACCGGCAAGGCGATCATCGGCAGGGTGTAGCCGGCCAGCATCAGTGCGTAGTTGTTGGCGGTGCGCAAGTGCATGGACAGGAACAGCAGGATGCCGGTCCACAAGCCGATGATCACCACCAGCAGATAGGGACTCTGCACGAACATCGGCACCAGCAGGACCGCGGCGGCCGCCCCGAGGAAGGTGCCGATGGCGCGATACAGCGCCTTGGAACTGGTAGGGCCGACGAAGGGACTGGAGACGATGTACACCGTGGCCATGGCCCAGTACGGACGAGGCATCTGCATCAGCATGGCGATGTACAGGGCAATCATCGATGCAGCGAAGGTGCGCACGCCGTAGAACCAGTCGCGCGCGGGGGGCATGCCGGTAAAGAATCCCTTCAAGATGGCTGCACCGGCGAGTGGTTGGCGGACTCGAAGGCGCGGATCACCCGCAAGGCCGACTCCAGGTCTTCGGCACTGATGCCCGCCAGGACCTCATGACGCAGGCGCACCAGCTCGCCTTCCACTGCCTGCACCAGCTCGCGGCCGGAGTCGGTCAGGCTCAGGCACTTGGCCCGGCGGTCGTTGGGGTCCTCGCTGCGGCACACGTAGCCAGCGCTGCACAGTTGATCCAGCAGGCGTACCAGGGACGGACTTTCCATGCCCGCGGCGTGTGCCACGGCCACCTGGCGCACGCCCTCGCCCAGGCGCCCGATCATCAGCAAGGGCACGGCGCAGGCTTCGGAGATCCCGAAGTTGATCAGCGTGTTCTGGCAGATCCGCCGCCAATGGCGCGAAGCGACCACCATGCCACTGCTGATGTTCATATGGAGCGATTCGAGGGAGTTGGGCACAAGACTGTTCGCATACTGATAGTTTGCTAACTATCAATATGACATTGGCGAATAATTTCAGTCAAGTTTTGTAACAAATATCCGGGTCACCCACTTGTCCAGCAATCAAGTGGGTCGAATACATAAAAGGTATATACTTTTTCAATACTTTCTTGAGGTATTTCCCATGTCCAAACATGCCATTTTTACCATGAAGCTGGAGACCGAGCTTCGGGATCAGTTCATGGCCGAGGCGAACGCCTCACATCGTCCGGCCTCGCAGATCGTGCGCGAGATGATGCGCGAATTCATTCAGAAACAACGTGAAACCCGTGAATACGAAGAGTTCCTCCAGCAAAAGGTGCAACTGGCCCGGAGTTCCGTAGCTGCAGGGCAAGGGCGCAGTCATGAGGAGGTCGAGGCAGAGTTCGCCGCCAGGCGTACGCAGGCGGCAAAGAGAGAATGAACATCGTCTGGACACCAGAGGCCATACAGGATCGTGCTGACATCTGGGACTACCTGCATGCTCGCAACCCACAAGCAGCCATTGAAATGGACAGCCGTTTCAGCCAGTGCATCGGACAGCTGATCCGTAATCCACACTCCGGCTCGACCGGGCAGGTCACCGGAACCCGAGAGCCCATTCCGCACCCCAGCTATCGCCTGGTTTACCAGATCGACCAGGAGCGCATCTGGATCCTGACGCTCCTCGACACTGCTCGCCAATGGCCTCCGATGCGTATTCGCTGATCAGCCACCCCGCCCCTTTCTCAGCAGGACATTCAACTGGTCCACCACCTCTGCCCAGTCGGCATCGTCGAGTATTTCATCACGCAGGAAGGCCGCCTGGCTCTTGCTCCAGAAAAACGCGTCCGCCAGGTGCAGTTCCGGTTTCAGCGGGGAATGGGTGGCGATGAAACGCTCGATGCTCACCGGGTCGTCGGCCAGCCCCAGTTGCTTGAACAGGGCGGGCAGGGTGTGGGTCGGTGATTCCATGGTGGGGCTCCTGATCAGTGACAGACTTCGCAGACCTGGGCATTGGGCACCATCTTCAGGTATTCGGCCATGCTCATGTGCACCAGGCTGTGGTGGTTTCCAGCCTCCAGGTAGATGTCCTTCTGGCGGGTCAGCAATGGATCTATGACCACATCCAGCCCATAGGATTCACCCAGGGCCGGCACCGCGCCGCGCTCGCAGTCGTTGAACAGGTACGCCAGGGTGCTTTCCCGGGTCACCCGCCACTGGTCGCTGCCACGCACCTTGCTCAGGTCCAGGTGGCGGCTGGCCGGCAGCACCGCCATCAGGTAGCGCCCGTGCTGGTCGTCGAGGATCACCGATTTGGCCAGGCGCTCGGCGGGCACTCCCGCCACTCGCGCCGTTTCCAGGCTGCTGGCCGAGTGGGGATGGGTTACCAGGTCGAACTGGCAATGGGCTTGTTCCAGGCTGTGTTGCACGGTTCTGGCCATACGCATGATGCACCTCGCTACCCCGGCCGGGGGACAGGACTGTGACTCCCTGATGCAAGTCTAGGCCGGGCGCCGACAGGTGCCGGGCGAACTTCCCAACGGTGGCTCGTCAGGCGTTGCGCCGCCGTTCCAGGCGCTCGTAAGGCCCCCGGGCCCAGCGCTGGACCTGCTCGACCAGCGCTGGCGAAGCCGCCTGGCGCTTGTCCTGGGCATCCGCCACGAATGCCTGGTCCGGTTGCTTGGCATGCCGGTCGGTGCAGGCCAGCGCGCACCGGCGCTGGTCTGCACTGAGGGCGAAGAAATCCCCCAGGTGCCCGCCCATGGCCATCGGCAGCTGCCGGTATTCGACCAACAGGCCGTCGAAGGCCCGGCTATGGTCCAGGCCGCACTGCAGGAGCCGCCCCAGGCGCCGGGCGATGAAACTCTCGCGATCGGTGAAAGCACCGGCATCCAGCACACTGGGACCGATCATCCCGGGCACCATGTGCATGCCCGGCCGGCGCAGATGCGAAACGGCGATTTCCAGCGGATCGCGGTAGAGAAACAGCCAGGGAGTGTCGGCAAAGCACTGGCGCAGCAGCGGCAGCTCGCCGATGTTCCAGGCATCAAGCTTGACCACCAGTTGCGACACCCCCGGATAGCGAGCCTGGCCATAAGCGCCGAGCAGCCCTCTGATTGCCCGCAGTCGAATTTCCTGCGGCAGGTCGGCGCGCAACAGGGTATCCAGCGGGGGCGGTTCCGACACCACGATGTGACTGGCCAGTTGCGCCAGCATCTGGCTGATCAAGGTCGAACCACAGCGGGAGGCATGCAGGATGAAGGCACTGGGCACCAGTCCCGGCTGCTGCTCCGGCCAGCTTTCCAGTGCCGCCAGGGACGTTTCACGACGCAGCGCCTGGTTGAACGGCAAGCGCAGGGCCTGATCCACCGCATCGCGGAAAAAGGGCTGGGACAGCGCTCGATCGCCGAACCAGCACCAGTCCACCCGCCAGCCCAGCTCCGAGCGGCGAATACCGATCGGCAGCCACCCTTGCAGGTTCAGTGGCTCCATTGTCGTTGCCATTGGCGTCGCCCCCGGGCCATGGCCGAACGCACCTCGTCGGGCCCGAAGACCAGGCCGCGCTCGGCGCCCAGGACCACGCACAGTTCAATGAAAGCCTGTGGGTCGGTCTCGGCCTGCAGCCTCCGGCACAGCTGCCGGTCCTGTTCCACCCATTGGCGCAGGCGTTCAAAGGCCGCGGCGCCCTGGCCAGGCCCCGGCGCCGGAGTGCTGGCCAGGCCCTGCTGGATAGCCTGTTCCAGCCAGGAGCCGGGACGGCAGTCGAGCACCAGGTGAATGCGCTCGCAGGTATCGCGGTTGACCACGCTGTGGGGGCGCCCCAGGTCCAGGTACCAGCACTCGCCTGCAGCCATCGGCATGCGCTGGCCATCCAGCATGAAATCCACTTCCGGCGGGCAGAGCAGGGGAATGTGCAGGCGCAGGTCGGCCTGCTCTGCCTGCAAGTCATAATCGCAATGTTCGAGAATCCGGCTGCCCGGCCCCAGCCGCAGCAACCGGGCACTGACCAGTTCCACCGCCAGGGGGCGCAGGGCCTGTTCCCAGCGCGGCTCGTCCAGCCAGGCGTCGTGCGGCACGGCAGCTTCGCGCCCCGGGGCCAGCCCGACCGCGTCGGTGGCACCGACCAGCACCACCCCGCTCCAGTCGCCCTGGAAATACTCCCGATTGAAATGATCCAGCCACTGGTCGGCGCGAACGCCCGCCAGCGCTTCGCGCAACAGCCGCAGATCCAGCTGCAGGGGCAGCCGCGAATACGCCGGGCGAGTCATGGCGCCGGCAACACCTGGCACGCGCGCAGCCATGCCAGCAATTGCTCGAGACAGACCCCCACCGGTAGCTCGCCCGTGTCCAGCACCAGTGCTGCGGCCGGTGGTGCTTCATAGGGTGCCGAGACCCCGGTGAAGCCTGGCAACTCGCCGCGCCGGGCGCGGGCGTAATGCCCCTTGGGATCGCGCTGTTCGCACACCGCGAGAGAGGCGCTGCACCAGACCTCGCGATAGTCCGACCCCAGGCGCCGGGCGAACAGCTCGCGCAATTCGATCAGCGGGGCAATCAACGCCAGGATCACCACCTGCCCCTGTTCCACCAGCAGGGCCGCCAGCTCGCTGGCGCGGCGGATGTTTTCCTGACGGTCGGCAGCACTGAAACCCAGGTCGCTGTTCAAGCCGCTGCGCAGCGCATCACCATCGAGCACCAGGCACTGCACGCCACGCTCGAACAGCGTTGCCTGCAGGGCCTGGGCCAGGGTCGACTTGCCCGAGGCCGGCAGGCCGGTCAGCAGGATGGCAGCGCCACGGTGGCCGTTGCCGCGCTCGCGCTGTTCACGACTGACACTGGCCCGTGGCGCCAGCAGGTCACTGGACCTTGGCATGGGGCGCCGCTACGCCGATGTTGCCGGCCGACCAGTCGGCCTCGCGACTGGCCAGGGCGCTGGCGATGCTCTGGATCTGGGTCGACTGCAACTGGTCGGGCAGCGGATCGAGACCGGCACTGGCGAAGATCTGCCCATAGGCATTGCGCAAGTCGGCATAGGCCAGGTCACGCCGCAGATCGGCCTGCAGGGTATTCAACTCGCCCTGGATCAGGTCCAGTTCGCCGATCCCCGCCGCCTGGTAGCGGTTGCGCAGTTGACCGACGATCTGCCCATCGATCTGCGCCAGCTGCTGGTTGGTCTGGAACTGGCGCAGGGCATCACGGTAGTTGGCGTTGGCCACATACAGCTGCGCCAGTACCGCGATCGACATCGCCTGGCGCCGGGCGGAGGCAACTTCTTCGCCAGCCTTGGCCACATCGATGGCCGCCGGAGCGGAAATCACGTTGAACAGGTTCCAGGTGACCTTGACCCCGTAGTCGGCCCACTTGTCATTGACCAGGAACGAGTTGCTGTCGTAATGCCCACCAGCGGAGAACTCCAGCCCCGGCAGCAGGCGCAGCATGGCCTTGCGGGTTTCTGCGGCACTGATGCGGGTCTGGTAGTCCTGCTCGCGCAGTTCCGGGCGGCTGGCCAGGGCTTCGTGTTCCAACCGGCGCATGTCGACCTTGAGTTCGGGGATCGGGTAATCGTCGCTGGTGGCCAGGGTCAGGTCGCTGCCCGGCGGCAGGTTGATCAGGGTCGCCAGCTCGGTCTTGGCCAGTGACAGGGCTCGGCGCTGCTCCTCGAGCTGACGGGTGGCCTCGATCAGCGCGCGCTGGTAGCCCAGGGACTGGATCGGATCGCCGATGCGCTGGTCGCTCATCTTCTGGCTGTTGCCACGCGCGGTATCGACCCGTGCCATCAGGCTGTCGATCTGCTTGAGCAGGCGCTCGGCCGCCACCGCTCGCCAATAGGCCGAACGCACGTCCTGGACGATGGTGTTGATCACCTTGCGCCGCCGCTCCTGCACGATCAGGCGCTGGTCGCCCTGCTGCTTGGCGTTGATGTAGCTGACACCGAAATCGAGCACGTTCCAGACCATGGTCAGGTCGGCCACACGGCGGTTTTCGTCCTGGGAGGTCGACGGTTCCAGAGACTGGGTGTGAGTTCGAACACTCTCGCTACTGGAGCCGCTGACATTGTTGCGTCCGGCATAACCGGCCGACAGCGCCATGCGCGGCAGCATGTCGAAGCTGGCCAGGTCCAGCTGCCGCTTGGCCAGGGCCTCCTCCATGATCTTCAGCCGGCCTTCGAGGTTGTACTTCACCGCCCGGGCCATGGCCTGGTGCAGGGTCAGCGGCCCGCTGAGGGGTTCCTGGCCCTGGTACATGTGCAGCAGATCGGTTTTTGCCCGTTGTTCACTGACACTGCGGTCGATCGGCTGGCTGGTGACGGCGCACCCGCTGACCATCAGCGCCAGCAAGCTGACGCTGAACCACTTTTGACTGTCTCTCATCCCTTGCCCCGCCCCTGAGTCCCGCTTTTTTTATGAGCGCCGATCCTTGCCGACGCAGGTTACAAAATGCTTTCAGGCCGGTATCGGATTGATACCGGCTTGCTCCAATGCCCAGGCTAGTTCATGCAGCTGTTTTTGCTCGTTGTCCTTGAGCTGCTGCAATTGCTGCCCCAGGGTCGGCGCGCCAAACACCCCGCGCAGGCCCTGGGACACATCGCCCTGGCCCTTGTCGGCCTGCCGGTCGAAGGCGCTCAAGGCCGAGGGATCGCCATCGGCATCGCGGTTGAACAGGGTCGACAGGGTACTGCTGCCAAATACCCCGCCATCGCCACCGCCGAAGCCGAGGAAACCCTTGCCGCTGCCATCGCCAATGCCGTCAGTGGCGAACACCTGGGCGATGAAGCTCGGAGCCAGCGCGCCGTGATTGATGAAAATACTGCCAATCGGCGGCAAGCCACCGCCTGTCGTACGTTGCTCGAACAGCGGCGGGAAACCCAACGGTGAGCCAAGATCGCCCGTCGGCGGACCGAATACCACCGGCTGCAGTGGCACGTCCGACACGACGACCGGCCTGGCCGGATCGGTGATGCGAAACTGTGGATCGCCGTCCACGGAAGCCATCGTCAGCGCATAGTTGTTGGAGTTAGCAAAGCCCGTACCGGCGTTGCCCGCCAGGTCCGTGACCAGGCTGTTGTCCAGGGTGATGAAATTGCTCGGATCGGTGATGTTCGCCGTGGGCGTCAGGGTTGCGGTCCAGGTCTTGCCGCCGTCGCTGGAGACCAGGTCGGACAGCACCCCGTTGGCCACGCTCAGGTCCGACAGGTCGAAGTCGGTGACCTTCTCGCTGAAGGTGAAGGTCACCTGGGTGGTCTGGCCGGCGGTCAGATTCGGATTGGCAACCACGATGGTCGCGGTCGGACGGTCGGCATCCATTGCGTAGTTGTTGGAAATCGCGATGCCGGAGCCGAGGTTGCCCGCAGCGTCGATGACGCTGGAGGCATCGAGCACGATCAGGTTGGTGGCGTCGGTAATGCCCGCCGTGGGCGTCAGGGTCGCAGTCCAGGTCTTGCCGCCATCGCTGCTGGCCAGATTGGACAGCGTGCCATTGGCCACGCTCAGGTCCGCCAGGCTGAAGCCGCTGACCGCTTCGCTGAAGGCAATGGTCACGGTGGTGGTCTGGCCGATGCCCAGGTTGCTGTCCGCCACCGAGATGGTCGCGGTTGGCCGCTGGGTATCGATCGCATAGTTGTTGGAAGCGGTGGTGCCGCTGCCGCTGTTGCCCGAGGCGTCCTGCACCCCGCTGTTGTCCAGCACGATCAGGTTGCTGGTATCGCTGATATCGCTGCCGGGGGTGAAGGTCGCGGTCCAGGTCTTGCCGCCATCACTGCTGCCGAGGTTGCTCAGGGTGCCGTTTTCCACGCTCAGGTCGGCCAGGGTGAAACCGTTCACCGCTTCGCTGAAGGTGATGGTCACCAGCGAACTGGAGCCGGCATTCAACGAGGGGGTCGCTACCACGATGGTCGCCGTAGGGCGTGTAGTATCGATGCTGAAGTTGGCCGACTGGGTCACGCCCAGCCCGGTATTGCCCGCCAGGTCGGTATAACCGGTGTTGTCCAGGGTAATCAGGTTGCTGGTGTCCTGGACGTTGGCATCGGGGGTGAAGGTCGCGGTCCAGGTCTTGCCGCCGTCGCTGCTGCTGACGGCGCTCAGGGTGCCATTGGGCACGCTCAGATCGGCATTGCTGAAACCGCTCACCGCTTCGCTGAAGGTGATGGTCACCTGGGTGGTCTGGCCCACGGCCAGGGAGGGATTGGCGACCACGATGGTCGCCGTCGGCCGGTCGCCGTCGATGGCGTAATTGTTGGAGAGGGAGATGCCCGAGCCGGTATTGCCCGCACCATCGCTGACCAGCGCAGTGTCCAGCACGATCAGGTTGGTCGCGTCGGTGATCGCCGCGGTGGGTGTCAGGGTCGCGGTCCAGGTCTTGCCGCCGTCGCTGCTGAGCAAATTGGACAAGGTACCGTTGGCGACAGTCAGGTCGGACAGGTCGAAACCGCTGACGACTTCACTGAAGGCGATAGTCACGGTGGTGGTCTGGCCGATGCCCAGGCTGCTGTCCGCCACGGTGATGGAGGCGGTGGGCCGCTGGGTATCGATCGCATAGCTGTTGGACGTGGTGGTGCCGCTGCCGGCGTTGCCCGAAGCGTTCTGCACCCCGCTGTTGTCGAGTGTGATGAGGTTGGTGGTGTCGGTGATGTTCACCTCAGGGGTGAATGTCGCGGTCCAGGTGATGCCCCCGTCGCTGCTGCTCACCGCACTCAGGGTGCCATGTTCCACCGTCAGGTCGGCGTTGGTGAAACCGCTCACCGCTTCGCTGAAGGTGATGGTCACCTGGGTACTGGAGCCAACGTTCAGTGCAGGGCTGGCCACCACGATGGTCGCCGTCGGGCGCACCGTGTCGAGGGTGAAGTTGGCCGAGTTGGTCACGCCGATACCGGTGTTGCCGGCAAGATCGGTGTAGCCGCTGTTGTTCAGGGTGATCACGTTGCTGGTGTCGCGCACGTTGGCGTTCGGGGTGTAGGTCGCCGTCCAGGTAATGCCGCCGTCACTGGAACTGACAGTGCTCAGCGTGCCATTGGGTGCGCTCAGGTCGCCATTGTCCAACCCCATCACCGCCTCGCTGAAGGTGATGGTTACCGTGCTGCTTTCGCCTGCCGACAGTGTCGGATCGCTCAGCACGATGGTCGCTGTCGGCCGCACGCTGTCGATCACGTAGACATTCGAATCGGTGGTGCCGGAACCGGCATTGCCGGCGCCGTCGAATACACCGGAGTTGGTCAGGGCTATGCGGTTGTTGCCCACCGTGACGCCCGCCGCCGGAACCAGGGTCGCGGTCCAGGTGATGTTGTCGACGGTGCTCAGGTTGCTCAGGGTGCCATTGGCCGCCGCCAGGTCGGACAGGGTGAAACCGGTCACCGCCTCACTGAAGGTGATGGTCACCTGCGAGCTGCCACCGATGCCCAGGTGATCGTTCGCCACCACGATGGTCGCCGTCGGGCGCTGGGTGTCGATCGAGTAGTCGTTGGACAGGGTGACGCCTGCGCCGGCGTTGCCCGAAGCCGCCGCCTGGATGCCGCTGTTGTCCAGGGTGATGTGATTGGCCGCGCTGTTGATATTGCCGGCCGGTGTGAACGTGGCGGTCCAGGTGATGCCGCCATCGCTGCTGCTCACCGCGCTCAGGGTGCCGCCGACCACTGTCAGGTCGGCGTTAGTGAAGCCGGTCACCGCCTGGTCGAAGGTGATGGTCACGGTCGAGGTCTCGCCGGCCTTCAATGCGTTGTCGGACAGCAAGATGGTCGCGGTCGGCCGCACGGTATCGATGGTGAAGTTGGCCGAGTTGGTGACACCGCTATTGGCGTTGCCCGCCAGATCGGCCACGCTCGAACTGGCCAGGGAAATCACGTTGGAGGCGGCCCTCACCGAGCTGCTCGGGGTGAAGGTCGCGGTCCAGGTGATTCCGCCATCGCTGGAGCTGACGGCGCTCAAGGTGCCGTTGGAAATCGTCAGGTCGGCATTGCTGAAATTGTTCACCGCTTCACTGAAGGTGAAGGTGACCTGAGTGGTTTCCCCGGCCGTGAGCTGGGTGTCCGCCAGCACGATGCTGACCGTTGGCCGCGCCGTGTCGATACTGTAGTTGCCCGAATCGATGACACCGCTGCCGGCGTTGCCCGTCAGGTCGGCGATGCCGGTGCTGTCGAGGCTGATCACGTTGCTGGCGTCGGTCACGCCGAGGTTCGGGGTGAAGGTCGCGGTCCAGGTGACCCCGCCATCGCTGGAGCTGACCGTACTGAGGTTGCCGTTGGCGACGCTCAGGTCGCCGTTGGTGAGGCCGGTCACCGCCTCACTGAAGGTGATGGTCACCAGCGACGTGGAGCCGATTGCCAGGGTCGGGTTGGACATGACAATCGTCGCGGTCGGCCGCACGCCGTCAATGGCGTAGTTGTTCGAGGTGGAGATGCCGATGCCGGCGGTGCCACCGGCATTCACCCCGGCATTGTCCACGGTGATGACGTTGCTGGCGTCGGTGATATTGGCCGTGGGGGTCAGGGTCGCGGTCCAGGTCACCCCGCCGTCGCTGCTGCTGACATTGCTCAAGGTGCCATTGGCGACAGTGATGTCCGAGTTGTCAAAACCACTCACCGCCTGGGTGAAGGTGAAGGTGACCAGCGAGGTTTCACCGATGCTCAGGCTGGTGTCGTCAACGACGATGGTTGCCGAGGGCGACAGGGTATTGACGATGTAGTTACCGGAACTGGTGGTGCCCATGCCGAGATTGCCCGCCAGGTCGCTGATACCGGCATTGTTCAGGCTGATGATGTTGGTGGTGTCGTTGACTTGCGCCGTGGGGGTCAGGGTCGCGGTCCAGGTCTTGCCGCCATCGCTGGAGCTGACGGCGCTCAAGGTGCCGTTTTCGATGGTCAGGTCGGTGTTGGTGAAGCCGGTCACCGCTTCGCTGAAGGTGATGGTCACCAGCGAGGTTTCGCCCGTGGTCAGGGTCGAATCGGCCACCACGATAGTGGCGGTCGGGCGCAGGGTGTCGATTGCGTAGTTGTTGGAGCTGGTAGTGCCGCTGCCGGCGTTGCCCGCCGCATCAGCCACGCCGGAGTTGTCCAGGCTGATCACGTTGCTGGTATCGCTGATCGAGCTGGTGGGGGTGAAGGTGGCCGTCCAGGTGATCCCGCCATCGATGGAGCTGAGCGCACTCAGGTTGCCATTCTCGACGGTCAGGTCGGCATTGGTGAAGCCGGTCACCGCTTCGCTGAAGGTGATGGTCACCAGCGAGGTGGAACCGATATTGAGGCTCGGGGAGGCGACGACGATGCTTGCCGTAGGGCGCACGGTATCGACGATGTAGTTGCCCGATACGCTTTTGCCCGCCCCCACCGTACCGTCCAGTGCCGCCGCCACGCCGGAGTTGTCGAGCGTGATGACGTTGGTGGTGTCGGTGATGCCGATGGTCGGCGTGAAGGTCGCCGTCCAGGTGATGTTGTTGCTGGTGCTCAGTCCGCTCAAGGTGCCATTGGCCACGGTCAGATCGGACGCGGTGAAACCGGTCACCGCGGCACTGAAGGTGATGGTCACCGTAGTGCTCTGGCCGATGCCCAGGGTGCTGGAACCGAAGGTGATGGTGGCTTCGGGCAGGTTGCTCTTGACCGTACCGCCATCGTTGTAGATCAGGCTCTGCGAGGTGCCCGTGGCTCCCGTGGCACCGCCCCCCTTGGCGCCGCCGCCCGTACCGCCGGCCCCGGCGTTGCCGGTAATGGCGTTCAGGTTGGAAGCAGTCATCAACAACGTGCCCTTGTTCCAGATCGCCCCCACGCCGATGCCACCGGCGCCGCCGGGCGCCGGGCTGGCATTGAGGCCGCCACCGCCACCGCCACCGCCGCCAGCACCAACGTTGTTGGTGATATGCGATGCCCCGATGATGGTCAGGCTGCCGCTGGCGGCGTTGTAGATCCCGCCGGCGGCGTTCCCGCCCCGGCCACCGGTATTGTCCCACCCCGAACCGCCACCGCCACCGCCGATCGACAAGGTGCCGGCCGTCGCCGTCGCGCCCGCGCCGCCGGTGCTGTAGTTGGCGATGCCGTTGCCACCCGCGCCACCCGTGGTGGTACCACCGCGCCCGCTCAGGTCGATACCGTTGAAGGAACCCCCGAAGCCGCCGGAGCCAGCGCTGGCCGCACCTCCGGCCAAGGGACCGGGATAGCTGGGATTGCCGATCGCAGGGCCGGCAGCACCGCCATGACCGCCGCCCGAGCCGTTGACGCCGCCACCACCGCCGCCACCGCCACCGTAGTAGACCGGCGTCACGCCTCCTCCGCCGCCGCCGCCGGCAGCCGCGTTGGCGGTGACCGTGACGTTGTTCAGGGTCAGGATCCCGGCGTTGAAGATACCGCCGGCCATGGCCCCCGTGGCGCCCGAACCACCGTCGCCGCCATTGCCCGAGACCAGCCCCTTGGTGATGATCAGGCCATCGAGGGTCACGGTGGCGCCACTGCTGATTTCCAGCACCCGGGTCTTGTACTGGCCGTCCAGCGTCACCTCGGCGATGCCATCGTTGTTCAGGTCGCCGTCGACGGTGATGTTCTTGGTGATCAGCAGCTCGCTGTTGAGGGTAACGGTCATGCTGTTCTGGAAGGTGACGATGTCGCCATTCTGCGCCAGGGCGATCTCGGCCCGTAGCGAACCGGTGCCGCTGTCATTGCCGTTGGTCGCGGTCCAGGTCGCCAGGCCCCACTGGTAGTCGGCCATCGACTGCCGGGACAGGACGTTGGCGCTTTCAATGGTGCCGGTGGCGATTTCCAGGGTCCAGTCGCCACCGACCCCGGTGCGGTTGGTCGATGCCGCCACATCCCGTCCAGTGAGGTCGGCCAGGGAGTCGACGAAGCTGATGCCCTTGTTGCCCTCGGCGGTGTAGCAGGCGTAGATCATGATGTCGCCGCCGACATTCATGTCCTTGCCGATCTCTGCCAGGACCTCGCTGCGCGCCGCCACGTTATCGGCCGAAAGGTAGGTGTCGCCCAACCACAGATCGCCGGCGTTGCCGTGGGCGATGAGCTGTACGGAACTGACCCCCTGGTGGGTGTCCAGGTAATCGGCGATCTGTTGCAGGCCGTCCCGGGAGCCGTCGAGTTGGACCACCTGGGTACCGGGCGCAACCCCCTTGAGCAGGGCGTCCGAGTCCTTGACCCGGGAGTCGACGAAAACCACGGTCGAACCGGGTACAGCCGCCACCGGCGCAGCGGTCGCGGGGGTGTCGGAGGTCGGGCGCGTGTCGGCACTCGCACCAGCGCTGGCCTGTTCGGTCGCGGTGGGCTTGGCGGCGTCGGCGCTCGAATGGCTATCCGGCTGCGCGGCCTCGGCCACGCTGGCGGCCACGGCGCCGTCGAACAGCATGCGCGGTTCCAACGACAGGATCATGGGCGATACCCGGGCCTTGGCACCCGCAGACACCCGCTGTGAAGTCCGCGACTTTTGTTTGCTCCACCACATGTTGCTCACCTGCGCTCGAACGGTCAGACGCTCTAATGAAAAACCGCGATCAATTGATCGCGGCGTCGGTTTTCATACGGATGATGTTGGCTTCGCTGGAGGACCCATCGCGCCAGAACGACAACTCTGCATATTTTTCAAACAGGTCCGGCGGCAAAATGGTACGCCTGGGCTCCAGTGCCACCTTGCGCTTGACCTTGTGCAACCCGGAGACGCCCAGGGCCTGGTCGAACTCGGGAGCGTCATACACCAGGTTGTCGAAATCGTGGTCGAACCACGGCTCACCGATAAAGTCGTAGACCAGGCGCATCACTCGCTCGGGCGACTGGGTCAGCAGGTCGTAGTCGACGATCAGCATGGAGCCGGCCTGTTCGCCGTAATAGGCCTCCTTGAGCGCCGACCATGCGAATCCCACCAGGCGGTTGCGCTGGGCCAGGGTCTCGCAACGGCTGTAGACCGTGTTGCGCTCGATGGCATCGTTGAACAGCTTGGTGTTCTCGAAGGGATTGGCGCGATACAGCCGCTCGATGCTGTCCATCACCCAGGCGACATTGCGCACACAGGCGATGACCTTGGCCTGGGGATACAGGTCGTGCAGGGCGGGCATGCGCGACGACCAGAGCCGGTTGGTATCGAAGACCACCGACTTGTCGGCCTTGTCGGCATAGAACGAATCGAACAGGCCGCGCAGCAGGCGCCGACGCAGGGGGGTGTCGATCACCGAGCCGAATTCGCTGCCGGCGCTGCATTGTTCCAGGACACCGGCGAACAGGGCGCCCACCGGGCTGCTCATGCCCGCATGAAAGCGCGGGTTCTGCAGGAGAATAGCGGCCAGCAGGGTCGACCCCGAGCGCGGCAATCCGGAAATGAAGTGAAAACTGCGCAATCCTTTCACCTGCTGAGTCAGTCCATTTGTAGGACAAAGCCTAGCGTAAGGAATTATTTCCGCCTAGTAGTGTTTTGATATCACCGCTCGCCGGATCTGCCTGGAAAATGCCCATGAAAACCGGGGTTTGCAGGCGCGACGCTCTAGTTCGGGCCTCCGCCAGTCAGCGGCTGCGACAGACGGGATGACAGGTGTCATACAAAACCGCCTGGGTATCGCCGCCGGCATGCCGCGCAACCTCCCGCCAGGCGCCCGGAATCGAGGGAAATTCGTCCGGGGCTTCCCGGCTCATCACCAGCCAGGCCCGTCCATTGCCCTCGGGCAGCAGTTCCAGGCTGTCGAGGTAGACGCCGGCCTGCTGGTCGATCAGCGTGCCGAAACCGTATTCGTTGGGCCGAGTGGAAGTGCCATCGGCAGACGGCGGGGTGAACAGCAGCATCTGGACACCTACCCGGTCGTAGTAGCCATAGGTGAGGTACCAGAACATGTCGCCCAGCACCACGCGGTCGCCGGCCACGGCATGCTGGTTGACGTAGTCGACCATCGCGCTGAACTGGTCGTTGGGGTCCACGGTGTAGTTGTTCTTCAGGCCCAGGCCGAAGACCACCAGTACCACGCCCAGCAGTCCCGCCGCCAAGACCCGGGAACGCCGGGCCAGGCGGTCGATGGTCAAGGCGAACAGGATCGCCAGCCCCAGGGCATAGGCGGTCAGGTAGCGCTCGATGAAAATCGGCGAGACCAGCGAGATTGCAAACACCACCGACAGCGGCAGGACACTGTAGATCACCATCATCAAGTCGAACCGGTAGCGGCTGCGGTCGCTCCACGCCGTGGACAGGCACACCGCCAGGACCAGCAGCGGCACACTGACGAACAGCCACCAGGGCATGTTCTCGCCGTCGTCCTGCGCCAGCAGCTGCCACAGCATCGATGGCAGGGAGCCCGCCGTGATGGCCGGCTCCCAGTCCACATCGCCGCCGACCTTCAGCGCTTCCCAGTGCCGGACCAGATCCAGCAGCCCCGGCAACCAGGGCAGGTACAGCACGACAATCGCGACATTGGCCAGCCACCAGCCCGGCCGGGTGATGCAGTGGCAGGGGTGCTCGGCTTGCAGGCGGAGCACCAGCAAGTACAGCCAATGGGCCAGCACACAGAGCGCAGTGAAGTAATGGGTGTAGAAACCCGCGGCCATCAGCACCACGTAGATCGCCAGATAACGTGCGCGCCGGGGCGCCCTGACCCAGTGGACCAATGCCAGGGTCGCGCCCATCAGCCATACGCACATCAGCGAGTACATGCGTATTTCCTGGCTGTAGCGCACCGCGGTGGGCAGCAGCGCCAGCAGCAGGCAGGCAAGCAGCGCCGCGCGGCGGGTGCTGGTCAGGTACACCAGCCAGGTGCCGAGGAACACCGTGAGCACGCCCGGCACGGCGCTCATCAGGCGGATCGACAGGATCGAATCGCCGAACAACGCGGTCCAGTAGTGCAGCAGCACGAAATACAACGGCGGATGGACGTCACGGGCGGCGTGGAACCAGATACCCGACGGCGCGTACTGGGCCAGCAGCAGGCTGGAACCTTCGTCGCCCCAGATCGAGGCGGCCGTGAGCTGGTACAGGCGCGCGCCCACCGCAAGGATCAGGATGGGTATCAGCCAGGGTTCGCGGAGCAACAGGACAAGGGGCCGCGAATGCGCCAACGGAGGGCCAAGCAGGGCCTTCGCCATCTCATCCTTACTCGGAACGCCCATCACTATCCTCTTGTAATAAACCAGCGCTGGCCAAAGGGTTGGCCCCGGCGATTGTAGGCCAGAACCCCATTGCCCTGGCCCATTGCTCCACTGGCGAGCGGGCCATGGGCAAACCCGGGCAAGACTTCGGGCAACGTCTACGCTGTCACGATGCCACCAACTCGGCCCCGCCAAGCGGCCAACAGAGCGTGTACGGTCAGGCGCCGAGAGGGAACCGGCATTACCCAAAACACCTGAAGGATGAGGATATATGGAAGTTTATATCGGCACGATCATGACATTTGGCTTCCCGTTCGCCCCACGGGACTGGATGCTCTGCAGCGGACAGCTCCTGCCCGTCAATCAGTACTCGGCACTGTTCGCCCTCGTGGGTGTCACCTACGGAGGCAACGGCCAGACAACCTTCGGGTTGCCCGACCTGCGCAGCCGCATGCCCATTTCCCAGGGTCAGGGGCCGGGCCTGAGCAATCGCGTGATGGGCGAATACAACGGCACCGAGAACACCTCGGTGCTGATCAACAACATGCCTACCCACACCCATGCCATCACTTCGACGCTGGCGGTCTCGACCACCGTCAAGTTCGCCGATGCCTCGACCAGCAACGTCCTCGCTCCCACGGCCGCCGCCTCGTTCATCGGCGGGTCGACCGCAGGCCCGACGGGCGCCAACATCTTCGCCACCGGCCTGGGCTCGAACCCCATCACCCAGCAGGGCGTCACTACCGCCATGAGCGGTGGCGTGACCGCCGCCAACACCGGTACCGGGCTTCCGCTGGCGATCATGAACCCGTATCTGGTGATCAACTTCAGCATTGCGATCCAGGGCATCTTCCCATCGCGCAACTGATCCTGCCGCGGCCCAGGGAAGGGCCCTTATCCCACCGTCTCTGGAGTAGAACCATGCTGCAACACGTCACTGGCGATCATTTTCGGGCATTGCTGGGTGCGCAATGCGCACTGCATCTGGAGGACGGCAGCCTGCTGCCGGTCGTGATCGAGTCCATTCAGGACAAAGCCCTGGCACGCCTGTCGGAGACGTCGCGCCTGCCGTTCAGCGTCGCGGTGAATGCCCTGGTACCGAGCGACTTCATCGATGGGCCGTGCACCATCGACCTGCCCGAGCTCGGACGCCTGGAGGGGGTGTTCGTGTCGCGGGTCCCGCCGCTGGGGCGGGATGCGAACCTGGCGTACTACTGCATCAGCTTCAACTGATCAGTTCATCCTGGCCTGCCCGGGATACCAGACCAGCCGTTCGGCGGCGACATCCTGTTCCTGCACCTGGAAACCCAGTGCCAGGTAATGCTGGCGCGCATGGGGATTGCTGGCCCAGACCACCGTCGCCACCGGACAGCGAATCTGCTCGGCGGCCCGCTGGACGCCTTGCAGCACCGCTCGGCCGAAACCCTTGCCTCGCGCGGCGGGAATGAACGCCAGGTACAGCACGCGGATCTCGTTATGACCGAAATCCGCGATCAGGGCGCCAACCGGGGTGTCGAGCTTTTCGACGACATAGCGCATGGCATTGGGGAATTCACTGCCCCGGCCCTGCTCCTGGACCTGGAACTGCTGGGCGATCACTTCCTCGACGAACGCCTGCTCGCCGTCGATCCATTGCAGATCCGCGCGCGCCGAGCGGTAAAGCCCCTGCAGGAAGGGCTCGTCGCTATCCCTGGACGGGCGCACCACCAGCCCGAGGTCGACATCTGCCTGTTTGTTCAACATCGGTTGCTCTCCCTAGAAACCACTTTCACGTATCCCCAGCGCAGCGAAGCGCCGCCAGGCCGCGCCGAGCAATGATTCACTGCGCCCTTGCAGCACCGCCACGCCACGAAGCGGCTGGCTCGGGGTGGCGGTGTCTTCCAGCAGCTTCAACCGGGCGCCGTACTGTGCCTGGACCGGCTCGGCCCGCCGGTTCTCATCCCGGCGCACGGCGATCGGCCCATGGTGATCGGAGGTGAGGGCTTCCTGATCCAGGAAGGCCACGCCGTTGGTGTCCACATCCAGCAGCTGCACCGGCAATGCCGGGCGCATCGGGTCGTCGGCAACGAAGCGCCCGGTGGCTCCCGGCGCCACGCGCCAGAGAGCGTCTTCGGCAAGATAGCCGCGCAGGCGGCTGCCGTCCTCGACGATCCGCGCCAGCGGTTCGCGGGTCGAGACCCAGCGGCCCGGTGCCAGCTGCGGCATCAGGTCCCGCACCTGCCCTGCCTGGGGCGCCCGCAGCAACAGGCGTTCGCGGCGGGCCGCCAGCCCGCGATACTCCGCCACGGACTCGGCCAGGCGCTGCTCCAGCACCCCGACATCCGCCGCCGTCTCGCTGCGCCCGGCCTGGCGCCGCATCTGCAATTGCAGGATGTCGATTTCCTTGCGCACGATGGCCTGGCGCGAATCGATGTCCGGCGACTCCAGTTCCACCAGTACCGCACCCTGCTCCACTCGCTGGCCGTCGTGCACATTCACCTGCCTGACCCGCGCCGCAGCCGGCGCATGCAGCGCCGTGACCCGGCCGGCTTCGAGCATCACCGGCAGTTCGACACTGCTGCGCCAGGGCACGACGACCAACAGGAGCAGCGCCAGCAGGCCCAGCCCGGTGAGCAGCACTCGCGGCGTATGTGCCTGCTCACGACGCGACCACCACTCGCGCCCTTCCTTGACGATCGGCAGAAAGATGAACCAGCCCAACTCCACCAGCATCAGGAAAATCCCCAGCAACTTGAAGAACAGGTGATACACCGCCAGCGCGATCCCGAAGAACAATGCCGCGCGCCACAACCAGGACAGGTACCCCCACCACAGCAGGCGGCGCTGCATCGGCGGCGACCAGGGCTCGGGGGCCGGTTCATCGTAGCCAAACAGCAGCTCGCGCAATCGCCAGCGGCACAGGGCGAAGGACCGGCTCTGGAGGTTGTCGACCTCCCACAGGTCGCTGAGTAGAAAATAGCCGTCAAAGCGCATGAACGGGTTCAAGTTGACCACCAGGGTCGTCAGCCAGGTCGCGCTGGCGAGCATGAACGCCGCCGTACGTGCCGGTCCGTCCGGCAGCAGTGACCAGGCCAGCAGGGCGATCGCTGCCAGCAGCAGCTCGGCCATCACCCCGCCCGCGCCGATCAGTAGCCGTGAGCGCCGGTCATTGACCCGCCAGGCGTCGCTTACATCGGTATAGAACAGCGGCAGCAGGACCATGAAGGCCACGCCCATGCTCTGTACCCGACAGCCGGCACGCTTGGCCATGAAGGCATGGCCGAACTCGTGGCACAGCTTGGCGAAGAACAGCGCCATGCCGAACGCCATGGCCCCGCCCAGGCTGAACAGATGCGGAAAGGTGGCGAGAAAGCGCTGCCAGTCCCGCGCGACCAGGAACACGCCCAGCCCCAGGACCAGCGGCAGGCCATAACGCAGGAGCACCGGGCCGAAACGCTGCAGCCACGGCCAGGCGCGATTGAGGAAGGCATCCGGGCGCCACAGCGGAATGCGGAAGAACAGGTACTGGTGCAGCAGGGCGGTCCACAGCCCGCGCTGCGACGCGGCGGCCTTGTACCCATAGCTGGCACGCTGCTCGGGGTCGAGGGCGGCAATCAAGTCATGGGCCCGCAGGAAGGCCAGCAATTCATCCATCTCGCCACTGCCCAAGGGCACGCCGGGCTCGCGATTGGCCGCCCGCAGCACTTGTTCGGGGTCTCCCAGAGACCAGTGGCGCAACAACCGGATGGCCTGGGCACCGAGCTTGAAATAGCGCCCGCGCACCGGATCGGCCAGCGTCCAGCGCGGTGAGCCGTCCAGGGCAGGCGCGGCGCTGGTCAGTTGCAGGTCCGCCCGCAGGCTGGGCAGGTTCATCTACAGGCCCACGCTCTGGCGCAAGCCTGCCAGCGGTCGGCGCAGCAGGTACAGGGCCAGGGGAGCGCGCTGGCCGAACACCTTCGCGGTTCCCCGCAGGCCGATGCGCGGCGGCGGTGCGTCGAGGAAATTCGCGTCCAGTCGATAAGCCAGCTGCCCGCCCGCTGTCGGCTGCGCCTCATAGGCGGCTCGCTCCAGTCGCGCCGGGTGGCGTTGCAGGGGGTCGCTGTCGAGGAACAGCGCGACCTCGGCTCCCGGCTCCAGGGCAATGGCGTCGCCCACCGCCAGCTCGATCCGCAACTCGGCCTGGGCCGGGTCGGCGATCTCCAGCAGGCGTTCACCGGTCTGCACGGGCTTGCCGGTCCAGCGCTCGGCATCGGGGAACACCGCGATGCCGTCGCGCTCGGCGCGGACCTCGCTGCGCTTGAGCAACTCCCGGGCGTAATCGCGCTCAGCACGCTTCTGCTCGACGCGGGCCGCCAGCAGGTCGATTTTCGAACTCGACTCGGCATCGGCAAAGGCCCGTTGCGCATTGGCCTTCAATTCGGCCTCGGCCACCCCCAGTGCCCGTTCGGCCACATCGGCCTGGGCCTTGAGGGTGGTGCTTTCAAAGCGCAGCAACAGATCGCCGGTATGGACCGGCTGGTTGGGCTTGACCAGGAATTCTGCGATCACCCCATCCAGCGGCGCGGCTACCACGCGCCCGGCCAGCGGCACCACTTCGGCCGGAGCCAGGACCGATTGGCGAACTGGGATGAACAGCGCCAGCAGCGCCACTGCCACCAGCGCGAGCTGGCGCTTGCCGGTCAAGCGCAGGCGCCACGGCTGGCGCGGCTGCAGCGCCAGCCAGGCATGGCTGTAGGTATCGCCGAGCTGCGACAGCAGGACCTGCTCCGACGAACTCCACGGGGTGTCACGAGCAAACCACAAGCCACCGAAGACCTCGCCCTTGCGATCGAGCAGCGGCAACCAGAACACCTGCAGTGCCGACAGGCTCTGCCAGTCCTCGCGCACCGACGCGCTGAGCCCCTCCATCGGCACCACTGTCGCCGCCCTGGCCCGCTCCTGCTTGAACAACTGCGCGACGGCATGCTCGACGAACGCCACGAACGGCGCATTCGGCTCGATCATGCTCACCCCCGTGACCGCACGCACCTTACCGGCAATGACCAGGGCCGCGTGCCGGTAACCGAACAGTGCCTGCCCGTCATTGACCAGGCTGAAAGCCAGTTGCTCGACCGTGCGGGCCGCGCGGGTCAGGCGTTCCAGATCAAGGAATTGAGCGAAGACCCTCTCCACCCCGCTCGCGGCCGGTGCGTTCACGGCGAGGCCTCGAAATGCGCCGTGCCGCTCATGCCGGCCAGCAGGCCATCGGCCTTGGGCAGGCTTGCCACCAGCAGCAGGGTCTGGCTGCCTTCGTCGATGCGCGCGCCCAGGCGCTTGACCGTGGCCTGCAATGGCCGCCCGGTTTCATCGGGAGTGAAGCTGAAGGTCTGGCCGGCCTTGAGCTTGCCCATCCAGCGCGAAGGCACCAGCAGGTGAATCTCCAGGGTGCGGTTATCGACGATCTCCAAGAGCGGCGCACCAGCGGAAACACTTTCGTAGCGCTGCACCTTGCGCTGCACCACCTGGCCGTCATAGGGCGCGATCACGCTGCAACGCTTGATCTGCACCTGGTAGACCTGGGACTGGGACTGGGTTTCGCTGAGGCGGGCCTCGGCCCGGGCCACTTCGAAGCGACCCACCGAATTGAGGGCCGCCAATTGCTTGTTGTGGGCCAGCTCTTCGCTGGCGCCGCGGCTGGCCGCCTGGGCGGCATTCAACTGGGCTTGATAGGCGGAGCAGTCGAAACGGGCCAGGACATCACCCTTGCTGAAGGACTCGCCCTCGCTGAAGGGCAGCTCGACAATCCGCCCCGACAGTTCGCTGGCCAGCATCGCCTGGTCACGGGCACGCAACACGCCTCGAGCCTGGCTGGCGGACGAGGCCGCTTCTGCCGCAGGACTGCCGAGCAGCGGATCATCCGGCGGCGCTGGCGTCTGTGCATGTGCCAGGCATGCCATGCCGATCAATCCCAAGCCAAGACCCACACCACGAAAACGCCGCATAGCCGCTACTCCCTGTCGGATGGGCGGAGTCTACGACAGCCGCCAAAGGCGTCAAGCAGATGGCCACCATCTTTTCACCAACGGTGTGCGGGTGATCCACCGCCTGTCCGGCGCAACCGCTCAAGCCTGCGTCCTGTGCCACAAAACCACGAAATCCCAAGCCTGCGACGTAGGTTCCGCCCAGCTCCTTCTGTATGATTTCCGACACTTTCGGGGCCCACCCTCATGGCCTCCTGAATTAAGGACAATTCATGCGTATCGCTCTGCTCTCGTCGTTGACCCTGGCCCTGGCCACCCTCTGTGCCGGCCAGGCCCAGGCCAGTTCCGACGACATCTGCTCGCCGTCCTGGCAGCTCTATTCCTACCGGCTCAATGGCTGCAGCAACCTGCCCTTCCTCAGTCCCGGCAACGACAGTCGGGTCAACCTGCGCCTGCTGATGGCCGACCAGGGCAGCCTGGCACTGACGCCCCGAGCGCTGAGCAAAGACGACCTGGACCTGGGGTTCGGCCCCGTACCGTTCCCGACCTATCGCTTGCAACCAGCCGCCCCTGCGGACGAGCCCGGGCCATCTCCTGTCACCACCGAACTCAACCGTCGCTTGCAGGCCCTGGGCATATCCCGCGAGAACCAGAAAACCGCCGGGGACAACTTCATCCAGGGCGAGGGCAGCCGCTGCCGCAGCAACTCCGACGCCAGCGCCCTGGCCTTCGTCGCCCAACTGGATAACCCGCAGCTGGGCCCCGCAGAGCGCCAGGCCCTGGCCCAGGCCCGGGTAACGCTGCTCAATGCCTGCTCCTGGGAAGCCAATCCGCTGACCGACCTCTTGCCGGACAACCTGTCCGCCCCGGCTCGCGACCTGGCCAGCTACCTGCAGGCCAGCGTGCGGTTCTACAACGGCTACTTCGATGCGGCCGCCAGGGATTTCGCCAGCCTCAAGGACAACGCCCTGCCCTGGCTGGCCGAGACGGCCACCTACATGCTGGCCCGCACCGCCCTCAACCAGGCCCAGAAAGACGCCATGGACGATTGGGGCACGGTCAACCTGGAACATGTGGACAAGACGGCGCTGCAACAGGCCGGGGAAGGCTTCGATGCCTATCTGAAAACTTATCCACAGGGACTGTACGCCGAGTCCGCCAAGGGGCTGATCCGTCGTGTGCACTGGCTGGCCGGTGATACCCGGGCCCTGGCCGAAGATTACGGCCGGCAACTGACCCAGGCGCCGACCAACCCAGGCGACAAGCGCCAGGATGACCTGGTGGCAGAGATCGACTACAAATTGCTGGACAACCCCAATACGGAAATCCAGGTTCCGCTGCTGCTGGCCATCAGGGACCTGATGGGCATGCGTCGCGATCCATCGGCCAGCCTGACCCGCGCGACCCTGGCGCAACAAAAAGCCTTGTTCGCCGAACAACCGGCCCTGTACGACTACCTGCAAGCGGCGTTCACCTTGTTTGTCGACCAGCAACCCGCGGCAGCCCTCAAGCAGTTGCCGACGCAGCTTCCGGCACGCCTGGATTACCTGGCCTTCAGTCAGCAGACCCTGCGCGGCATGGCCATGCAGGCCCAGCAGGACTGGAAAGGTGCCGCGGCCCTGTGGCTGCAACTGCTGCCCCTGGCCCAGCAACCGTTGCAACGTGAACAACTGGAACTGGCCCTGGCCTATACCTATGAGCGCAGCGGCCAGCTGGCCAAGGTGTTCGCCGTCGACTCACCGATCAAGTCCGCTCAGGTGCGCGCCATCCTCCTGCGCCATGTCGCCTCGCCCGAGCTGCTGCGCCAGCAGGCACGACAGGCCGAATCGCTCAGCGAGCGCAACACCGCCTACTTCGTCCTGCTGTACAAGGACCTGACCCGCGGCCAATACGCGGCCTTCGGCGAAGACTTGAAGGGCCTCAAGCAAGGCCAGTACGCAAGCCTGGGCAAGGACCTGAAGCCGCTGCCGAGCAGCTTGTCCAATGACAACATCGGCTCCTACCTGGGCTACGTCTTCGCCCAGGGCCCCTCCTTGCAGGTGTTCGATTGGGATGGCAAGGGCGAGGCCGGCGAGAGTGCCAACTACCGCTGCCCAGGCATTGCCGAGACCGCGGCGATCTTGCAGGAGAACCCCAAGGCCCCGGCCGGGCTGTTGTGCCTGGCGGAGTTCATCCGGCTGAACAACTTCGACGAGATGCCCCTGGACACCCCACCTGAAGCCCAGCTGCTGGGCGGCACCCCGGACCACTTCCAGGGCGGCACCTACTCGCGGCTCGACAGCTACAAGAGGGTGATCGACAACCCCAAGGCCAGCCGTGATGAACGTGCCTTCGCCCTGTACCGGGGAATCTACTGCTACGCCTCCTCGGGCAACAACCGGTGCGGCGGCAAGGGCGTCGAGCCGGATGTGCGCAAGGCCTGGTTCCGCCAGTTGAAGACCAAGCTGGGAGATACCCAGTGGGCCCAGTCGCTGCGCTACTACTGGTGAGGAACAGGTTGCTGGGCTGCTGCCTGCTGTCGCTCTGGCTGTGCTGGGCGGGCCCGGCGGCCGCGACGGTTGACGCGGCCGATCACGACGCCTTCTGGTTGTGGAGCGGGGTCAGGACCCAGCCGGTGCTGGCCCGGGCCACTACGCTGTACATCCTCCAGGGCCAGGTCAGCCGCTCGCGACGCCACCCGGCCCGCGGCGTCGAGCTGATCGCCCAGGGCCTGCCGGTATCGCGCTTGCGCCAGGAGCAGGTCTGGGTGGTCTATCGCGCCCATACCCTGGCCTGGCCGGAAACCGTCTACGACCAGTTGCTTGGCCAGGTGCAGCGCTGGCATGCCAGCGGCACCCAGGTAGTGGGCATCCAGATCGACTTCGACAGCGGCACCCGCGACCTGGAGCGTTATGGGCAGTTCCTGCGGGACCTGCGCCAGCGCCTGCCGGCGCAGTACCGCCTGAGCATCACCGGCCTGATGGACTGGGGCAGTAATGGCGACCCGCAAGCCATCGGCCAGCTCAAGGGCGTGGTGGACGAAGTCGTGGTGCAGACCTACCAGGGGCGCCACAGCATCCCCAACTACGCCTCCTATCTGCCGCGCCTGGACCGCATGGGCCTGCCCTACAAGGTTGGCCTGATCCAGGGCGGCGCCTGGCAGGAACCCCAGGCGCTGCGCGACAGCCCCTGGTTCAAAGGCTACGTGGTGTTCCTGCAGAACCCCTGAAGCGCGAGGATGGCGTGGCGGGCTCGCCATCCGACAGCTTGCTGTTCGACTCGTCCCCTTACCAGTCGTAGGTCAGGCTCGAGACCATGGTCCGCCCCTCGCCGTAGTAGCAATCCCAGATGCTGGTGCAGTTGGCCACGTAGGTCTTGTCGGTGACGTTCTTCACGTTCAGCGCCAGCTTCACGCCCTTCCATTGCAGCGGCGACTTCTCCAGGTCGTAGGACAGGCTGGCATCGAACACGGTGTAGGACGGGATCTGGAAGGCGCCCTCGTAATCGGTGCCATAGCTGCCCTTGACGTAGCGAGTCCCCACCCCTGCTCCGAGGCCCGCCAGGGGCGTGTCGCCAAGAATGGTGTAGTTGAGCCACAGCGAGGCGGTCAGCGGTGGCATGCCCGCCGGATGCCGCCCTTCGCGTCCTTCATTGTCCTTGGTGTACTTGATGTCGTTGCGCGACGCCGAGGCGGTCACATCCAGCGACTCGCTGAGGCTGGCCTTGGCTTCGAACTCGATGCCCCGGGAGCGAATCGAGCCGGTCTGGACATTGAACCCGGGGTTGGCCAGGTCGACGCTGAGCATGTTCTCCTGGTCCAGTTGGTAGGCCGAGACCTGCACGAAGCTGTCCTGGCCTGGCGGCTGGTACTTGATGCCCACCTCGTACTGCTTGCCGGTGGAGGGTTCGAACACACTGTTACGCACGTCGGTGCCGCTCAACGGCAGGAAGGATTCCGAGTAGCTGACAAAGGGCGCCACGCCATTGTCGAACAGGTACACCAACCCGGCACGGCCGGTGAAGGCCTGGTCCCTGGCGTTGGTGTGGCCGCCATTGAGCGGCGTCCTGTTGTCGGTTTCGGCCCAGTCCTTGCGACCGCCCAGCACCAGCACCCATTTCTCGTACTTGATCTGGTCCTGCAGGTACAGGCCGGTCTGGATGATGGTGTTGTCCCACTGGTGTGGCCGGCCGAAGCTCAGCGACTGCCCGTAGGTAGGGCTGAACATATCGAGGATCGGCGGGTTGAAGTCGTACTTGCCGTCGAACTTGGAGTTGGAGTGGTAGTAATCCAGGCCCATCACCAGGGTATGGCTGAAGGGACCGGTGTCGAACTCGGCCTGGGCGATGCTATCCACGCCATAGACCTTGTTGTGCTGCTTCCAGTCCACGCCGTAGCGGGTCATGTAGCGCTGGTCGTCGAGGCCAGTCTTGGGGTTGGTGACGAACTTGTAGCCATGCAGCGGGGCACGGTAACGGTCATCCACATCGGCATAGCGGGCGTTCTGCTTGAGGGTCCAGACCTCGTTCAGGCGATGGGAGAACTCATAGCCCAGCACGTACTGCCGACGGTCATAGGCGTTGACTCCGGGTTCGCCAAGGAACAGGTCGCGGTCGATCTTGCCATTGGGGTTGCTAAACACCGTGCCCACGCTCGGCAGGCCCTGGGCCTCGGGTACGTCATTGTCCTTCTGGAACTGGGCGAACACCGTCAGCTGGGTGTCGTCGTCAGGCCGCCAGGTCAGGCTCGGGGCGATGAACTGGCGCTGCTGCTTGACGTAGTCGATTTCCGCCTGGCTGTCGTTGGCCAGACCGGTCAGGCGGTAGAGGAACTGCCCCTGTTCATCCAGCGGGCCACCCAAGTCCAGGGCGATGCTCTTGTGGTCGTAGCTGCCGGCCTCCAGCACCAACTGATGCACAGGCGTGGCGGTGGGGCGCTTGCTGACCATGTTGACGATACCGCCCGGCTGGTTCTGCCCATACAGCACCGAAGCCGGTCCCTTGAGCACCTCGATGCGCTCCAGGGAGTACGGCTCGATCTGCAGCGCACCGCCGGTGCTGCCGCCGCCATAGGGCAGGTGCAGGCCGTCCAGGTACATGGGAATAGGGGCGAAGCCACGGGAAGTGGGCTCGTCGAAGATCTTCACTCGATCGGCGAAACCGCCCCCAGTCATGCCAGGCGTGTAGAGCAGCGCTTCGGTCACGCTGTGGGCGCCGCGGGCCTTGATTTCCTTGGCGCCGACCACGTTGATGGTCTGCGGGATCTCCACCAGCGCCGAATCGGTCTTGCTGCCGGTGGCGCTGCGCTTGGCCACCAGCCCCGGCACCGCGCCCCAGGCATCCTCATCGATTTGGGTAGCCCCCACGCGGGTCGGGGACAGCTGCACTCCCCCCTCCTGGGGCACAGGTTGCAGGCTCCAGCTGGAACCGGCCCGGACCGCCTGCAAGCCACTGCCGGCCAGCAGCGCCTGCAGGCCCTGGGCGACCTCGTAGTGGCCCTGCAAACCGCTGCTGTACTTGCCGGCCGTCAGGCTTGCATCCACCGACAGGAGGATGCCTGCGGTGCTGGCGAACTGGTTCAGGACTTGATCGAGGCTGCCGGCAGCGATCTGATAATCGCGTGCCTGGCTCTGGCTGCCACTGTCGGCCTGGGCCACGCCCGGCAAGACCGGGGCCATGGCCAGCAGGGCGACCAATGCGCGGCGTCGGGCAGCTGGGCCCAGGGTCAAAATGGATGCGGTGGTCTGGTAAGGCATTCCTGAACTCCCCATGAGAATGCGTCTTGATCGGATTCATGGGGTATCCCGGACGACTCGCGAAAATCGACAACCACCAGCGCAATTTTTTTCTTCAGCCGCGCGGCTTGAGGGTCACCCAGTAGCGGGTCACCTTGTGCACCTTCACCGGCAACGAACGTTCCAGGGCCGCGAGCACTGCCTCAGTGTCGGCCAGGGGAAAGACGCCCGTGAGCAACAAATCGGCCACTTGCTCATCGCAACGCAGCACTCCCGGTCGATAACGCGCCAGCTCGGCCACGAACTGCCCCAGCGGTTGGCGCTCGGCCACCAGGCGGCCCTGGCTCCAGCTGCTGGCATTGGGCTGGGCCACCTGCCTGGCCGAGACTCGGTCGGCGCTGAACCACAAGCGCTCGCCGGCATTGAGTTGCAGCGCGGGGGCGTGCCTGGGGCTGACGCGCAGCGCGCCTTCGTACAGGTCGACCCGGGTGCCACCATCCAACTCGCGCACGGCAAACCGCGTGCCCAGGGCCTGGATGTCCCCGGCGGCGGTTTCGACGATCAGCGGCCTCGGATCGTGGCCGCTGGTCAGCAGGATTTCGCCCTGGATCAGGCGGATACGTCTTTCGCTCGCACTGAACAGAACATCGACGGCACTGGCGCTGTTGAGCTCCAGGAGACTGTCATCGCTCAAGGTCAGATGGCGGACTTCACCCGTCGCGGTGCGCTGCCCGGCGAACGCCGCACGCCAGGGCTGGCTGCCCTGCACCAGGTAACCGCTGCCGCCAGCCACCAGCAACAGGCCAAGCACCTTGAGCGCCGCACGACGCTGGTGGTCCACGGGCTGGGCCCGCAGCAGATGGGCGCTATGCTCCGGGACGCTGCCCAGGGTCTGCTGCAACTGCTGCAGGCGCTGCCAGGCGCGCCGGTGCTCGGGGTCGGCCTGCTGCCAGGCCGCGAAGGCCTGGCGCTGCGACGGATCGAGCTCGCCATTCCAATGCAGCATCAGCCATTCACTGGCCTGCTCGACCACTCCAGGGTCGATCGGTGCCTGATCCTTCATTCTTCGTAGAGCACCTGATAACAGGCCTGGATCGCGCGGATCATGTACTTCTGCACCGAGCTGACGGACACCTCCAGGCGCTCGGCGATCTGTATGTAACCCAGCCCTTCGAACTGCGACATGACAAAGGCCTGGCGGACCTTGTCCGGCATCCGATCGAGCATGGCGTCGATCTGCATCAGGGTTTCAAGAATCAGCGCACGGCTTTCCAGCGAAGGGGTCTGCGGCTCCGGCAGGTGGGCAATGCTTTCCAGGTAGGCCCGTTCGATGCGCATGCGCCGCCACTGGTCGATCACCAGGTTGCGCGCGATCTGCGCCAGGTAGCTGCGGCTTTCCTGGTGCCCGGGAAGACGCCCCGAAAGCAGCAGGCGCAGGAAAGTGTCCTGCGCCACATCCGCCGCATGCTCACGATCGCCCAGGCGCTTGCGCAACCAACCTTGCAACCAGCCGTGATGATCCTGATACAGGCGATGGACCTGTGCTTTGCCGTCAGTCGTTGCTTCCATGAATGGAACCGCACACATGATTGAGAGCAATTATCATTACACTTTTTTCTACGGCCAGGCAAAACGCGTTTTCACGGGCCCGTGCCAGACGCCTGGAGCGGATACACCGACTCCCAGCCGCCCCCCAGGGCCTTGTACAAGCCGACCATGGCCAGGGACACGCCGGCAGAGCTTTCCACCAGTTGCTCCTGGGTGGCCAGCAAGGCCCCCTGCACGGTCAGGACGTTGACGAAATCCACCACCCCTTCGACGTACTGCTGTTGCGCCGTGCGCAAGGCGATCTGGTTCTGCCGCACTGCTTCGGCGAGGCTGTCGCGACGCAATTGGCTGGCGTTGTAGCGGGTCAGTTGGTCATCGATCTCATGCCAGGCCCGCAGCACGGTCTGCTGGTAGGACACTGCCGCTTCCTGCTGCTGGGCTTCACGCAGCTTGAGCACGCCGCGCAGGCGCCCACCGTCGAACAGCGGCAGGCTGAACTGCGGGCCGATGCCGTACTGCCGGGAGTTCCAGGAGCCGAAATCCGCCAGTTGCAAGGCCTGGGAACCCACGTTGCCGGACAGGGTGATACGTGGATAGAAATCCCCCTTGGCCACGCCGATGCTGGCCGTGGCGGCATGCAGGCGCGCCTCGGCCTGGCGGATATCCGGGCGGCGCTCGGCCAGTTGCGACGGCAAGCCGATGGCCAGCCGGACGGGCGCCTGTGGCACCGGAGCATCGCTGGCCAGCTCCTGCTGCAAGGCCTGGGGCGGCTCGCCCAGGAGCAGGCTCAGGGCGTTGATCAGATGGGCCTGGCGCTGTTGCAACTCAGGCAGCCGCGCCTCGATGGTGGCGACCTGGGCGGCGGCCTCGGCCACGTCGAGGTCGGTGGCCACGCCATCGGCCAGGCGCAGTTGCGAGAGTTTCAGGCTATGGCGGGCGACCTCCAGGTTCTGCTCGGTCACGGCCCGGGTGCTCTGCACGCCGCGCAACTGGATGTAGTCCTGGGCGGTTTCCGCCAGCACCGACAGCAACACGCCGCGCCGGTCGTTCTCCGCCACTTCCAGGTTGGCATCGGCGGCCTCGGTCTCGCGTCGCACGCGGCCCCAGAAGTCCAGTTCCCAGGAGGCCGAGAACCCGGCTTCCCAGAGGTTGAAGTCGGACTTGCCCTGGTGCCCGGAAGGGTCGTTCAGGCCTTCGGCGCTGTTGCGCTTGCGCCCGTAGCCGCCATTGGCCGAGGTGCCGGGGTAACGCTCGGCGGTGATCACCTGGCGTGCCGCCCGGCTCTGTTGCAAGCGGCTGGTGGCCAGTTGCAGGTCGAGGTTGTCGGTCAGGACGCGACGGCTCAGGGCCGACAGGTGCGGATCGTTGAATACGTCCCACCAGCGCTCTTGCAGGGCGCTGTCCACCGCCTGGCTGGCGGCGGCCTGGGCCGGGGCTGGCCAGGTCTGCAGCTGGGTGGCCTGGGGCCGCTGGAAATCCGGGCCGACGCTGCACGCAGCCAGCGACACAAGACCCAGCGCCAGCAGAGTGCGGGGCCAGTGGCGAGGGAGCTTGCTCCCGTTCCAGTGCGTAGCACTCGCAAGGCAACCTTGGCGGGCGGCCTGGGCTACCGCGCCGAGCGGTTCCGGGGTAGCTGTGCTACCCAGCGGGAGCAAGCGTCCTTGCCACGGGAAGCGTCTGTGGCTGCTGCGTTCGTGGCTCATCGCTGGGTCACCTCTCGGACGCTGGTGGCGGAGCTGCGGATATCGACGCTGGCCTCCACCGACATGCCGACCCGCAGGCGCTCGGCCATGGGCTGGTTGGGGTCCAGCAGGATCTTCACCGGAATGCGCTGCACCACCTTGGTGAAGTTGCCCGTGGCGTTGTCCGGCTTCACCGCAGCGAAGGTCACGCCGGTGGCCGGTGCCAGGCTTTCGACCCGGCCCTGCAGGGTCTCGCCGCCCAGGCTGTCGACCCGCACCTGGACCACTTGCCCGGCATGCATGGCGGTGAGCTGGGTTTCCTGGAAGTTGGCCACGACATAAGCCTGCTGCAACGGCACCACGGCAAGGATCTTGCTGCCGGGGGTGACGTAGGCGCCGACCCGCACCGCGCGCTCGCCGACCATGCCGTCGACCGGCGCGACGATACGGGTATAGGACAGCTCGTAGCTGGCCATTTCCAGGGCCGCCTGGGCCCGCTTCAAGCCCCCTTCGGCGGCATCGCGCTGGGCGGTGAGAATCTCCACCTGCTTGCGCTCCGCTGCCAGGGCCGCGGTGGCAGTGGCCAACCGGGCAGTGGCCTGGTCGATGCGGGTACGCGCTTGCTGGGCGTTCTGCACCGTGCCGGCGCCAACCCCGGCCAGGTGGTTGTAGCGATTGAGTTCATGCTGGGCAAAATCCATCTCGGCCCGGGCGGCCACCACGGCCGCCTGGGCCTGGGCGATCACCGAGCTCTGCCGGTCCAGGGTCGCCCGGGCGTTCTGCAGCTGTGCCTGGGCCACCAGGGTCTCGGCATCCGCGGCCTGGGCTGCGGCGCGCAGGTCGCGGTCGTCGATCAGGGCCAGCAATTGCCCGGCCTTGACCTGCTGGTTGTCCTCCACCAGCACCTCCTTGATGAACCCTGCCACGCGGGGGGCGACCAGGGTGTAGTCGGCGGCGATAAAGGCATCGTTGGTGCTCTGTTCGCTGGAGCGACCGAACAGCCCCGGCGCCACCAGGTAGGCCAGCACACCAAGGGCCGCTACCGCCGCGACGGCGACGGCGATCTTGTCTTTGCTTGCAATAGTCATGGGAATTCTTCCGTATCAATCAGCGTTCAAACAGGCGCCCGCGGTGGATAGATCCGCGTCGGCAGCCAGAAAATCAGCAGGATCAGCGCAGCGGCCACCCCTGCCATGCAGAAATAGAGATCGGCGCTGGTCAGGACCACCGCCTGCTGATGCAGGCGCAGGGCCAGGCCGGGGACCCGGTCGTCCACCAGGGGCGAGTTGCCCAGGCTGTCCACCAGCATGGTGGAGTGCAGGTGCAGGCGATGCGTGGTCAGCACATCCAGGACCCCGGTGGCGATCACCGCCGACAGGCCTTTCACCGTGTTGAACCAGGAGGAGGCGAAAGGCCCCTCCACCGGGGTGATGCTGCCGGTGGCGAGCATCAGCAATGGCATTACCGCCATGGGCTGGCCGAAGATCTGCAGCAGTTGCAGCACATAGAAATCGTCGCGGATCCATGCCGAGGTCAGGTGCGTGCCCCCCAGGCAGGACAGGGCCAGCATCGCCAGGCCGATTCCCAGCACCCAGCGGCAGTCGACCCAGCGCAGGTTGCACAGGGCCGCCACCAACGGCAGGGCAATCAGTTGCGGCAAGGCCATGACCAGCATCACCGGCGCCGTCTGCAAAGGGCGGTAGCCCTGGACCTGGGCCAGGAAGGAAGACGGGATGATGATCACCGCCGTGAGCACCACCAGCACCCCGGCCAGGGTCAGCAGGGAGAACGACAGGTTGCGGATGCCCAGCATCTGCAGCTTGAAGAAAGGGATCGGCTGCGACCATTCGTTGATCATGAACAGCACCAGCAGGAGCAGGCCGCCGCCGAGCAGCAGGGTAATCAGCGATGACTCGAACCAGTCCAGGCGATTGCCCTGAAGGATGCCGATCACCAGCATGCAGATCGCCGGGAACCCCAGCAGCAGGCCGCGCCAGTTGAATTGCTTGAAGCGCTCCAGGCGCAGCGGGTCCTGGGGCAGGCCATAGGCGACCGCCGCCATGGCCAGCAGGCAAGGCCCCACCACTTGCCAGAATGCCCAGCGCCACCCCACGTACTCGGTCCACAGCGCTGCCAGGGGCGTGCCCAGGCTCGGGCCGAAGGTCGCGGTCAGGGCATAGCCGGACAGGCCGTAGAGCTTGATGTTGGCGGGCAGGAAGCGCAGGGCCACGGTCATCAGCATCGGCGGCAACGCGCCGCCGGCCAGACCTTGCAGGGTCCGCATGAGCAACAGGCTTTCATAGTTGGGAGCGAAGGGACACAGGATCCCCAGCAGGGTGAACAGCGCGATGGCACAGAGCGTGAAGCGCCGCAGGGAAAAGGTCACCGAACACCAGGGCGCGAACGCCATGGCAGCCACCGAGGTGGCGGTATAGCAGGCGACCAGCCAGGTGCCTTCGTCGTAGCCGATGAACAGCGCGCCGCGGATATCCGCCAGGGCGATCTTGGTCACCATCTCGTTGAGACCGGAAACCAGCACCGCCAGCAGCACGCCCACCAGGCCGATGACGATCCGCGGCCCGAAGGTTTGCGCAGGGGGGGCTGCCGGCTTGCTGGCGGCTTCGACCGAAGCAGGCGCAGCGACAGCGAGGGAACTCATGGGTACTGCTCCAGTGAGGAAATACCGGGGCAGTTTATGAACAGGCAGTACTGACGAAAACTGACTTATCGGAACTTAATAAATGCACCAGACGCAATGATTGGCCCTGCCGCTGGCGCCTATTGGAGGGACGCCTGAACGTCCTTCCAGGTTTCCTGGCAACAGGCACGCACGGTCTCGCGAAACCACTTGTGCGCCTGGTCCTTGTCGTAGCGCGGGTGCCAGGACTGGGTCAGGATCAGGGTCGGCAGGGAGATCGGCAGCACGAAGGAGCGCAAGTGCAAGCCCAAGCGCCGGACGCTGAACTGGGACTCCTTGGGTACCGGCAGGATCAGGTCCGAGTCCGGCAGCATGAACATGGCTGCGTGAAAACCCGGGGCGATCATCGGCACCCGACGCTTGAGGCCCTGCTCCGCCAGCGCCGCATCGATCGGGCCACGGGCGATGCCGCGCCGCGACATGCTGATGTGGGGATAGGCGGCAAACCGCTCGGCCGTGATCTCTGCGGCCAGCAGCGGGTGACCCTCGCGCACCAGGCCGACAAAGTTGGTGGTGAACAGGTTCTGCACCTTCACCTCCGGCGACAGGGGCCGGGTATTGCTGATGCGCAGGTCAACCCGACCCTCGCGCAGGGCCTCGTCGTCACCATCGCCCTCCGGGACGAAGCGCAGTTCGCACAACGGTGCCTGGCGCTCGAGGATGTCGATCAGGCGGCCACCGTAGACCCCCACGAAAAAGTCATTGGCCCGCACGTTGAAGCGCCGCTGCAGCGAGGATAGGTCGATGGTGTCGGCCGAACGGAACACCATCGCCGCCTGCTCCACCACTTCATGCACTTGGGCCCGCAGCTCCAGGGCCTTGGGCGTGGGCACCAGGCCACGTCCGGCACGCACGAGCACCGGATCACCCAGGGCCTCGCGAATTCGCGTCAGGGTACGACTCATGGCCGCGGGGCTGAGGTTCATGCGGCGTGCGGCACCCACCACGCTACCCTCGTCCAGCAGGGCGTCGAGGGCCACCAGAAGGTTCATGTCCGGGAGTTGCATGCTGGGCACTCATGGCGGGTCGGTAATGACTGGAATGCAATGCTAGCAGGGTTGCCGACGGCGATCCTGAGCGAGATCAACCAGCGGCACCGCTTGCCGGGACAGGCGATCCGAAGGTCGCCTGTCTCGCACTGCTTGCAGGCAGGGCTCAGCGTTCGTGCAGGGCTTCGGCGCGGGCGCGGATGATCGGCTTGAGCAGGTAGCTCAGGATGCTCTTCTTGCCGGTGATGATGTCCACCGACGCCACCATGCCGGGAATGATCAGCAGCGGTTTTTCATCGGTGCCCAGGTGACTGCGCTCGGTGCGCAGCTTGATCATGTAGTAGGTGGTCTTCTTGTCTTCATCGGTGATGGTGTCGGCACCGATCTGCTCCAGGCGGGCCTTGAGGCCACCGTAGATGGTGTAGTCATAGGCGCTGAACTTGACGATCGCTTCCTGCCCCGGGTGCAGGAACGCGATGTCCTGGGGACGAATCTTCGCTTCGACCAGCAGGGTGTCGTCCAGCGGGACGATCTCCACCATGTCGCTGCCCGGCTGGATCACCCCACCGATGGTGTTGACCATCAGTTGCTTGACGATACCGCGCACCGGCGTGGTGACCAGGGTCCGGCTGACCCGGTCTTCCAGGGCCTTGCCCGTGGCGCTGGCCTTGTTCAGCTCGGTGCGAGCCTCGTTGAGCTGGGTCAGGGCCTCGCTGCGGAATTTGCCACGGGTTTCATCGATCTTGCGCTGCACTTCCTTGATCGCCGACTCCGCGCGAGGGATCGCCAGGGTGGTGGCGTCCAGTTGGCCACGGGTCTCGACCTCGGCGCGCTTGAGTCGCAGCACTTCCACCGGCGACACCGCGCCCTGGGCCACCAGCGGCTCGGACATGTTGATTTCCTGGCGCTGCAGGCCCAGTTGCTGGCGGTACTGCGCCTGCTTGGAGTTGAATTCGCGCAGTTCCTGCTGCTTCTGGATCAGTTGCTCCTGCAGGCCACCGATTTCGTCGTGCAACTGCTGGCGCCGGCTCTCGTACAGGGATTTCTCGCTGGCCGCCTGGCCCGGAGCATCCTTGAGCGCTTCCTCGGGGAAGTTCAGCGCACGCTCGTCCACCTCGGCGCTCAGGCGCTCGACCCGCAACAGCATGGACAGGCGCACGGTCTCGGTCTCGCCGACGTTGGACTGGAAGCGCGTGTCATCCAGGCGGATCAGCGGCGCCCCGGCCTCCACCACCTGGCCTTCCTTGACGTAGAGCTCGGCGACGATCCCGCCTTCCAGGTTCTGGATCTTCTGCACCTTGGAGGACGGAATCGCCTTGCCCTCGCCCTTGGTCACTTCGTCGATCACCGCGAAGTTGGCCCACAGCACCAGGAACAGGAAGAACGCGATAATGCCCCAGATGGTCAGGCGGATAACCCGCGGCGCATCTTCGATCAGGGCCTTGTTGACCTCAGGCAGCGGCTGCCCCTGGAGTGAATCGCTACCTTTGAAATAACGGCGGATCGAGTCCCTGATTTCCGGCTTAAGCAACACTGATCTGCCCCTTCTTCAACGCTTCCATGACCACTGCTTTCGGGCCATCGGCCAGGATCTGCCCACGGTCCACCACCAGCAACCGGTCGACCAGCGACAGCAGCGAGGCTCGGTGGGTGACCAGCACCACGGTCTTGGTCTGCACCACCGCTTCCAGGCGCTGCTTCAGGCGCTCCTCGCCGGTGTTGTCCATGGCGCTGGTGGGTTCGTCGAGCAACAGGATCTGCGGGTTGAGCAACAGGGCACGAGCCAGGGCGACGTTCTGCCGCTGGCCGCCGGACAGGTTCTGCCCGCGCTCGCCCACTTGCAGTTCATAACCCTGGGGGTGCAGCCGGGCGAACTCGTGGACCCCTGCCAGTTCAGCGGCCTGCAGCACCAACTCGTCCTCGACGTAGCGGGCACCGGAGGTCAGGTTGTCTCGCAGGGTACCGGCCAGCAGCTGGATGTCCTGGGGCACGTAGCCGATGTTGTGGCGCAGCTCGCTGACGTCGATCTGGCGGATATCCACGCCATCCACCAGCAGCGCCCCGGAGTCCGGCTGGTAGAGCCCCACCAGCAATTTGGCCAGGGAGCTCTTGCCCGAGCCGCTGCGGCCGATGATGCCGACCTTCTCGCCCGGCTTGATTACCAGGTTGATGTTCTTCAGCGCCAGGTTCTGCTGGCCCGGGTAGGTGAAGTTCAACTGCCGGCATTCGATGGCACCCTGCAGCACGCTGCGGCTCAGCGGGCGCTCGTCGAAATTGCGCTCCTGGGGCAGTTCCATCATCTGGTCCACCGAGGTCATGGTGACGCGAGCCTGCTGGTAGCGGGTCAGCAACCCGGACAGCGAAGCCAGCGGGCTCAGGGCTCGGCCGCTGAGCATGTAGCAGGCGATCAGCCCCCCCATGCTGAGGTTGCCGTCGATGATCTGGTACACACCGAAGATGATCATCACCACCCCGGTCAACTGCTGGATCAGCAAGGTGATGTTCATCGCCAGGCTGGACAGCATCTTGACCCGCAGCTCGAGGCGGCTGAGGGTGCCGATGGTCTGCTCCCACTGGTACTGGCGCTCGCTCTCGGCGTTGTTGACCTTGACCGCGTCCAGGCCGGACAGGGTCTCGATCAGGCTCGACTGGCGCTCGGCGCCCAGGGCCATGGTCTTCTCCATGGTCGCCACCAGCGGCTTCTGCAGGGCGTAGCCAATACCCAGGGCAATGGGAAAGGCCAGCACCGGGATCCACACCAGGTGCCCACCGAGGATGGCGATCACCAGGAAGATCAGCAGGGTGAAGGGCAGGTCGATGAGGCTGGTCAGGGTCAGCGAGGCGAGGAAGTCCCGCAGGCTCTGGAACTCATGGATGTTCTGGGCAAAGCTGCCGACCCGTGCGGGCCGGTACTTGATGGCCATGCCGACGATGCGCTCGAACAGCGTAGCGGAGATGATCAGGTCGGTCTTTTTCCCCGCCAGGTCCAGGCACAGGCTGCGCAGCCCCTTGAGGATCAGGTCGAAGATGTAGGCACCGATGATGCCGATGGACAGCATCCACAGGGTCGCGGTCGCCTGGTTGGGCACCACCCGGTCATAGACGTTCATCACGAACAGCGGCGCGGCCATGGCGATGATGTTGATCAGCAGGCTCGCGGCAACGGCATCGACATACAACCAGCGCGAACGCTTGAGGGTGTCGCGGAACCAGGAGCGAGCCCTGGGGATCAGCGAGCCGTGATTGACGTCGAACTTGTGCTGGGGCTGGGCGAAGAACACCTGGCCGCTGTAGTCGTCGGCCAGCAGCTCGCGGCTGACACAGACCTCACCACCATCGCTCTCGCTGAGCAGCAGGCGCGCCTGATCCTCGCCCTGCCAGCCCAGCAGCACAGCGCTGCGGCCGTCCTTGAGCAGCAGCAAGGCGGGCATGGCGATGGCCGGGATCTGATCGAGCCTGCGCCGCAGCACGCGCCCCTGGAGCCCGGCACGAGCGGCGGCACGGGGCAGCAGCGCGGCGCTCAGGCGCTGGGACGGCAATGGTAGGCCGGTGGTGAGCATGGCTGCACTGGCAGGTTTCTGATGCAGAAAGCACAGACTCAGCAAGCCATCCAGCAAGGGGTCGTCATGCATTGCGCGTGGATCATGATTGAGTTGCACTCGACTGACTTCTGATTCCACGCTCGACACTCTTGGCTGGCTATAGGATGAAATTAGCTCAATTCATCCCAGGCAGCTGGACCTTGGGCTTCACGTCGTTCTGCACGACGGAGGCCATGGGCGCGACCACGCCCTGGCTCTTGAGCAACTCGCCAATGGTCGCCTTGATTCGGTAATGAGTAAATAACTGAATGTTCTTGATCTCTGCCAGACGACGGGAAGCGGTGAACAGTTCGTTTTCACTGTCGAGCAAGTCCAGCAGGGTACGCTCGCCCAGGCTGAACTGTTTCTGGTAGGCGGTACGCACCGCAGTGCTGCGGTCGACGTATTCCTGGGCGATCGGTACCTGGGCATTGGCGTTGTTCATGGCGTTCCACGCCAGGCCCAGTTCTTCGTTCAGCACCCGCAGGGCATTGTTGCGGATATCCAGCGCCTGGTTCGACTGGTAGGCCTTGGACTCCAGGTCAGCCTTGTTGCTGCCACCGGCGAACAGGTTGAAGCGCATGCGCAGCATGGCCTGCCATTCGTTGTTGTGGCCGTTCTGGCCGTCCAGGTCGTTATCGGCAGTACGCCCAAGCTCCGCATCGAAACGTGGGTAGAACGCCGACTTGGCCGCTTCGTACTGCTTCTCGGCGGCCACGATGTCGGACTCGGCAGAGCGCAGGATCGGGCTGTTCTCCAGCATCTGGCGCCGGGCTTCGTCGAGGGTGGCCGGCATCATCGCCATGTAGTTGCCAGGACGCTCCAACTGATCCGGCAATTGCCCGACGGCACTCAGGTAGTTGGTCTGGGCATCGGCCAGGTTGGTCTGCTCGGTGATCAGGTTGTTGCGGGCCTGGGCCAGGCGCGCCTCGGCCTGGTCGAGGTCGGCACCGCTACCCACGCCGCGCTGGGTGCGCAACTTGATCTGGTCGTAGATGCGTTCGTGATTGCGCAGGTTGTCTTCGGCCAGCTGGACGAACTGGCGGCGGGTCAGCACGTCCAGGTACACCTGGGCCACGGTCAGGCCGGTGCGTTCGGAGGTACCCAGCAGGGAGTAGGCCCGGGAGTTGACGGTAGCTTGTTGACGTCCCACTTCGCTGGAAGTGGCAAAACCGTCAAAAACCATCTGTTGAAGACGTAAACTTGACTCGCCTCGGGTCATGCTTTCCCAGTGATTGCTACCAGTACCCGCGCGAGTAGTAGGGTTATCGGTCCCTTCGCGACCGTAGCCGGCGAGCATGTCGACGCGCGGCAGGTAACCACCCTTGGCAGCTTTGAGCTGGTAATCGGCAGCCAGGCGACTGTTCACGCCGGCTTGGATTTCCGGGTGCACATCCAGTGCTTTCTGCATGGCTTCGGGGAGTGTCTGCGCCTGTACGAAACTGGCGGCGAGGGCAAAGGGCAGGGCCTTGAACAGGTGAAAACGCATGGTAAGAAATTTCCTCGGACGGCATGTCCAAATTCACGTCAGAACGTGGAACCACATCGAATGACTACAACCACAACGACCGTCCGTCGGAAAGCTCAAACCAAGAACTGGTTCACATACTTCAAGTCAGGTTACCGCGTGAATATCAATGTGACATTAATAGAGCGATTGTTTAGGATGGCACCCATAAGGTCAATAGTTTGGCATAAAGTTAATCTCGAAAAAATATTGCCAAAACATTGACGCGATACCTGTCAATTACCCGTTCCCAATTCACCCAGCAATGTACCTCCAGACTAAGTTGCGGCCCGCGCCCACACTGGTACATGGAAGTCGAATGAGCGGTACACCGGAGAGTCCCCAATGAGCAGTGTTGTTGCCATCGTCAAAAGCATTGTCGGTCAAGTTTTCGTGGTATCCCCGGAAGGGATCCGGCGTGTGCTCATCGAGGGCGACCGCCTGTTCGTGGGCGACCAGGTGGACACCGGCCTGGCTGGTGCCGTCAGCCTGGAACTGGCCGATGGACGCACACTTGACCTGGGACGCGACACTCAATGGAGCGCCGCCGCTCCAGACTCCGCAGCCGATCTGGCCCAGGCCGCCGCGCAAGCCGCGCCTTCGGTCGAAGAACTGCAACAGGCCATCGCTGCCGGCGTCGACCCGACCACCGACCTGGAAGCCACGGCTGCCGGCCCGACCGCTGCAGGCACCGGGGGCAACGCAGGAGGTGGCCACAGTTTCGTCCAGCTGCAAGAGACCGCTGGCCGGGTAGACCCCACCATCGGCTTCCCTACCGCCGGCCTGGGCCGGGCCACTTCGGCCCTGGACAACAACTTCGGCGGCCTGGCCAATGCCAACGGCCAGGGCTCCACCAATGGCAACGGCAGCGATAGCCTGCGCCCGGCCACCTTGACCCTGAGCGCCACCCCGACGATCACCGAAGCCGGTGGCACCCTGGTCTATACCGCCACCCTGACCCAGGCTCCCCTGACGGACCTGAGTGTCACCCTGTCCAATGGCGCGGTCATCGTGATCAGTGCCGGTCAACTGACCGGAACCGTGCAGGTGCCCATGGCGCCCCAGGACAACGTCTATATCGATCCGGGCCAGATCAGCGTGAGCGTGACCGGCACTACCGGCGGCGGTGGCCTGCTGGTCAATGTCGATCCGAACCCGGCGGTGACCCAGATCACCGATACCATCGACACCACCACCGTTACCCTGACCGCCGATAGCAGCGTCACCGAGGGCGGGCAGATCACCTACACCGCGACCCTGACCAACCCGGCACAGACGCCGGTGACCATCACCTTGTCCAACGGCTCGGTGATCACCATCGAGGCAGGCAAGTCCAGCGGTTCGATCAATGTCCCGGCTCCAGCCGATGACGTCTACAAGAATGGCGACAAGGTGGAAGTCGGTATCGACAAGGCCGAAGGCGGCAACTTCGAAAGCCTGGTGCCCAATCCCGACAAGGTGGTGACTACGGTTACCGACACCATCGACGACACTGGCTTGAACTTGAGTGCGACCGGCACCGTGGCCGAGGGTGGCTCCATCACCTACACCGCGACCCTGACCAACCCGGCCGGTACGCCAGTTACCGTGACGCTGTCCAACGGCGCAGTCATCACCATCGAAGCCGGTAAAACTACCGGCACCGTTACGGTTCCTGCGCCAGCCGATGACGTCTATAAAGATGCCGGCAAAGTCGAAGTGACCATCACCAAGGCCGAGGGCGGTAACTTCGAGAACCTGGTGCCGAATACAACTCCAGCCGTCACTGAAGTTACCGATACCATCGATGACTCGACCGTGTCGCTCAAAGCGACTCCGTCGGCAGCCGAAGGCGGCAACATCACCTACACCGCAACCGTTACCGCTCCAGTGACAGGATCTCCTGTGGTCGTGACCTTGGCCAACGGCGAGAAGATCACCATCCCGGTCGGCGAAACTACTGGTTCGATCAGCATTACGGCACCAAACGATGTGCTGGTTGGCGACACTTCTGTAATCAACTCCATCACCGATGTGAGCGGCGGTAATTACGAAAACCTGGTCGCCGATAAAACTCCGGTTAATACCAATGTCACTGACACCGTTGACGACACTGGCTTGAGCCTCTCGGCCACAGGAACCGTGGCGGAAGGCGGTTCCATCGTTTACACCGCTACTCTGACCAATGCTGCTGGTACACCAGTTACCGTGACCCTCAGCAACGGCGCGGTCATCACCATTGAAGCTGGTAAAACCTCCGGCACCGTGACCGTCCCAGCGCCAGCAGACGACGTGTACAAGGATGCCGGCAAGGTCGAAGCGACCATCACTAAAGCTGAAGGCGGCAACTTCGAGAATCTGGTCACTAACCCAGCTCCTGCGGTTACGGATGTAACTGACACCATTGATGATTCGACGGTGTCGCTCAAAGCCACACCTTCGACGGCCGAAGGCGGCAACATCACCTACACCGCAACCGTTACCGCTCCAGTGACAGGATCTCCTGTGGTCGTGACCTTGGCCAACGGCGAGAAGATCACCATCCCGGTCGGCGAAACTACTGGTTCGATCAGCATTACGGCACCAAACGATGTGCTGGTTGGCGACACTTCTGTAATCAACTCCATCACTGATGTGAGCGGCGGTAATTACGAAAACCTGGTCGCCGATAAAACTCCGGTTAATACCAATGTCACTGACACCGTTGACGACACTGGCTTGAGCCTCTCGGCCACAGGAACCGTGGCGGAAGGCGGTTCCATCGTTTACACCGCCACTCTGACCAATGCCGCTGGTACGCCAGTGACTGTGACCTTGAGTAATGGCGCAGTCATCACCATCGAGGCTGGTAAAACGACCGGCACCGTGACCGTCCCAGCGCCAGCAGACGACGTGTACAAGGATGCCGGCAAGGTCGAAGCGACCATCACTAAAGCTGAAGGCGGCAACTTCGAGAACCTGGTAACCAACCCAGCGCCTGCCGTCACTAACGTCACCGACACCATCGACGATTCGACTGTTTCGTTGAAGGCCACGCCTTCAGCCGCTGAAGGTGGACAGATCACCTATACCGTGACGGTGACCGCTCCAGTCACTGGCTCGCCAGTAACTGTCACCTTGGCCAATGGTGAGAAAATCACCATCCCAGTTGGCGAAACTACTGGCTCGATCAGCATCACTGCGCCAAACGACGCCCTGGTTGGCCACACCTCCGTGACCAACTCCATCACTGATGTGAGTGGCGGTAATTACGAAAACCTCGTAGCCGATAAAACTCCGGTTAATACCAATGTCACCGACACTGTTGATGACACTGGCTTGAGCCTCTCGGCCACGGGTTCTGTCGCTGAAGGCGGCTCCATCGTTTATACCGCCACCCTGACCAATGCCGCTGGTACTCCGGTCACCGTGACCCTCAGCAACGGCGCGGTCATTACCATCGAAGCCGGTAAAACTACTGGTACTGTGACCGTTCCTGCTCCGGCTGATGATGTCTATAAGGATGCCGGCAAGGTTGAAGCCACTATCACCAAAGCTGAGGGTGGCAACTTCGAGAACCTGGTCACTAACCCAGCTCCTGCGGTTACGGATGTAACTGACACCATCGACGACTCGACCGTGTCGTTGAAAGCGACTCCGTCGGCCGCTGAAGGTGGGCAGATTACTTACACCGTGACGGTGACCGCTCCAGTCACCGGCTCGCCAGTGACTGTCACTTTGGCCAATGGTGAAAAAATCACCATTCCAGTTGGCGAAACTACTGGTTCTATCGGCATCACCGCGCCGAATGACGCACTGGTTGGCCACACATCGGTGACCAACTCCATCACTGATGTCAGCGGCGGCAACTACGAGAACCTGGTCGCCGATAAGACTCCGGTCAATACCAACGTCACCGATACCGTTGACGACACTGGCTTGAGCCTGAGCGCTACCGGCACCGTGGCGGAAGGCGGGCAGATTACCTATACCGCCACCCTGACAAACGCCGCTGGCACGCCAGTTACCGTGACGCTGTCCAACGGCGCAGTGATTACTATCGAAGCCGGTAAAACTACCGGCACCGTTACGGTTCCAGCGCCAGCAGACGATGTCTACAAAGATGCCGGCAAGGTTGAAGCCACTATCACCAAAGCTGAAGGTGGCAACTTCGAGAACCTGGTGACTAACCCTGCACCAGCCATCACTAACGTCACCGACACCATCGATGATTCGACCGTGTCGCTCAAAGCGACTCCTTCAGCCGCTGAAGGTGGACAGATCACCTATACCGTGACGGTGACCGCTCCAGTCACCGGCTCGCCAGTGACTGTCACTTTGGCCAATGGTGAAAAAATCACCATTCCAGTTGGCGAAACCACTGGCTCGATCAGCATCACTGCGCCAAACGATGCACTGGTTGGTCACACATCGGTGACCAACTCCATCACCGATGTGAGCGGTGGTAACTACGAGAACCTCGTAGCCGATAAAACTCCGGTTAATACCAATGTCACCGACACTGTTGATGACACTGGCTTGAGCCTCTCGGCCACGGGTTCTGTCGCTGAAGGCGGTTCTATCGTTTACACCGCTACTCTGACCAATGCTGCTGGTACGCCAGTTACCGTGACCCTCAGCAACGGCGCAGTCATCACCATTGAAGCTGGCAAAACTACCGGCACCGTGACCGTCCCAGCCCCTGCCGATGACGTGTACAAGGACGCTGGCAAGGTCGAAGCGACCATCACCAAGGCCGAGGGCGGTAACTTCGAGAATCTGGTCACTAACCCAGCGCCAGCGGTCACGGATGTAACTGACACCATTGATGACTCGACTGTTTCGTTGAAGGCCACGCCTTCAGCCGCTGAAGGTGGACAGATCACCTATACCGTGACGGTGACCGCTCCAGTCACTGGCTCGCCAGTAACTGTCACCTTGGCCAATGGCGAGAAGATCACCATCCCGGTCGGCGAGACCACCGGTTCGATCAGCATCACCGCACCAAATGACGCACTGGTTGGCCATACGTCGGTGACCAACTCCATCACCGATGTGAGCGGCGGTAATTACGAAAACCTGGTAGCCGACAAGACTCCGGTCAACACCAACGTCACTGACACCGTCGATGACACTGGGCTGAGCTTGAGTGCGACAGGTACTGTCGCCGAAGGCGGCTCCATCGTTTACACCGCTACTCTGACCAATGCTGCTGGTACGCCAGTGACTGTGACCTTGAGTAATGGCGCGGTCATCACCATCGAGGCGGGTAAAACCACTGGGACCGTGACCGTTCCTGCTCCAGCAGACGACGTGTACAAGGATGCCGGCAAGGTCGAAGCCACCATCACCAAGGCTGAAGGTGGAAACTTCGAAAACCTGGTAACCAACCCAGCACCAGCGGTCACGGATGTGACTGACACCATCGACGACTCGACCGTGTCGCTCAAAGCCACACCTTCGACGGCCGAAGGCGGCAACATCACTTACACCGTTACTGTCACGGCTCCAGTCACCGGCTCGCCAGTGACTGTCACTTTGGCCAATGGTGAAAAAATCACCATTCCAGTTGGCGAAACTACTGGTTCTATCAGCATCACCGCGCCGAATGACGCACTGGTTGGCCACACCTCCGTGACCAACTCCATCACTGATGTCAGCGGCGGCAACTACGAGAACCTGGTCGCCGATAAGACTCCGGTCAATACCAATGTCACTGATACCGTTGATGACACTGGTTTGAGCCTAAGCGCTACAGGCACCGTGGCTGAAGGCGGGCAGATTACCTATACCGCGACCCTGACCAACGCCGCTGGTACGCCAGTGACTGTGACGCTGAGCAACGGTGCCGTGATCACTATCGAAGCCGGTAAAACCACCGGTACCGTTACGGTTCCAGCGCCAGCCGATGATGTCTACAAAGATGCCGGCAAGGTCGAAGCGACCATCACTAAAGCTGAAGGCGGCAACTTCGAGAACCTGGTAACCAACCCAGCCCCTGCCGTTACTGATGTGACTGACACCATCGACGACTCGACCGTGTCGCTCAAAGCGACTCCGTCGGCAGCCGAAGGTGGACAGATCACCTATACCGTGACGGTGACCGCTCCAGTCACTGGCTCGCCAGTAACTGTCATCTTGGCCAATGGCGAGAAGATCACCATTCCAGTCGGTGAGACTACTGGCTCGATCAACATCACCGCGCCGAACGATGCCTTGGTTGGCGACACTTCTGTAATCAACTCCATCACTGATGTGAGCGGTGGCAACTACGAGAACTTGGTCGCCGATAAGACTCCGGTTAATACCAACGTCACCGACACTGTTGATGACACCGGGTTGAGCCTGAGTGCGACCGGTACTGTCGCCGAAGGCGGACAGATTACCTATACCGCGACCCTGACCAATGCTGCCGGCACGCCAGTTACCGTGACTCTGTCCAACGGCGCGGTCATCACCATTGAAGCCGGTAAAACCACCGGCACCGTGACCGTCCCAGCGCCAGCAGATGATGTCTACAAAGATGCCGGTAAGGTCGAAGCCACTATCACCAAAGCTGAGGGTGGCAACTTCGAGAACCTGGTGACTAATCCAGCGCCAGCCGTCACCAACGTCACCGATACCATCGATGATTCGACTGTATCGCTCAAAGCGACTCCGTCGGCAGCCGAAGGTGGACAGATCACCTATACCGTGACGGTGACCGCTCCAGTCACTGGCTCGCCAGTAACTGTCACTCTGGCCAATGGTGAAAAAATCACCATTCCAGTTGGCGAAACCACTGGCTCTATCAGCATCACCGCGCCGAACGATGCCTTGGTTGGCCACACCTCCGTGAGCAACTCCATCACTGATGTGAGCGGTGGTAACTACGAGAACCTGGTCGCCGATAAAACTCCGGTTAATACCAATGTCACCGACACTGTTGATGACACTGGCTTGAGCCTCTCGGCCACGGGTTCTGTCGCTGAAGGCGGCTCCATCGTTTACACCGCTACTCTGACCAATGCTGCTGGTACGCCAGTGACTGTGACGCTGAGCAACGGCGCAGTGATCACCATCGAAGCCGGTAAAACTACTGGTACTGTGACCGTCCCAGCGCCAGCAGACGACGTCTACAAAGATGCCGGCAAGGTCGAGGCCACCATCACCAAGGCTGAAGGCGGTAACTTCGAAAATCTGGTCACTAACCCGGCGCCTGCCGTTACTGATGTCACCGACACCATCGATGATTCGACCGTATCGCTCAAAGCCACACCTTCGACGGCCGAAGGCGGCAACATCACTTACACCGTTACTGTCACGGCTCCAGTCACTGGCTCGCCAGTAACTGTCACTCTGGCCAATGGTGAAAAAATCACCATTCCAGTCGGTGAAACCACAGGTTCTATCAGCATCACCGCGCCGAACGATGCCTTGGTTGGTCACACATCGGTGACCAACTCCATCACCGATGTGAGCGGCGGTAATTACGAAAACCTCGTAGCCGATAAAACTCCGGTCAACACCAACGTCACTGACACCGTTGATGACACTGGGCTGAGCCTCTCGGCCACTGGAACCGTGGCTGAAGGCGGGCAGATTACCTATACCGCTACCCTGACCAACGCCGCTGGCACGCCAGTTACCGTGACTCTGTCCAATGGCGCAGTGATTACTATCGAAGCTGGCAAAACTACCGGTACCGTTACGGTTCCTGCTCCGGCAGACGACGTGTACAAAGATGCCGGCAAGGTTGAAGCCACCATCACCAAGGCTGAAGGCGGCAACTTCGAGAATCTGGTCACTAATCCGGCGCCTGCCGTTACTGATGTGACTGACACCATCGATGACTCGACCGTGTCGCTCAAAGCGACTCCGTCGGCGGCCGAAGGTGGAAACATCATCTACACCGTGACCGTCACTGCGCCGGTTACCGGTTCTCCGGTTGTAGTGACCCTGGCCAATGGTGAAAAAATCACCATTCCAGTTGGCGAAACCACTGGCTCGATCAGCATCACTGCGCCAAACGATGCACTGGTTGGCCACACCTCCGTGAGCAACTCCATCACTGATGTGAGCGGTGGTAACTACGAGAATCTCGTAGCAGATAAAACTCCGGTCAATACCAACGTCACCGATACCGTGGATGACACTAGCTTGAGCCTGAGTGCGACCGGCACCGTGGCGGAAGGCGGGCAGATTACCTATACCGCGACCCTGACCAACGCCGCTGGTACGCCAGTGACTGTGACCTTGAGTAATGGCGCGGTCATCACCATCGAGGCTGGTAAAACCACCGGCACCGTGACCGTCCCAGCGCCAGCAGACGACGTGTACAAGGATGCCGGCAAGGTCGAAGCGACCATCACTAAAGCTGAAGGCGGCAACTTCGAGAACCTGGTGACTAACCCTGCACCAGCCGTCACTAACATCACCGACACCATCGATGATTCGACCGTATCGCTCAAAGCGACTCCGTCGGCAGCCGAAGGCGGCAATATCACTTACACCGTTACTGTTACTGCACCCGTGACAGGTTCTCCGGTTGTCGTGACTCTGGCCAATGGCGAGAAGATCACCATTCCAGTCGGTGAGACTACTGGCTCGATCAGCATCACCGCGCCGAATGACGCATTGGTTGGCCACACCTCCGTAACCAACTCCATCACCGATGTAAGTGGCGGTAACTACGAGAACCTCGTAGCCGATAAGACTCCGGTTAATACCAATGTCACCGACACCGTCGATGACACCGGGCTGAGCCTGAGTGCGACCGGTACCGTGGCGGAAGGCGGCTCCATCGTTTATACCGCCACCCTGACCAATGCCGCTGGTACTCCGGTCACCGTGACCCTCAGCAACGGCGCGGTCATTACCATCGAAGCCGGTAAAACTACCGGCACCGTGACCGTCCCAGCCCCTGCCGATGACGTGTACAAGGACGCTGGCAAGGTCGAGGCCACTATCACCAAGGCTGAAGGTGGCAACTTCGAGAACCTGGTGACTAATCCAGCGCCAGCCGTCACCAACGTCACCGACACCATCGATGATTCGACTGTATCGCTCAAAGCGACTCCGTCGGCAGCTGAAGGTGGACAGATCACCTACACCGTTACCGTCACGGCTCCAGTCACCGGTTCTCCGGTCGTGGTGACCCTCGCCAACGGCGAGAAGATCACCATTCCAGTCGGCGAAACCACCGGGTCGATCAACATCACCGCGCCAAACGACGCCCTGGTTGGCCACTCTTCCGTGACCAACTCCATCACCGACGTAAGCGGTGGTAACTACGAGAACTTGGTCGCCGATAAAACTCCAGTTAACACCAACGTTACTGACACCGTTGACGACACTGGTTTGAGCCTGAGCGCTACCGGCACCGTGGCTGAAGGCGGGCAGATTACCTATACCGCGACCCTGACCAACGCCGCTGGTACTCCGGTCACCGTGACGCTGTCCAACGGCGCAGTCATCACCATTGAAGCGGGCAAAACTACCGGCACCGTGACCGTCCCAGCCCCTGCCGATGACGTGTACAAGGACGCTGGCAAGGTTGAAGCCACGATCACCAAGGCCGAAGGTGGCAACTTCGAGAACCTGGTGATTAACCCAGCGCCTGCCGTCACCAATGTCACCGACACCATCGATGATTCGACCGTGTCGTTGAAGGCCACACCTTCGGCAGCCGAAGGCGGCAATATCACCTACACCGCTACCGTCACTGCACCCGTGACCGGCTCGCCTGTGGTAGTGACCCTGGCCAATGGTGAAAAAATCACCATTCCAGTTGGCGAAACCACTGGCTCGATCAGCATCACTGCGCCAAACGACGCCCTGGTTGGTCACACCTCTGTGACCAACTCCATCACCGATGTGAGCGGTGGTAACTACGAAAACCTGGTCGCCGATAAAACTCCGGTTAACACCAATGTCACCGACACCGTCGATGACACCGGGCTGAGCCTGAGTGCGACCGGTACCGTGGCAGAAGGCGGTCAGATCATCTACACCGCGACCCTGACCAATGCTGCCGGCACTCCGGTCACCGTGACGCTGAGCAACGGCGCGGTCATCACTATCGGCGCGGGCAAGACTACCGGTACCGTTACGGTTCCAGCGCCAGCCGATGATGTCTACAAAGATGCCGGCAAGGTCGAAGCCACCATCACCAAGGCTGAAGGCGGCAACTTCGAAAACCTGGTCACTAACCCAGCACCAGCGGTCACCAACGTCACCGACACCATCGACGACTCGACTGTTTCGTTGAAGGCCACGCCTTCAGCCGCTGAAGGTGGACAGATCACCTACACCGTTACTGTCACGGCTCCAGTCACTGGCTCGCCAGTAACTGTCACCTTGGCCAATGGTGAGAAAATCACCATCCCGGTCGGTGAAACCACTGGCTCGATCAGCATCACTGCGCCAAACGACGCCCTGGTTGGTCACACCTCTGTGACCAACTCCATCACCGATGTGAGCGGTGGTAACTACGAAAACCTGGTCGCCGACAAGACTCCGGTCAACACCAATGTCACTGACACCGTCGATGACACCGGGCTGAGCCTGAGTGCGACCGGTACCGTGGCGGAAGGCGGCTCCATCGTTTATACCGCCACCCTGACCAATGCCGCTGGTACTCCGGTCACCGTGACCCTCAGCAACGGCGCGGTCATTACCATCGAAGCCGGTAAAACTACCGGCACCGTGACCGTCCCAGCCCCTGCCGATGACGTGTACAAGGACGCTGGCAAGGTCGAAGCCACTATCACCAAGGCTGAAGGTGGCAACTTCGAGAACCTGGTGACTAATCCAGCGCCTGCCGTCACCAATGTCACCGACACCATCGATGACTCGACTGTTTCGTTGAAGGCCACGCCTTCAGCCGCTGAAGGTGGGCAGATTACTTACACCGTGACGGTGACCGCTCCAGTCACTGGCTCGCCAGTAACTGTCACCCTGGCCAATGGCGAGAAAATCACCATCCCAGTTGGCGAAACTACTGGCTCGATCAACATCACCGCGCCAAACGACGCATTGGTTGGCCACACTTCCGTAACCAACTCCATCACCGATGTAAGTGGCGGAAACTACGAGAACCTGGTCGCCGATAAAACTCCGGTTAACACCAATGTCACCGACACCGTCGATGACACCGGGCTGAGCCTGAGTGCGACCGGTACCGTGGCAGAAGGCGGTCAGATCATCTACACCGCGACCCTGACCAATGCTGCCGGCACTCCGGTCACCGTGACGCTGAGCAACGGCGCGGTTATCACTATCGGCGCGGGCAAGACTACCGGTACCGTTACGGTTCCTGCTCCGGCAGACGACGTGTACAAAGATGCCGGCAAGGTTGAAGCGACCATCACCAAAGCCGAAGGCGGCAACTTCGAGAAGCTGGTGACTAACCCAGCGCCTGCCGTCACCAATGTCACCGACACCATCGATGATTCGACTGTTTCGTTGAAGGCCACACCTTCGGCAGCCGAAGGCGGCAATATCACCTACACCGCTACCGTCACTGCACCCGTGACCGGCTCGCCTGTGGTAGTGACCCTGGCCAATGGTGAAAAAATCACCATTCCAGTCGGCGAAACCACTGGCTCGATCAGCATCACTGCACCGAACGACGTGCTGGTTGGCCACACGGCCGTGACCAACTCCATCACCAGCACCAGCGGTGGCAACTACGAGAACCTGGTCGCCGACAAGACTCCGGTCAGCACCAACGTCACCGACACAGTGGACACCACCAACCTGTCGCTGACAGCCACTGCGTCCGTGGCAGAAGGCGGTCAGATCATCTACACCGCCACCCTGAGCAATGCCGCCGGCACTCCGGTCACCGTGACTCTCAGCAACGGCGCAGTGATCACCATCGGCGCGGGCAAGACCACGGGCACCGTGACCGTCCCGGCTCCGGCAGATGACGTGTACATCGACGCTGGCAAGGTCAACGCCAGTATCACCGGCGCCACCGGGGGCAACTTCGAGAAGCTGGTGACCGATACCACCCCGGCGGTGACCAACGTCACCGATACCATGGACACCACTTCGGTCAGCATCACTGGCAGCACGTCGGTGGTCGAGGGCCAAACCGCCAGCTACACCGTGAGCCTGACGCATCCGGCGCAAACCGAAGTGACCCTGAAGATCAGCTACAGCGGCACAGCCACCGACGGTTCGGACTTCACCGGCGTCTACACCGTGAAGATCCCGGCCGGCGCCAGCAGCGCCACCTTCAATGTGGCGACCATCGACGACAAGATCACCGAGAACACGGAAAACTTCGTGGTCAAGATCGACTCGGCGACTGGTGGCAACTTCGAGAACCTGGTGGTCAGCGGCACCAATGGCAGCGTCACTACCTCGATCATCGACAACGACGCACCGCCGGTCATCGACCTGGATGCCAACAACTCCAGCGGCGCCACCGGTGCCGACTACAAGGTCACCTTCACCGAGGGTACCAGCGGTCCTGGCGTGTCGATTGCCGATACCGACCTGAGCATCACCGACCCGGACAGCACCATGCTCACCGGCGCCACGATCGTGCTGACCAACCGTCAGCCGGGGGACTCGCTGAACCTGGGCAACAGCGTCAACGGCATCAGCATCAACGCCAACAGCAAGGACGGCTCGATCACGCTGACCCTGTCGGGCAACGCGACGCTGGCCGACTACATGCAGCAGATCAAGAACATCACCTTCACCAACAACAGTGAAGATCCGAGTACCACGCCACGGACCATTACCGTGACGGTGACCGATGGTGGCAACTACTCCAACGTCGCCACCACCACGGTCAACGTGGTGGCGGTGAACGATGCCCCAGTCGCCACCGGCGGCGCCGTGACCGGTACCGAAGACACCGCGCTGGCCCTGACCTGGTCCAACTTCGGCGTCAGCGATGTCGACAGCCCGGCGTCCAGCCTCGGGGTGAAGATCACCCAGTTGCCAAGCGACGGCAAGTTGCAGTACCTCGATGGTTCAACCTGGAAGGACGTGGCCAACAACCAGACCTTCAGCAAGGCCGATATCGATGCCGGCAAGTTGCGCTTCACGCCTGATGCCAATGAATCCGGCACCAATGGTTACGGCGGCAGCGGCGTGGGCAACCAGCAGGCGGATTACGCGCAGATCAAGTTCCAGCCCACCGACGGCCAGGCCCTGGGCAACACCGGCACGGTGACCATCGACATCACTCCGGTGGCCGATGCACCGAGCCTGGGCGTGGCGAACAACAATGTGAACTCCATCGGCCTGCTCAAAGAGACCTGGACCAGCCTCAACGGCCTGGGAACCAACGGCAACGGCATTACCGGCGACGCGCTCAAGGCGGTGTTCGACAACTCCGGCAAACCGACCAGCAGCTCGACGGTGACCAATGCCCAGTCCGATGGCAGCGTCGCAGGTGGCAGCGGTTCGAAAACGTCCGGCCTGATCTATCTGGAAGCCGGCAAGACCTACAGCTTCAGTGGTACCGGTGACGACAGCCTGCTGATCACCATTGGCGGCAAGAACGTGGCTACCGCTCTCTGGGGCTCGGGTGGCGGCATCAGCGGCTCGTTCACCCCGACCACCAGCGGCTACTACACCCTGGACATCTACCATGCCAACCAGAGCGGCCCGGGAAGCTATGATGTCAACCTGTCGGTCAATGGCGGCGCACCAGTCGACCTGAGCAACGCCAACATCCCGATGTACCCTAACGAAACCGCGCTGAACAATGCCGGCGTCACCCTTTCCGAACTGCACGGCAGCAACGGTGAGGGCTACTACGACGGCTACAAGCTCAACGAAGGCGCCGAAGGCGGCACCGTCAAGCTGGCGAAGATCACCACTGCCCTGACTGATACCGATGGTTCGGAAACCCTGAGCGTGAAGATCAGCGGCATCCCGGCCGGCTCGGTACTCAGCGATGGCGCCGGACACACCTTCACCGCTACGGCAACCAACGGCGAAGCCAACGTCACTGGCTGGAACCTGGGCAGCCTGACGGTCACTCCGCCGCCTTACTACAACGGCACGTTCAACCTCAACGTGACGTCGACCTCCACCGAGTCCCTGGGCGGCTCTGCCAGCACCTCGGCGCAGATCCCGGTCAAGGTCTACCCGGCCGTGTACAACCCGGTGGTCGGCACTTCCGGTGACGACACCGTCACCGGCACCGACGGCAACGACATCGTGGTCGCCGACATCGGTGGCCTGACCGTGGTCCCTGGCACCAACTACAACATCGCCTTCATGGTGGACAGTTCGGGCAGCATGAGCAGCTCGTCCATCGCCGCCGCCAAGGAGTCCCTGACGTCGGTGTTCAACACCCTGAAGAACAGCATCGGCAGCGCCGGTTCGGGCACGGTGAACATCTTCCTCGCGGACTTCGATACCCAGGTCAACAAGTCGGTGTCGGTGAACCTCAATGACCCGAACGCCCTGACCCAGCTCAAGGCCGTGCTGGACTCGATGAGTTCCGGCGGCGGCACCAACTATGAAGACGTGTTCAAGGCCACGGCCAACTTCTTCCAGAGCAACCAGGCCACCAGCAACACCAATGCCAAGAACCTGACGTACTTCATCACCGACGGCAAGCCGACCTACTATCAGAGCGGCGAGCAGACCAACCCGGCGCTCTACAGTGGCGGTCCGAAGCTCGATGATGTGATCAACGTCAACAACTACAAGCTGGGCGACACCATCAACACCACCTACCTGGACAACACTCACGCCTACAGCGTGAGCAGCAACGGTACGCTGACGTTGCAGACCTATATCAGCAACGGTTGGGGTGGCGGCTATTGGAGCGCCAGGGATCTGGGCACCGTGCACGCCCAGGGCGATGGCACCTATGAACTGTCGTACCTCGCCGGTTCCGGCAGCGGCACCGACTGGTACACCACCAACAACGCCAATTCCGGCTTCGCGTTGTTGAGCAAGCTGTCGGAAGTGGAGGCCATCGGCCTGAACAACGGGGTCAGCCTCAACGACCTCAAGCCGTACGACACCGACGGCAAGCCACAGACCAACATCGATCCGAAGGATCTGGCCAACTCGATCATCGGTCACACCGAGGCCACCATGCCGGGTTCGGACACCATCAACGGCGGCAACGGCAACGACATCCTGTTCGGCGACCTGGTGAGCTTCAACGGCGTTGCCGGCGAGGGCTACCAGGCCATGCAGGCCTATGTGGCCAAGCAGACCGGCGTCGATGTCAGCAAGGTCAGCGCCAGCAACGTGCACCAGTACGTCACCGAGCACTACACCGAGTTCGATGTGTCTGGCAGCCACGACGGCAATGACACGCTGCTGGGCGGCGCCGGCAATGACATTCTCTTCGGCCAGGGCGGCAACGACATCCTGGACGGTGGCAAGGGCAATGACATCCTGCTGGGCGGCACCGGCAACGACATCCTGATCGGTGGCCAAGGCAACGACATCCTGATCGGCGGCTCCGGAGCCGACACCTTCGTCTGGAAGGCTGGCGACACCGGCAACGACGTGATCAAGGATTTCAAGGCCAGCGAGGGTGACCGGATCGACCTGCGGGACCTGCTGCAGGGCGAGAGCGCCAGCACTATCGACAACTTCCTCAAGATCACCACCGTGGACGGGGTCTCGACCCTGCAGGTCAGCTCCGAAGGCAAGCTCAACGCCGCCGGTGGCCTGGCCAACGCCGACGTGACGATCAAGCTGGAAGGCAACAACTGGTCCAATGCCAACATCAACTCGTTGATTGCCGGCAGCGATCCGACCATCAAGATCGACCACAACAACAGCTGATCAGCTCCCGGCCATCGCCCCTCACGGGCGGTGGCCGGGCCTTCTGCAGATCGCAAGCATCGTGACGATTGCATCGGCACACCGCATACTCGCGTCTCGAGTACCGCGTTGGCCTATGCTGCCCACGGCTGGACGCTGAAAAAATGCCTGAGGGATTTGCCATGTTCTACGTGCAACGCGATGCACAAGGCCAGCTGATTCGCGTGGAAGCTGCCGCTTACGCCGAAGCCACCGAGACGCTGCCCGCCGATCACCACGAGATCCAGACCTGGTACGCCAACGAGGCCGTGGAAGTCAGCCTGAAGCAACTCAAGCACAGCGACCTGGAGATGATCCGGGTGCTGGACGACCTGATTCAGGTCCTGACCAGCAAGGGCGTGATCCGCATCACCGACCTGCCAGAGGCGGCCCAGGTCAAGCTGCTGGATCGCACCAACGCCCGCGAGGCGCTGGGTGGCCTGAGCCGCTTGATCAACGATGACGAAACCGGATTGATCTGACCCCCACCGGCCTGCCGGTGGGGCATCATCGGGCTTTTCAGTTCCAGGGAGCAGGTTCGCCGAACAACTGCCCCTGTACCCCGAACAGGCCCATTTCACGGATCACCTGCAACTCGCCCTGAGTCTCGACCCGTTCTGCAATCAGCGGCAGGTCGATGCTGTGGGCGGCACGCTGGATGGCCTCGATGAACAGGCGCTTGTCGCTTTCCTGGTCGATGTCGCGGATGTAGCTGCCATCGATTTTCAGGTAGGCCAGGCCCAGGCGAGCCAGGTTGCCGATCATGCTGAAGCGGCCACCAAACCGCTGCAGGCTAAGGGAGAAGCCCAGCTCCCGCAGGCGCCGGGTCAGTTGCTCCAGGAGAGCCTGGTCCGGTAGCTGCTCTTCACCGATTTCCAGGGTCAGGCGCGGCCCCAGGTTGGCATGCTGGCGCAGCAGGTCGAAGACCCGGTTCAGCGCCTGTGGGTCGGCCAGGGTGGCGGCCGACAGGTTCAGCGCCAAGGATTCGGTATGTCCTGCAAGGTGCCCGAGCACCTGTTCGAGCATCAGCAGGTCCAGGCGGGAGGTCCAGCCAAAACGCTCCAGCCAGGGCAGGAAGCGTCCGGCCGGAATAGTCTGGCCCTGTTCGTCCAGCAACCGCGACAGCACCTTGCTATGCAGCACCAGCGAGGTGTCCCGGGTCGCCACCACCGGCTGGAAATACAGCTGGAAGCGTTGTTGCGAGAGAGCCTGGTCCAGCAGCTTGTGCCAGGCGTGATGGTCATCCCCTCCCTGGGCGCTGGCTCCCTGGTCCAGGCAGGCCCAGCTGGTATCACCCTGAGCCTCGGCCTGGGCCAGGGCCTGGTCGCCGAGACTGAGCACCGCTTGTGGCGAATCACCATGGGCGAAGGCCGCCAGGCCGATGGACGCTACCGATGCGACGTCGGTAGCGCCAGTGGCGTGCAGGTTACCCAGGGCGCTGTCCAGGCTCTGGGCCAGCTGGATGGCTTCCTCGCGTACAAGCCCGGGAGCCAGCACCGCGAATTCCCCCCCGCGAACCCGGGTCACCAGGTTATGGGTCTCGGGGTACTTGTCACACTCACGCAGCAACTGCTCGCCCACGGCCACCAGCAACTGGTCGGTGCGCTGGCCGCCCAGCCGCTGGTTCAAGCCCGCCAGGTCCTTGACCCGCAACAGCAGCAGGTAACCGGAGCTGGCCTGCTCCGGGTTGCTGACCCTGGCATTGAGCTGCATTTCGAAATAACGGCGGTTGGCCAGCCCGGTCAGGCTGTCCTGATAGGATTCGACCCGCAGCTTTTCGCTGCGCTCGGCCTGCTCCTGGAACAGGGCCTTGAGCTTCTCCACCATCTGGTTCATCGCCTGCACGACCCGGCGCAGTTCGGGGGTGCGCGGCAGCTCCGGCAGGCTGAGGAACTCACGCCGGGCAATGGCGTGGGATTGCTTGACCATGTAATCCAGCGGCCGGAGCTGGCGACGCAGCAACAGGGCACCCAGCACGGCGCTCACCGCCCCGCAGATCAACAACCAGCCCAGGCTGCCCAGGGCGCTCTGCCAGAGCTTGGCCACGGCGAACATCGGATGGCTGAGTACCTCTACTCGCGCCGCCTGCTCCCAGCCACGGCTGACGATGGCATCGCCACCGGCCGGCTCAAGGCCGATCAGACTGACGAACCACTGAGGCACCTGACCCATCTCCGGAATACCGCTGCGCTCGACGATGGTCTTGTCGGTCGCCAGGTCCACTACCCGGATGCTGGCGTAATAACCGCTGTCGAAGATCGAACTGACCATCAGCTCGACCATCGCCGGATCATCGATGTTCGGCGTGAGCGACAGAGCCAGCGCCGTGGCCGCATCCTGGGCGTGGGAGCGCAGCTGGTTGACGTACTGGGTACGCGAACTTTCCAGGCTGACCATGAAGCTGCCGCTGAAGGCCACCACCAGGAACACGCAGATTGCGATCAGCAGTTGTTTGAACAAAGACATCTGGGCTCGTGCTCCTAGTTAGTCGTCTCGACCGGGAATCCTTCGGCCTGCATTTTTTTCAGTACATCCTGCCAGCGCGACAGCCGCTTGGTGTCACCCACGCGCTTGTTGCCCTTGGCTCCCGGCAACCACAGCCCTTCGGCGTTGAAGGAGTACACCGGCAACAGGTCGGTCCGTTCGGCGGCCGGGCGGATCGAGTCTTCCAGGCTGTCGAGCACCAGCGGCATGGCGTCCGGGGTGGAATAGTAGGTCAGGACCATGTGCGCGCGATTCTGGCGTAGGGCCTTGACGTAGGTGATGCGCAATTTGTCACTGGAGACCCCGAGGCGGCGCAGGCTGAAGTACTTGGCGATGGCGTAGTCCTCGCAGTCGCCGGCGCCTTTCCACAGGGCCTCCACGGGCGTCTCCCAGTAATCCACCTGGTGCCACAGATCGATGTCTTCGACATACCGCATTTGCTTGTTGAAGAACAGGTTGACCACCTTCAACTGCTCACGCTCGGCCACCTGCTTCTGGGAGGCCAGCAGGTGCTGCCAGGCGTCGATGCGTTGCTGGCCCTCGCCCAGGGGCCCGTAGAGCGCCGTGGCACGCCGGCTGATCAGGGAAAAGTCCCAGTCGGCGTGTAGGCTGCCCAGCAGTACGCCGGCCAGCAGCAGTGCCGAGCCAAACCAGCGCAGGGTCCGGGAAAGAGCTAAACGTGCCGCCAATGCGTTGAATCCATGGGAGCTGTCGTGAATCGGCTGATGGTGCAGGCTGGCCCAGCAAAAAACAATGGCACCTTACAATCACCCCCCTACAACGTGTGGCCTGTGCCACTGGTCACGCGCACAACGCCAGCCGTCGCCTGCCGCACAGGCCGCCATGCGATCGCGTGCATTCATTGGCATCAGCCTCTATGTTAGATGCCCCTCCAGCGCCGGCAGAGGAACTGCCGGCCCTTTGCTTAAGGAAAAGCAGTGGATACCGATAACCGAGAATGGACGCTGGTCATCAATTCCGGACAAGCCCCGCAGATTCGCCTGATCTGCTTTCCCCACGCTGGAGCGGCGGCCGAGCCACTGCGGGTCTGGTCCACGGGGCTGGCCGACCATATCGAGCTGGTACTGGTCAACCTGCCCGGGCATGGCCCGCGTCGTCATGAGACCCCGTGTGACAACTGGCCGAGCCTGCTGGAGAAGACCTTCGCAGCCCTGGCTCCGTGGCTGAAGGAGCCCCATGCATTATTCGGCCATGGTCTGGGGGCACTGCTGGCCTATGAGGCCGCCAAATACGCTCAGGAACGGTTTCCCCGGCAGACCCGCCACCTGTTCGTCTCAGGCTGTCGCAGCCCTGATAGCCTGCCTCATCACCCCCTGTTGCATACCCTGCCCACTGCGGCCTTTCGCGAGGCGATCCTGACGCTGGGCGGCAGCCCCCTGGAAATCCCTCGCGGGCAGGGTGATTTGCAAGCCTACGAGCACCTGCTGCGCACCGGCCTGAAGCTTTTCGAAACCTGGTACGACACCTCCAGCGGTTGCCTCAACGTGCCGCTGACGGCTTTCTACGGCAGCGAAGACCCGCTGGCGACTGCCGGCCACATGCTCAACTGGCGGGAGTTCACCACCCGTGAATTCGAACTGATCGAGGTGCTTGGCAACCATTTCTTCATCAAGTCCCAACGCCAGCGCCTGTTACAGGTGATCAACACCCACCTGGGGTTGCTGGGCGAACCCCTAGGCTGAACGCCGGTCATGAAAAAGCCCGCCCTGCCATCAGGCAGGAGCGGGCTCCGGGAGTCGCTCGGGCGGGATTCAGATCTTGAAGCTGTCGACCAATTGCTTCAGGCGGCTGGCCTGTTGCGAAAGCGCATCGCAATCCTTCAGGGTTTCGTTGAGGTTGGCGACGCCCTGCTGGTTCAGCAGGTTGATCTGGTTGATGTCGACGTTGAGGGTCTCCACCACCGCAGTCTGCTCCTCGGTCGCTGCAGCCACCGACTGGTTCATGCCGTCGATCTCGCCGATGCGTTGAGTCACGCTGACCAGACGGGCACCGGCCTGGTTGGCCACTTCGACGCTCTCTTCGCTGGACACTTGGCTGGCGTTCATGGTCGCCACTGCCTCACGGGAGCCGATTTGCAGCGAAGTGATCATCTTGTGGATCTCTTCTGCCGACTCCTGGGTGCGATGCGCCAGGTTGCGCACTTCATCGGCGACCACCGCGAAGCCACGGCCGGCTTCACCAGCACGGGCCGCCTCAATGGCAGCGTTGAGTGCCAGCAGGTTGGTCTGCTGGGAGATGCCCTTGATCACATCGAGGATATGCCCGATGTTGTCGGTGCTGGCATTCAGAGTCTCGATCTGGGTGCAGGACAGGCTGATCTTCTGCGACAGCTCGGTCATCGCCTGGATAGTCTGTTCCACCACTTGGCGACCGTCGTCGGCCTGGTCGCTGGCGCCGCTGGCGTGCTGCGAGGCATCGGCGGCGTTACGGGCGATTTCCTGGGTAGCGGCACCCAGCTCGTTGATGGCCGCCGCTACGCTGTTGGTGCGAGCGCTCTGCTCGTCGGAGCCGATGATCGAGGCGTTGGACGACGTCATCACCCGCTGGGACAAATCGTGAACCTGGCGGGTGGCCGAGGAGACCTCGGAGATCGAGGCGTGGATCCGCTCCACGAACTGGTTGAAGGAGCTACCCAGCTCGCCGAACTCGTCCTTGCTCACCACTACCAGGCGGCGCGTCAGGTCGCCCTCGCCCTGGGCGATATCCTGCATCGCCCGGCCCATGGTGACCAGAGGACGCATCAGGACCTGGATCAGCAGGGTCAGCAGCACGGCAATCACGGCTACAGCGATGAACATCGCAATCAGTGCAGAGGTACGGAACTGGCTCAATGGCGCGTAGGCCTTGTCCCTATCGATAGACAAGCCGATGTACCACTCAGCATTCGGCAAGCCGGTTACCGGGGTAAAGGAAAGGATACGTTCCTGCTTGTTCAGGACCACTTCCTGGTTGCCACTCTCGATCCGCACGTTGGCGCCAGGGTAGATATCCTTGAGGTTCTTCATCACCTGGTCCTTGTCCGGGCTGACGATCACCTGACCGTCGGCGCTGACCAGAAAGGCGTGGCCGAGGCCGCCGAAGTCCACCGAGTTGATGATCTTGACCAGGGTTTCCAGGCTCAGGTCACCACCGACCACACCCAGTAGTTCACCCTGCTTCTTCACCGGCATGGCGATGGTCACCACCAGGCCACCGACTGCGGCCATGTAGGGCGGAGTCAGCATGGTCTTGTCGGCAGCGACAGCCTGCTTGTACCAGGGGCGCTGGCGAGGGTCATAGTCGTCGGGCATCTTCGCGTCAGGGCGCTGGGTGAAGGTGCCATTGGCTTGGCCAACGTAGGTGAACTGGAAGTTCGAGGTGAAGGCTGGCTGATCGACCAGGCCTGGGAAGTCCGCATTGTGGCCCTGGTGGGCGACGTTCTGCGCCAGGTTCTCGAGCACCAGAATCCGGCCGCTCATCCAGTTCTGCACGCTGCTGGAGGTCAGCTCACCGGCTTGCTGAATGGAGGATTCGAGATTCTGTCGGATGGTGTTCCGCTGCAGGTAGTCGTTGTACAGAGTGAACAACGCAAAAGCCAGAACCACCACGCCAGAGGCGGCCAAAAGGATTTTATGGCTGAACTTGAGATTCATTTCATGGGACTTCTTATGCCGAAAGTGGGGATGCGTACGGAATGCAACATTCCATTAAACAACGCAGGCGACATTCTCTGATCGCTCTACTTTGGTGCACGCACGTCTCATTACTCTGTCGGCCAAAATCTCCGAACCCTTAGGGATTTATCTGAATTACTCGCGTGATTTCTCAGAATCCCGCCGAACGGCACGCTAGAGCGGCCGCGTCTCTTGGGTTGAGGTATTTGTCCACAGGAGATAAAGGCCATGGCAACCGGCTGGAGGAATAGCATCGAGGCCAAGGACTGTGGATAAGTTTCCCTTGAGGTTGCCTCTACAGAACAGGCTCGAAGGGCGGCAAGCCGAGCCCGGGGGATATTGATGAACATGGCATGGCAGGGCCAAGGAGTTGAAGCATGGGCCTGGATGATGGGCACACCCATGGCCAGGCTCGGTATTTAAGGCTGCAAGGAACACGCAGGGAAAGGGAGCATTTAGGGGCGGTAGCTTGCCCAGTTTTTTGCCCTAGAAAAACAAAACCCCAACTGCTTTCGCAATTGGGGTTTCGGAATTCAATCTTGACGATGACCTACTCTCACATGGGGAAACCCCACACTACCATCGGCGATGCATCGTTTCACTGCTGAGTTCGGGATGGGATCAGGTGGTTCCAATGCTCTATGGTCGTCAAGAAATTCTGCAGCCGATCCGTTGGATTCGAGGTCGAACGTGTCAGCGAAATCAGTAACTTCTACCTATAGACAAAACCCCAACTGCTTTCGCAATTGGGGTTTCGGAATTTAATCTTGACGATGACCTACTCTCACATGGGGAAACCCCACACTACCATCGGCGATGCATCGTTTCACTACTGAGTTCGGGATGGGATCAGGTGGTTCCAACGCTCTATGGTCGTCAAGAAATTCTGGAGCCGATCCGTTGCTTATGCAACGAGCCAGCAAATGGGTATGTAATAGGTTTGGTTTGTGCTTCAAACTTTCGGTCTGTCATCTTCACACACCGCAATCTGGCCTCTTTCGAGTTCGCAAATTGCTTGGGTGTTATATGGTCAAGCCTCACGGGCAATTAGTATTGGTTAGCTCAACGCCTCACAGCGCTTACACACCCAACCTATCAACGTCGTAGTCTTCGACGGCCCTTTAGGGGATTCAAGATCCCAGTGAGATCTCATCTTGAGGCAAGTTTCCCGCTTAGATGCTTTCAGCGGTTATCTTTTCCGAACATAGCTACCCGGCAATGCCACTGGCGTGACAACCGGAACACCAGAGGTTCGTCCACTCCGGTCCTCTCGTACTAGGAGCAGCCCCTCTCAAATCTCAAACGTCCACGGCAGATAGGGACCGAACTGTCTCACGACGTTCTAAACCCAGCTCGCGTACCACTTTAAATGGCGAACAGCCATACCCTTGGGACCGGCTTCAGCCCCAGGATGTGATGAGCCGACATCGAGGTGCCAAACACCGCCGTCGATATGAACTCTTGGGCGGTATCAGCCTGTTATCCCCGGAGTACCTTTTATCCGTTGAGCGATGGCCCTTCCATACAGAACCACCGGATCACTAAGACCTACTTTCGTACCTGCTCGACGTGTTTGTCTCGCAGTCAAGCGCGCTTTTGCCTTTATACTCTACGACCGATTTCCGACCGGTCTGAGCGCACCTTCGTACTCCTCCGTTACTCTTTAGGAGGAGACCGCCCCAGTCAAACTACCCACCATACACTGTCCTCGATCCGGATAACGGACCTGAGTTAGAACCTCAAGATTGCCAGGGTGGTATTTCAAGGATGGCTCCATGAGAACTGGCGTCCCCACTTCAAAGCCTCCCACCTATCCTACACAAGCAAGCTCAAAGTCCAGTGCAAAGCTATAGTAAAGGTTCACGGGGTCTTTCCGTCTAGCCGCGGATACACTGCATCTTCACAGCGATTTCAATTTCACTGAGTCTCGGGTGGAGACAGCGCCGCCATCGTTACGCCATTCGTGCAGGTCGGAACTTACCCGACAAGGAATTTCGCTACCTTAGGACCGTTATAGTTACGGCCGCCGTTTACCGGGGCTTCGATCAAGAGCTTCGCTTGCGCTAACCCCATCAATTAACCTTCCGGCACCGGGCAGGCGTCACACCCTATACGTCCACTTTCGTGTTTGCAGAGTGCTGTGTTTTTAATAAACAGTCGCAGCGGCCTGGTATCTTCGACCGGCATGGGCTTACGGAGCAAGTCCTTCACCCTCACCGGCGCACCTTCTCCCGAAGTTACGGTGCCATTTTGCCTAGTTCCTTCACCCGAGTTCTCTCAAGCGCCTTGGTATTCTCTACCCAACCACCTGTGTCGGTTTGGGGTACGGTTCCTAGTTATCTGAAGCTTAGAAGCTTTTCTTGGAAGCATGGCATCAACCACTTCGTCGCCTAAAGGCAACTCGTCATCAGCTCTCGGCCTTAAGATCCCGGATTTACCTAAGATCTCAGCCTACCACCTTAAACTTGGACAACCAACGCCAAGCTGGCCTAGCCTTCTCCGTCCCTCCATCGCAATAACTAGAAGTACAGGAATATTAACCTGTTTTCCATCGACTACGCTTTTCAGCCTCGCCTTAGGGACCGACTAACCCTGCGTCGATTAACGTTGCGCAGGAAACCTTGGTCTTTCGGCGTGGGAGTTTTTCACTCCCATTGTCGTTACTCATGTCAGCATTCGCACTTCTGATACCTCCAGCAAGCTTCTCAACTCACCTTCACAGGCTTACAGAACGCTCCTCTACCGCATCACTTACGTGATACCCGTAGCTTCGGTGTATGGTTTGAGCCCCGTTACATCTTCCGCGCAGGCCGACTCGACTAGTGAGCTATTACGCTTTCTTTAAAGGGTGGCTGCTTCTAAGCCAACCTCCTAGCTGTCTAAGCCTTCCCACATCGTTTCCCACTTAACCATAACTTTGGGACCTTAGCTGACGGTCTGGGTTGTTTCCCTTTTCACGACGGACGTTAGCACCCGCCGTGTGTCTCCCATGCTCGGCACTTGTAGGTATTCGGAGTTTGCATCGGTTTGGTAAGTCGGGATGACCCCCTAGCCGAAACAGTGCTCTACCCCCTACAGTGATACATGAGGCGCTACCTAAATAGCTTTCGAGGAGAACCAGCTATCTCCGAGCTTGATTAGCCTTTCACTCCGATCCACAGGTCATCCGCTAACTTTTCAACGGTAGTCGGTTCGGTCCTCCAGTCAGTGTTACCTAACCTTCAACCTGCCCATGGATAGATCGCCCGGTTTCGGGTCTATACCCAGCGACTAAACGCCCTATTAAGACTCGCTTTCGCTACGCCTCCCCTATTCGGTTAAGCTTGCCACTGAATATAAGTCGCTGACCCATTATACAAAAGGTACGCAGTCACAGAACAAAGTCTGCTCCCACTGCTTGTACGCATACGGTTTCAGGATCTATTTCACTCCCCTCTCCGGGGTTCTTTTCGCCTTTCCCTCACGGTACTAGTTCACTATCGGTCAGTCAGTAGTATTTAGCCTTGGAGGATGGTCCCCCCATATTCAGACAAGGTTTCTCGTGCCCCGTCCTACTCGATTTCACTTCTAAGATCCTTTCGCGTACAGGGCTATCACCCACTATGGCCGCACTTTCCAGAGCGTTCCGCTAAAATCAAAGAAGCTTAAGGGCTAGTCCCCGTTCGCTCGCCACTACTAAGGGAATCTCGGTTGATTTCTTTTCCTCAGGGTACTTAGATGTTTCAGTTCCCCTGGTTCGCCTCTTGCACCTATGTATTCAGTACAAGATAACCATCTTATGATGGCTGGGTTCCCCCATTCAGACATCTCCGGATCACAGTCTGTTTGCCGACTCCCCGAAGCTTTTCGCAGGCTACCACGTCTTTCATCGCCTCTGACTGCCAAGGCATCCACCGTATGCGCTTCTTCACTTGACCATATAACCCCAAGCAATCTGGTTATACTGTGAAGACGACATTCGCCGAAAGTTTGTTCTCACAAACTTTACCTTAGCCTGATCCACTACCAGTGAAAGTAGTGTTCAGTCTATCTTTCTATCACATACCCAAATTTTTAAAGAACGATCTAATCAAAAGACTAGAAATCAACATTCGTGTCTGAATGCTCATTTCTAAGCTTTTCGAAGCAGTTTATGGTGGAGCCAAGCGGGATCGAACCGCTGACCTCCTGCGTGCAAGGCAGGCGCTCTCCCAGCTGAGCTATGGCCCCATAACAAAATTGGTGGGTCTGGGCAGATTCGAACTGCCGACCTCACCCTTATCAGGGGTGCGCTCTAACCAACTGAGCTACAGACCCAATTTCGAGCTTGTAACTGTTAGCTTGGAGCTATCAGCTTGGAGCTTAAAGCTGCTTCTATCGTCTTCTTCAATGAATCAAGCAATTCGTGTGGGTGCTTATGAAGCAGCTGATGTCGTCGATTAAGGAGGTGATCCAGCCGCAGGTTCCCCTACGGCTACCTTGTTACGACTTCACCCCAGTCATGAATCACACCGTGGTAACCGTCCTCCCGAAGGTTAGACTAGCTACTTCTGGTGCAACCCACTCCCATGGTGTGACGGGCGGTGTGTACAAGGCCCGGGAACGTATTCACCGCGACATTCTGATTCGCGATTACTAGCGATTCCGACTTCACGCAGTCGAGTTGCAGACTGCGATCCGGACTACGATCGGTTTTGTGGGATTAGCTCCACCTCGCGGCTTGGCAACCCTCTGTACCGACCATTGTAGCACGTGTGTAGCCCAGGCCGTAAGGGCCATGATGACTTGACGTCATCCCCACCTTCCTCCGGTTTGTCACCGGCAGTCTCCTTAGAGTGCCCACCATAACGTGCTGGTAACTAAGGACAAGGGTTGCGCTCGTTACGGGACTTAACCCAACATCTCACGACACGAGCTGACGACAGCCATGCAGCACCTGTGTCAGAGTTCCCGAAGGCACCAATCCATCTCTGGAAAGTTCTCTGCATGTCAAGGCCTGGTAAGGTTCTTCGCGTTGCTTCGAATTAAACCACATGCTCCACCGCTTGTGCGGGCCCCCGTCAATTCATTTGAGTTTTAACCTTGCGGCCGTACTCCCCAGGCGGTCAACTTAATGCGTTAGCTGCGCCACTAAGAGCTCAAGGCTCCCAACGGCTAGTTGACATCGTTTACGGCGTGGACTACCAGGGTATCTAATCCTGTTTGCTCCCCACGCTTTCGCACCTCAGTGTCAGTATCAGTCCAGGTGGTCGCCTTCGCCACTGGTGTTCCTTCCTATATCTACGCATTTCACCGCTACACAGGAAATTCCACCACCCTCTACCATACTCTAGCTTGCCAGTTTTGGATGCAGTTCCCAGGTTGAGCCCGGGGCTTTCACATCCAACTTAACAAACCACCTACGCGCGCTTTACGCCCAGTAATTCCGATTAACGCTTGCACCCTCTGTATTACCGCGGCTGCTGGCACAGAGTTAGCCGGTGCTTATTCTGTCGGTAACGTCAAAACAGCAAGATATTAGCTTACTGCCCTTCCTCCCAACTTAAAGTGCTTTACAATCCGAAGACCTTCTTCACACACGCGGCATGGCTGGATCAGGCTTTCGCCCATTGTCCAATATTCCCCACTGCTGCCTCCCGTAGGAGTCTGGACCGTGTCTCAGTTCCAGTGTGACTGATCATCCTCTCAGACCAGTTACGGATCGTAGCCTTGGTGAGCCATTACCTCACCAACTAGCTAATCCGACCTAGGCTCATCTGATAGCGCAAGGCCCGAAGGTCCCCTGCTTTCTCCCGTAGGACGTATGCGGTATTAGCGCTCCTTTCGAAACGTTATCCCCCACTACCAGGCAGATTCCTAGGCATTACTCACCCGTCCGCCGCTGAATCCGTAAGCAAGCTTACTTCATCCGCTCGACTTGCATGTGTTAGGCCTGCCGCCAGCGTTCAATCTGAGCCATGATCAAACTCTTCAGTTCAATACTGCTTGGGTTTTTAAGTAACCCTAAACTTGGCTCAGCAATCTCAAATGACTATGTGATTTCTCGCATGGTCACTCGTGATGCTGATAATCTTTCTGACTATCAGTCTGACTACACAAGCACCCACACGAATTGCTTGATTCAGTTGTTAAAGAGCGGTTGGTTAAGAGCTTTCGTCTCAACCGAGGCGCGCATTCTACAGCAGCCTCATTTACTGTCAAGTGATTATTTTCAGAAGCTTTCGAAGATTTCTTCAACAACTTCAACCACTTGCGCTTCCGATCTCTCGTCAGCGGGAGGCGAATTCTACAGCGTTACACGCTGCTGTCAACACCTCTTTTTATCCGCTTTCGATCGAGAGGATCGAAACGCTAACAAGGCGAAAAACGCTGCCTTATCAGCTCCCTCTGGGCTTCGATGAACTGAAGCGTTACCGCTGTCGAAAACCGTGTAACTCATTGAATCTCAAGGAGTTTTCCGTTTCGACTGCGCCGGAAGTGGGGCGAATTATAGACCTGTAGAATCTGCCGTCAACACTTATCTTCTGTTTTATCTGAAGAAAGCCCAAAACCCCCGAAACGAGGGATTTGGGCCAGTGATACAGAACACCGACACTGCTCTATATATAGAAGGGGTTCCCTACAACACCCCCGCCTGCTTCAAGCTATCCACCGCCCCAGCCTCCATGCCCAGCACTCGCTGCAGAACCTGCAGCGTATGCTCACCCAGCAGCGGAGGGGCCTGGTGATATTCCACCGGCGTCTCGGAGAGACGAATCGGGCTGGCCACCTGGGGCACCATTCCTGCCAGCGCATGAGGCATCTCCAGGGCCAGGCCACGAGCCATCACCTGCGGATCGGAAAACACCTGAGACAGATCATTGATAGGCCCACACGGCACTCCTGCCTGTTCCAACTGACTCACCCATTGCGCCGTGGTCTTGAATACCGTTGCCTGGCGGATCAGGGGGATCAGCACTGCACGATTGGCCACCCGCAGCTTATTGGTGATGAACCGGGCATCATCCGCCCACTGCGGCTGACCCGCTACCTCGGCAAACTTGCGAAACTGCCCGTCATTACCCACGGTAAGAATGAAGTCACCATCGGCCGTCGGAAAATCCTGATAGGGCACTATATTGGGATGCGCATTACCCAGCCGCTTGGGAGCGACTCCTGTCGTCAGGTAATTCATCGCCTGGTTCGCCAGGCATGCAACCTGCACATCCAGTAGTGCCATGTCGACATGCTGCCCACTACCGCCCTGGTCCCGATGAGCCAACGCCGCCAGAATCGCCACCGTCGAATAGAGCCCTGTCAGGATGTCGGTCAAGGCCACCCCGACCTTCACCGGCCCAGCACCTTCATCGCCCTCAGGTCGCCCGGTGAGACTCATCAGGCCGCCCAACCCCTGAATCATGAAGTCATAACCTGCGCGCTTGGCATAAGGACCGGTCTGGCCGAAGCCCGTGATCGAGCAATAGATCAGGCGCGGATTGAGCGCCTTGAGTGATTCATAGTCCAGGCCATAGGCCGCCAGCCCGCCAACCTTGAAATTCTCGATGACGATATCCGACTTGGCCGCCAGCTCGCGGACCAGTTGCTGGCCTTCCGGGCGAGTGAAGTCGATGGTCACCGATTGCTTGTTGCGGTTGGCCGACAGGTAATAGGCGGCCTCAGTAGTGTTCTCGCCATAGGCATCCTTGAGGAAGGGCGGCCCCCAGGCGCGAGTATCGTCACCGTTGCCAGGGCGCTCGACCTTGATGACCTCGGCCCCCAGGTCCGCCAGGATCTGGCCGCACCAAGGCCCGGCCAACACCCGAGACAAATCCAGTACCCGCAGATGCGATAACGCGCCCATGGCTGCTCTCCTATTAATAGAACGCCTGGATACCGGTCTGCGCGCGCCCCAGAATCAGCGCATGCACGTCATGGGTGCCTTCGTAGGTGTTGACCACCTCCAGGTTCACCAGGTGACGGGCGATCCCGAACTCGTCGGAAATACCGTTGCCGCCCAACATGTCACGGGCCATGCGCGCAATGTCCAGGGACTTGCCACAGGAATTGCGCTTCATGATCGAAGTGATCTCCACCGCCGCAGTCCCCTCATCCTTCATCCGTCCAAGACGCAGGCAGCCCTGCAGGGCGAGGGAGATCTCGGTCTGCATGTCGGCCAGCTTTTTCTGGATCAACTGGGTTGCCGCCAGAGGACGACCGAACTGCTGACGATCAAGGGTGTATTGACGCGCGGTGTGCCAGCAGAACTCTGCAGCCCCCAGGGCGCCCCAGGAGATGCCATAACGTGCCGAGTTCAAGCAGGTAAAAGGACCTTTCAGGCCGCGCACATCCGGAAAAATGTTCTCCTCCGGCACGAATACATTGTCCATGACGATTTCACCGGTGATCGACGCCCGCAGGCCGACCTTGCCGTGAATAGCGGGGGCACTCAGGCCCTTCCAGCCTTTCTCCAGAACAAAACCACGGATATCACCAGCATCGTCCTTGGCCCAGACGACAAATACATCGGCGATCGGACTGTTGGTGATCCACATCTTGTTGCCGGTCAGGCTGTAGCCACCGTCCACCTTGCGTGCACGGGAGATCATCGCACCCGGGTCGGAACCATGGTTCGGCTCGGTCAGACCGAAGCAGCCAATCCATTCACCAGAGGCCAGCTTCGGCAGATACTTCTGTTTTTGTGCCTCAGTACCGAACTCGTTGATCGGCACCATCACCAGGGAGGACTGCACACTCATCATCGAACGATAGCCCGAGTCCACACGCTCCACTTCACGGGCGATCAGGCCATAACACACGTAGTTCAAGCCGCTGCCACCGTACTGCTCGGGAATGGTCGCGCCCAGAAGGCCGACTTCCCCCATCTCGCGGAAGATCGCCGGATCGGTCTGTTCATGGCGGAAAGCTTCCAGGACTCGTGGCGCCAACTTGTCTTGTGCGAACTGCTCGGCACTGTCGCGCACCATGCGCTCTTCTTCGGTCAGTTGTTGATCCAGCAGAAGGGGGTCGATCCAGTTGAAGCTTGCTTTGCCGCCCATGAGTGAGTCCTCGTGAAGTAGGTCAACTATCGTGGATTGATCCTAGGCCCACGCACCACCGCGGGCAAACGAGGATTTTGCATGTTGTTGTGCTAATTTCTCACTCCGTAACGGTGCCAATCGCCGTCTACAGCATTCATTAGTGAGATTGCCGTACATGCGCAGAAAAATCCCCAGTACCGCCGCCCTCATCAGCTTCGAAGCCGCCGCCCGTCACGAGAGCTTCACCAAGGCAGCGCTGGAGCTCTCCCTGACGCAAGGAGCGGTGTGTCGGCAAATAGCCAGCCTGGAAGAGTTCCTCGGCGTGGAACTGTTTCGTCGCTCGCGCCGAGGGGTCAAGCTCACAGAAGCCGGCCTGTCCTATAGCCGTCGGGTCGCCACCCAACTCGATGCCGTGGAGCGCGACACACTGTCGGTGATGGGACAGCAGGGCGCCAATGTCATCGAACTGGCGGTAGTACCGACGTTCGGCACCCAGTGGCTGCTGCCACGCCTCAAGGACTTCCAGCAACAGCACCCCGATGTCACGGTCAACCTGACCAACCGCACACGACCGTTCCTGTTCGCCGACACGCCCTTCGATGCCGCTATCTACTTCGGCGATGCCGATTGGTCAGGCACCCAGTCCCACCGCCTGATGGACGAGCACCCGATGCCGGTGTGCAGCCCGGCCATGCTGGGCGACCTCCAGCAACTGCCTGCCCAGGTGATTGCCGAACTGCCCTTGCTGCAGCAGACAACACGTCCCTACGCCTGGCGCCAGTGGTTCAACTCCCAGCAGCTCAACGTCCCCCGCGACATGACAGGCCCACGCTACGAGCTATTCTCCATGCTCGCCCAAGCCGCCATGCACGACATGGGCATTGCGTTGATCCCGCCGTTCCTGATCCAGCGGGAATTGGCGGAAAAACGCCTGGTCATTGCCAACCCCAAGGCCCTGCCAAGCATCAAGGCGTATTACTTGATGATTCCCGAGCGAAAGGTGGAATCGGCCTCATTAAGGGCGTTTCGCGACTGGCTGGTGCACCAGGCCCACAGCTACGCCCCGTGAAACAGGACTTACGGCAATTATTGACCCCGTAGTCAGAAAAACAAAAGCACTACAGATATAATTTTTTGTCGCATTTAGACAGACTGTACCGACGCCCATCAAAACCACTCTACAAGCTGCTAACCACGCGGGTTGTAGGGTTTATTCAGAGGCAATGTATGAGTATTCATGTCACCGATGCGAAAAAACTTGGATTTACGATAAAAGCCTTTAAGGCCACGGCCTGCAAGGCTTAAAGGCAGGAGGTTGCGACATTCGGTCACGGGGTGACTTGTAGTTAATTTTCCGTCACTAGTCAGAATTCCTTGAAGGCCTCAAAGTTCGCCTGCAAAATGCCGCGCCCCGCTGTGATTTCAGTGGGATCGTGCTGATCGGCCGCCCCAGCGCCCCTGCGTAGTGCGCTGGCCTTCTAAGAAAGATCGAAAGCAATAAGATCAAGCAGGAGATTTGACGTGCACATTGGTGTTCCTCTCGAAACCCATACGGGTGAAACACGGGTTGCTGCAACCCCGGAAACCATCAAGAAGCTGATCGGCCAGGGTCACAAGGTCACTGTGCAAAGCGGTGCCGGCATCAATGCCAGCGTGCTCGACAGTGCCTACGAAGCGGCAGGGGCAACCATTGGCAGCGCCAACGATGCCTTTGGCGCCGAACTGATCCTCAAGGTGGTGGCTCCCGATGACAGCGAACTGGCTCTGATCAAGAGCGGGGCCGTCCTGGTGGGCATGCTCAACCCCTTCAGCAATGAAACCATCGCCAAGCTGGCCGAGCGCGGGATCACCGCCTTCGCCCTGGAAGCCGCGCCGCGCACTTCGCGCGCCCAGAGCCTGGACGTACTGTCGTCCCAGGCCAACATCGCCGGCTACAAGGCCGTGCTGCTGGCCGCCCACTACTACCCACGCTTCATGCCGATGCTGATGACCGCCGCAGGTACCGTCAAGGCAGCTCGCGTGCTGATCCTCGGCGCCGGTGTGGCAGGGCTGCAAGCCATCGCCACGGCCAAACGCCTGGGCGCAGTGATCGAAGCCTCCGACGTACGTCCGGCAGTAAAGGAGCAGATCGAGTCCCTGGGCGCCAAGTTCGTCGATGTGCCTTACGAGACTGACGAAGAGCGCGAGTGTGCAGTGGGGGTAGGCGGTTACGCCCGTCCAATGCCAGCCAGCTGGATGCAGCGTCAGGCCCTGGCCGTGCACGAACGCGCCAAGCAGGCCGATATCGTCATCACCACGGCCCTGATCCCGGGCCGCAAGGCGCCGACACTGCTCAGCGCCGACACCGTGGCCCAGATGAAACCCGGTTCGGTGGTCATCGACCTGGCCGCGGCCCAGGGCGGCAACTGCCCGCTGACCGTGGCGGACCAGGTGGTGGTCGAAAACGGTGTGACCATCGTCGGCCCGACCAACCTCGCAGGCGCGGTGGCCGCCGATGCCTCGGCCCTTTATGCCCGCAACCTGCTGGACTTCCTGAAGCTTGTCTTCACCAAAGAAGGGCAGTTCGAAGTCAACCTCGAAGACGACATCGTCGCCGCGTGCCTGATGTGCCGCGACGGCCAAGTCATCCGCAAAAACGCCTAAGCAGGGATTCAGACGATGGAAGAGCTCATCTCCCCCGGTATCTACAACCTGATCATCTTTGTGCTGGCGATCTATGTCGGTTACCACGTGGTCTGGAACGTTACACCCGCACTGCACACCCCCCTGATGGCAGTGACCAACGCCATTTCCGCAATCGTCATCGTCGGCGCCATGCTGGCCGCCGCCCTGACCGTGACCCCGCTGGGCAAGACCATGGGCACGCTGGCCGTGGCCCTGGCCGCGGTCAACGTGTTCGGCGGCTTCCTGGTCACCCGTCGCATGCTGGAAATGTTCAAGAAGAAAGCGCCCAAAGCCAAAGAAGAGGTGCAGAAATAATGAGTATGAACCTGGTAACCACCCTCTACCTGATCGCCTCGGTGTGCTTCATCCAGGCGCTCAAGGGTCTTTCGCACCCGACCACGTCGCGGCGCGGCAACCTGTTCGGCATGCTGGGCATGGCGCTGGCGGTGCTGACCACCATCGGCCTCATTTATAAACTGGGCGCTGAGCTGGCGACCGCCGGCATTGGCTATGTGATCGTCGGCCTGCTGATCGGCGGCACCGCCGGTTCGATCATGGCCAAGCGCGTAGAAATGACCAAGATGCCTGAGCTGGTGGCCTTCATGCACAGCATGATCGGCCTGGCAGCGGTGTTCATTGCCATTGCCGCCGTGGTCGAGCCACAGTCCCTGGGTATCGTCAAACAACTGGGCGACGCGATTCCTGCCGGCAACCGCCTGGAACTGTTCCTCGGCGCGGCCATCGGCGCCATCACCTTCTCCGGTTCGGTGATCGCCTTTGGCAAGCTGTCGGGCAAGTACAAGTTCCGTCTGTTCCAGGGCGCACCGGTACAGTTCGCCGGTCAGCACAAGTTGAACCTGGTATTGGGCCTGGCCACGCTGGGCCTGGGCATCGCCTTCATGGTCACCGGCAACCTGGGCGCCTTCGCCCTGATGCTGGCCCTGGCATTCATCATGGGCGTGCTCATCATCATCCCGATCGGCGGCGCCGACATGCCGGTCGTGGTGTCGATGCTCAACAGCTACTCAGGCTGGGCCGCAGCGGGGATCGGCTTCTCGCTGAACAACTCGATGCTGATCATCGCCGGCTCCCTAGTGGGCTCCAGCGGCGCGATCCTGTCGTACATCATGTGCAAGGCGATGAACCGTTCATTCTTCAACGTGCTGCTCGGCGGCTTCGGCAACAGCGCCGACGCCGGTGGCCCGGCCGGCGCCCAGGAAGCTCGTCCGGTGAAGTCCGGCTCGGCCGACGACGCGACCTTCCTGCTGACCAACGCCGACACTGTGATCATCGTTCCCGGCTACGGCCTGGCAGTGGCACGCGCCCAGCACGCTCTGAAAGAGCTCACCGAAAAACTGACTCATCGCGGCGTCACCGTGAAGTACGCGATCCATCCGGTGGCCGGTCGCATGCCCGGCCACATGAACGTGCTGCTGGCCGAGGCCGAAGTGCCCTACGACCAGGTGTTCGAGATGGAAGACATTAACTCCGAGTTCGGCCAGGCCGACGTGGTACTGGTGCTGGGCGCAAACGACGTGGTCAACCCGGCGGCGAAGAACGATCCAAAATCACCGATCGCCGGCATGCCGATCCTGGAAGCCTTCAAGGCCAAGACCATCATCGTCAACAAGCGCTCCATGGCCAGCGGTTACGCCGGCCTGGACAATGAGCTGTTCTACCTGGACAAGACCATGATGGTCTTCGGCGACGCGAAGAAGGTCATCGAAGACATGGTCAAAGCCGTCGAATAATCCTGCCGTAGCGCAATACCCAAGACCTCAGCCTTTAGTAGGCTGGGGTTTTTTATTTACTCCAGAAAGCCGACGGAAGGCTCTAGGACAGGACCTTTCATTCGACCTTTGTCGCGGGGCGTTTTTTCTGGAAATCACTAGACTGCGCTTCTTGCTTTCGTTGCCCGAGATAACAATCCATGTACCGTGATCGTATCCGCTTGCCTTCGTTGTTGGATAAGGTGATGAGCGCCGCAGACGCTGCCGCTCTGATTGAGGACGGCATGACCGTCGGCATGAGCGGCTTCACCCGCGCCGGTGAAGCCAAGGCCGTGCCCCATGCCCTGGCCCAACGGGCCAAGGTGTCACCGCTTAAAATCAGCCTCATGACCGGCGCCAGCCTGGGCAACGACCTGGACAAGGAACTGACCGAAGCCGGCGTGCTGGCCCGACGCATGCCGTTCCAGGTGGACAGCACCCTGCGCAAGGCGATCAACGCCGGCAAGGTCATGTTCATCGACCAGCACCTGTCGGAAACCGTCGAACAACTGCGCAACCAGCAACTCAAGCTGCCGGACATCGCGGTGATCGAGGCCGTGGCCATCACCGAACAGGGACACATCGTGCCAACCACCTCGGTGGGTAACTCGGCCAGCTTCGCAATCTTCGCCAAGAAAGTGATCGTCGAGATCAACATGGCGCACAACCCGAACCTGGAAGGGCTGCACGACATCTATATCCCGACGTACCGTCCGACCCGCACACCGATCCCACTGGTGAAGGTCGACGATCGCATCGGCAGCACGGCGATCCCGATCCCCGCGGACAAGATCGCCGCCATCGTCATCACCGACCAATCCGACTCGCCGTCAACCGTCTCGCCACCGGACAGCGAGACCCAGGGCATTGCCAACCACCTGATCGACTTCCTCAAGCGGGAAGTCCAGGCCGGGCGCATGAGCAACAAGCTCGGCCCGTTGCAGGCCGGTATCGGCAACATCGCCAACGCGGTGATGTGCGGCCTGATCGAGTCGCCCTTCGAGAACCTGACCATGTACTCCGAGGTGCTGCAGGACTCGACCTTCGACCTGATCGATGCCGGCAAGCTGAGCTTCGCCTCGGGCAGCTCCATTACCCTGTCGAGCCGGCGCAACGCCGACGTGTTCGGCAACCTGGAGCGCTACAAGGACAAGCTGGTCCTGCGTCCGCAGGAAATCTCCAACCACCCCGAAGTGGTACGGCGCCTGGGCATCATCGGCATCAACACCGCGCTGGAATTCGACATCTACGGCAACGTCAACTCCACTCACATCTGCGGCACCAGGATGATGAACGGTATCGGCGGCTCCGGTGACTTCGCCCGCAACGCACACCTGGCGATCTTCGTGACCAAGTCCATTGCCAAGGACGGTGCGATATCCAGCGTGGTGCCCATGGTCAGCCACGTCGACCACACCGAGCATGACGTCGATATCCTCGTCACCGAGGTCGGCCTGGCGGACCTGCGCGGCCTGGCGCCACGCGAGCGTGCACGGGTGATCATCGACAATTGCGTGCATCCGTCCTACCGCGAAGCTCTCAACGAGTACTTCACCAAGGCCTGCGCACTGGGTGGCCACACCCCGCACATCCTGCGCGAGGCCCTGAGCTGGCACATCAACCTGGAAGAAACCGGGAAGATGCTCACCGAGTAATGGATACAGTCGGCGGCTGACGCAAACACAGTTTCGTCAGCCTGCCGATAGCCCGCCCACCGCCAGACAAAAACTGTACTACTGTACTGCTATTTTCCCCGCCTAAAATCGCTGCCTTTCCATCAAAAACCATCAAAACGCACCAAAAAGGTGCCAACAGGTACAGTTGCGCCATTTCCGAACAGTACAGCCGCTATAAACAGTTAACTGGTCATTCACAATACAAGTGAACTGTATCTACAGAGTCTTGCGCCGGAGGAGGATCATGGGCACCAGTTAAACCACTACCTGATCCCGCCACAAGCGGAAGGATGTCAACCATGGAACGTACACTCAGTTCCGAACTGTTCTTCGAAGACAAGGCTGTAAAATCCCAGGCTTCCCTGCCTCTGCGCCTGCTCTCCAACCTGATGCTGTGGCAGCGCCGCATCTCCAGCCGCCACCAACTGGCTCGCCTGGATTCGCGTCTGCTGGCCGATGCCGGGATCAGCGAAGCACAACGCTACGAAGAGCTGAGCAAGCCGTTCTGGCGCTAACTCAGCGTCGCTGGCCCTGACCCACCGGGTCCACCGCCAGCACCCGAATTGCATAAACAAGACCCGTCGCGGGAAACCGCGACGGGTCTTGTGCTTTCTGGCCGGGAGAACAGGAGAGTACAGCCGGAAAACCCAAGACAGGTACAGTTTTATAGATACTTGATTTGTACCAGTACAATTTTACCCCAGTGTATCTGCAAGAGTCCGCTCGAACCTCGCACCATGGAGCTTCCAGGCCAAGCGCCCGACATTGCCTCGAGGATCGCATTATGGACTCATCGACCCGGCCCACCGACAGCACCCTCCACGCCACTGCCCGCACAACTACTACCAGGTACAGCTGGGTAGCCGCCTTCGGCCGCCTGCGTGAACGAGCCAGGACCCGCAAGTTGCTGGCGCAGATGAATGAGCAGCAGTTGGCCGACAGCGGCATCAGTTTTTGCGACAGAGCAGCGGAACTGCACAAACCGTTCTGGCGGGATTGAACAGCTATGGGCGAACGCAGCGGCGCAGCCTAATATCAGCCACGACGTGGCCATTTCTTCTCGAACTGCGTCAGAGCAATCAGACACAGCACTTCGCAGTGGCTGCCCGGCGTCTCACTCAGCGCCTTCTATTGTCTGTTCATTCACAGGAGTTACCCATGCCTCGTCTCCGCCTGCTCAGCGCCGCCGCCCTGCTGGCCCTGGCTGCCAATGCCCATGCCACCAGCCTGATCGTCACCACCGACGCCATCGTCGGAGCGCTCAAGGCCACCTCGGATGCGACTTCCGATGCCACGTCCTCCCTGCGCGACCACAAGATCGTTCGTGCTGCCCGGGATGATGCCGCCAGCTTCGTCGCCACCGATGGCGCCATTCGCGGGGTGAAACTGGAAAGCGCCTTCGCCCACATTCGCCAGCAGGCTCCGCAACTGCAACAGGCCACCGACACCCAGCTGGCCCAGGCCATCCTGGCAATCTGAAGAGCACCTGGTCAGGTGCGCATGCGCACCTGAACCTCTCTACGCTGGTCCTCCGCGAACCATTGCGCTAGCCTTTGCGCTGGTTTTCAGCTGTCGAGATCCACAGGTTTGTTCCGCATAGCATTTTCCACTCCATTACTGCTCTTGATCTGTTGGGCCTGCCCGGTGCAGGCGTTCGACCTGAGTACCCAGAGCTCGGTCATCACCGCCTACGCGACAAGCAAGGTGACCTCCGCGCCCTTCGACCATAAACTGATACTCGCCGCCCAGGATGATGCCGCTGCCTTCGTTGCAACCGACGGCCAACTGCGTGGTGCACGCCTGGAATCCGCGCTCAGATACTTGCGCAGTGCCCCGGCGAAACTGCATGCCGACGACCTTGAACTGGCGCAGGCAATTCTCGTCCAATAGTCATTCCCGTTATCCCGGAGTCATCCCATGCGTAGCCCGCTGATTGCCGCCACCCTCGGCCTGCTGTTGTTGGCCGACGTGGCCCAGGCACACACCCTGGTGGCCACCAGTAACATCATCGTCCGTGCCTTTGGCCGAACGATCGATTTCACCTCGGACACCACAACCTCGATCCGCGACTCCAAGGTCGTGCGTGAAGCCCACGACGATGCCGCCAGCTTCGTCGCCAGCAACGGCGATATCCGTGGCGCCCAGCTGGAAGCGGCCTTCGACACCCTGCGCACCCGCGTGCCGCAAGCTCGCGACGCCAGCGACCAGGTACTGGCCGAAGCCATCCTCGCCCTGTGAAGCCGCTGCGCGCCTGGCTGCTGGCCACGACCCTGGGACTGCTCTGCAGCAACGCCCAGGCCGACCTGAAGCTGCACCTCAAGACCGATGGCCTGAGCCCGCAGCAACAACAAGCCAGCCAGGCCTTGCTGGATGAAGCGATGCAGGCATTGCCGCCACGCTTCATCCAGCAACTGGACCGCACCATCGATGTCGGCTGGACCGACCGCATGCCCGACAACGCCTATGGCGAAGCCTCCCTGGTAGCGGAACTGGACCTCAACCGCGCGTTGCTGCCCAGCCTCGCCGACGGTTCCGCCGCCACCCAGAAGACCAGCCGCCCCCATGGCACCGTGCGCCGGGAAATGCTCGCCACCGTGCTCCATGAACTGACCCATATCTATGATCGCGCGCGTCTGTGGCCCAGTGCCGAACGCAGCCTGATCCAGCGCTGCACCCGCAGGAATGGCACCACCGGCCTGGTGGGCCTGCCGGACGCATGTCGCGGCCAGAACGATCGCCGCTTCACCTTGAGCGACGACCCACGCCTGCTGGACCTGGCCGGCTGGCCGCAATACGTTGGCCGTCGCGGGGAACGCGAGCAGCACAACCGCCAGGTCGCCCGCAGCCCCGACCTCTACGAGACGACAAATCCCAAAGAGTTCGTCGCGGTGAACATGGAATACTTCCTCCTGGACCCGAGCTACGCCTGCCGGCGCCCGGCGCTGTACCGTTATTACCAGGAGCATTTCGACTGGGCGCCGGCCGCCAAGGACAGCTGCGCCAAGTCCTTCGCCTTCCTCAATGCCGGTAACGACTTCGCCAGGACACCCCTGGGCCAGGTCGATCCGGAACGGGTCTACGCGGTGGACTACCTGTTGGCCGAAGCCAACCAGAACTGGGTCAGCCGCTGGGGCCACAGCATGCTGCGCCTGGTGATCTGCGCTCCGGGCCGGCCTCGCGGACCGGATTGCCGGCTGGACCTGGACCAGCACCTGGTGCTGTCCTACCGCGCCTTCGTCGGTGACGTGCAGCTGTCGAGCTGGGATGGGCTGGTGGGCAAGTACCCGTCACGGCTGTTCATCCTGCCGCTGGCCCAGGTGATCGACGAATACACCAAGACCGAGCTGCGCAGCCTGGCCTCGGTCCCCTTGAACCTCTCGCGCAGCGAGATCGAGGAGGTGGTGGAACACGCCGCCGAGATGCACTGGAGCTACGACGGCAACTATTACTTCCTGTCCAACAATTGCGCGGTGGAGAGCCTCAAGCTGCTGCGCAGCGGCAGCAACAACCAGCAGTTGGTCGGCCTGGACAGCATCATGCCCAATGGCCTGCTGGAGGTGCTCAAGGGCAGGGGACTGGCCGATACCAGCGTGCTCGACGACCCCCGCGAGGCGCTGCGCCTGGGCTATCGCTTCGATTCCTTCCGTGATCGCTACCAGGCAATGTTCGAAGTCATCAGGAAGTACCTGCCGATCAAGCAGGCCAACGTCGAGGACTGGCTGTCGCTGAGCGCCGAAGAACGTCGCCAGTGGTTCGCCCAGGCCGACCTGCGTACCAGCGCCGCCTTGCTGCTGCTGGAGCAGGCCAGCTTTCGTCGCCAGCTGCTGCTGGCCCAGGACGAGGTCAAGCAGCGCTACCTGGGGGCTCGCGAATTGAAGAATGGCGGCATGGAGAAGGCCAACCAGACCCTGCAGCAGATTCTCGCCAACAGCGGCTTCCTCAGCCGCCCGGCCGAGCTGTTGGGCAGCAGCGGTTATGGCCTGCCCCAGCCTGGCGAATGGCAGCGCCTGGAAGCCGAGACCAGCCTGCGCCAGAAGCAGCTGCAGTCCCTGACCGGCGATCTCGACAAGGAAGTCCGGGCCTTGCTGGATCCTGCCCGCGCCGCCGAGATTGCCGCCAACGAAGCCAACCTCAAGCAGGTGGGCGAACATCTGCGAGCGCTGCACAAGGCGGCGGGCGGGCTGGAGCTGCCATAACCGCTTGCCGGTCTTGCGCGCCTCGCGACCGCTGCGCGCTCGTGCGCAGCCTGCGGCAGCGGCTACACGAAGCAGCAACCCTGTCGATCTGTAGCCGCTGTCGAGCACCAGCGAGGCTGCGCACGGGGCGCAGCCCCGCAGAACCCGACGGCTCGTACCGAACCCTGCGCAGCCTGCGACTACAGGGTTTCTTGCGACTCCTGCGGCAGTTCTTCGTCAAGGTGCAGCCAGGGCAGGCGGCTGTCGGTCCAGATATGCCGCTGCGCCGGGGCCTGCTCCGGATGGTCCAGGGTGGCGATGGTGACGTCGATGCTGTCCGGGCTCAGTTGGGTGACGAGCGCCAAGTGCGCCCCGCAATCGCCACAGAAATAACGCGCACAACTGGCGGATGAGTCATAGCGGGCCGGGCTGCCCGCCAGCCACCTGAAGGCCAAGGCGGGCAAGGTGATCCAGGTGGTCACCAGGCCGCCGCTGACCCGACGGCAGATCGAACAGTGGCAGTGGGCGATGTCCCGCAACGGCCCGCTGAATTGATAACGCAGCCGCCCGCAGTGACAGCCTCCGTTGTGCAACTGCTCCATTTACCGTCTCCTTTGTCGTCATGCCTTGCACTTTAGGCCGCTTGTCGGGCGATGACACAACCGCTGATTCCTTTCTCCGGCGAAAGCTGGCTGAAAGCTTCCCCCATTAGCATCACCCCACTACCGGCGACAGACCGGTTGGCCACAGCGGGCGCTCGCGCGCTCCCGGCCCTATTAACAACAACAATGGTGATTCTGATGTCCGCTCGTACCCGCCTGTTCGCTGCAACTCCTCCCGTACGCCTCGTGCTTGCCGTTCTGCGCTGATCCCACCCGGTTCGCCATTCCCTAGCCGCGCTACGCCTGGAGTATTCCCATGCTGACTTTCCTTGGCTTCGCCATGGTCATCACCTTCATGTTCCTGATCATGACCAAGCGCCTGTCGGCGCTGATCGCCCTGATCATCGTGCCCATCCTGTTCGCCCTGTTCGGTGGTTTCGCGCCGAAGATCGGCCCGATGATGCTCGAAGGCATCACCAAGCTTGCGCCCACCGGCGTGATGCTGATGTTCGCCATTCTGTATTTCGCCTTGATGATCGACTCAGGCCTGTTCGACCCGGCCGTGCGCAAGATCCTCAAGCTGGTCAAGGGCGACCCGCTGAAAGTCTCGGTGGGCACCGCGGTGCTGGCCCTGGTGGTGTCCCTGGACGGTGACGGCGCCACCACCTACATGATCTGCGTGGCCGCCATGCTGCCGCTGTACAGCCGCATCGGCATGAGCCCGCGGATCATGGCCGGCCTGATCATCCTCGCCGGCGGGGTAATGAACATGACCCCCTGGGGCGGCCCGACCGCCCGCGCGGCCAGCGCCCTGCACGTGGACCCGTCGGACATCTTCGTGCCGATGATCCCGGCCATGCTCGCCGGCGTGGTGGCGATCCTGGCGATCGCCTACCTGTACGGCAAGCGCGAACGGGCACGCCTGGGTGAACTGCACCTGGCGGGCGACGAGATCGACCACAGCGAGATCAGCGTGTCGCAGTACCCCGACGCCCGCCGGCCGAAGCTGATCTGGTTCAACGGTGCCCTGACCTTCGCCCTCATGTGCGCCCTGATCGCCGGCCTGCTGCCGCTGCCCGTGCTGTTCATGGTGGCCTTCAGTATTGCGATGATCGTCAACTACCCCTGCCTGCAACAGCAGAAGGACCGGGTCGCGGCCCACGCTGGCAGCGTGCTCGCGGTGGTCGGGCTGATCTTCGCCGCGGGCATCTTCACCGGCATCCTGTCCGGTACGGGCATGGTCGACGCCATGTCCAAGAGCCTGCTGGCGGTGATCCCCGAAGCCCTGGGGCCTTACCTCGCGGTCATCACCGCGCTGGTGAGCATGCCGTTCACCTTCTTCATGTCCAACGATGCCTTCTACTACGGGGTTCTGCCGGTGCTGGCCGAAGCCGCCAGCCATTACGGCATCACTGCCGTGGAAATGGCCCGGGCGTCGATCGTCGGCCAACCCGTGCACTTGCTCAGCCCACTGGTACCCTCGACTTACCTGCTGGTGGCCCTGGCCGGCATCGAGTTCGGCGATCACCAGCGCTTCACCCTCAAGTGGGCAGTGCTGGTCTGCCTGTGCATAATGTTCGCCGCCTTGCTGATGGGAATATTTCCCCTGTTCAGCACTCTATAAGGCCATAGATTCTTCGCCCTGGCCGATCACCGGACAGGGCCATAACACTCGCTCAAAGGAATACACATGGAATGGCTGACCAACCCGGAGATCTGGGTTGCCTTCTTCACCTTGACCGCCCTGGAGATCGTCCTGGGCATCGACAACATCATCATGATCTCGATCCTGGTCAGCCGCATGCCCAAGCACATGCAGGCCCGCACCCGGATCTTCGGCCTGGCGCTAGCCATGATCACGCGGATCCTGCTGTTGCTGTCGATCACCTGGGTCATGCGCCTGACCGACGACCTGTTCACGGTGCTCGGCCAGGGCGTCTCCGGGCGCGACCTGATCCTGTTCTTCGGTGGCCTGTTCCTGTTGTGGAAGAGCTCCCAGGAGATGTACCACGCCCTGGAAGGCGAGGATGAGACCAACGACGAGCCCAAGGGCAAGGGCGGCAAGTTCATCTACACCATCATCCAGATCGCGATCATCGACATCGTATTCTCCCTGGACTCGGTGATTACCGCAGTGGGCATGGTCTCCCACGTGCCAGTGATGGTGGCGGCGATCATCGTCGCGGTGCTGGTGATGATGCTGGCCTCGGGCACCATCAGCGAATTCATCGACAAGCACCCATCGCTGAAGATGCTCGCGCTGTCGTTCCTGCTGGTGGTCGGCACGGTGCTGATCGCCGAAGCCTTCGACGTGCATGTGCCCAAGGGCTACGTGTACTTCGCCATGGCCTTCTCCCTGGCGGTGGAAGTCATCAACATCAAGCTGCGCACCAACCTTGCGAAGAAAAAACAATCGGATCCGGTGAAACTGCGCAAGGACATTCCCGGTCAATAACCCGAATGCGCTGAAATGAAAAAGGGGCTTTCGGGCCCCTTTTGCTTGCGTGAAACATGACGTTTTCATAACAGTCATGTTTCAGTCGCCAGATTAGCTATGCGATGCTGGCGCCCTGTGCGTTAGCCGGCTAAAGCTTACATACATAACCAAAAACCACGCGCAGCAACGTCCACTGGCCCCGCTTGGGGCTCTTCACCCCAGGGGGGCCGTGCATGCTGACCCTGCTCAATCTGCTTTCCGCCGTGGCCCTGCTGGTGTGGGGCACGCACATCGTGCGTACCGGGATCCTGCGGGTCTACGGCTCCAACCTGCGACACGTGATCGGCCAGAACATGAGTCGCCGCCCGCTGGCCTTCATCGCCGGGATCCTGGTGACCGCCATGGTCCAGAGCAGCAACGCCACGGCCATGCTGGTGACCTCGTTCGTCGGCCAGGGCCTGATGAGCCTCACCCCGGCACTGGCCACCATGCTGGGTGCCGACGTCGGTACGGCACTGATGGCACGGGTGCTGACCTTCGACCTGTCCTGGCTGTCGCCGCTGCTGATCTTCATCGGGGTGATGTTCTTCCTCTCGCGCAAGCAGACCCGCGCCGGCCAGCTGGGCCGGGTCGGCATCGGCCTGGGCCTGATCATCCTGGCCCTGCAGCTGATCGTGGAAGCTGCCGCCCCCATCACCCATGCCCAGGGCGTGAAGGTGCTGTTCGCCTCGCTGACCGGCGACATCCTCCTGGATGCGCTGATGGGCGCGGTGTTCGCCATGGTTTCCTATTCCAGCCTGGCGGCAGTGCTGCTCACCGCCACCCTGGCCGGGGCCGGGGTCATCGGCCTGCCGGTCGCCATCGGCCTGGTGATCGGCGCCAACATCGGCAGCGGGGTGCTGGCCTTCCTCAGCACCAGCATGCAGAACGCCGCCGGGCGCCAGGTAGCCCTGGGCAGCCTGCTGTACAAGCTGATCGGCCTGCTGCTGATCATCCCGGTCCTCGATCCCCTGGCCCACTGGATGGACAGCCTGGACTTCAGCCCCCAGGAAGTGGTGATCGGCTTCCACCTGCTCTACAACACCACCCGCTGCCTGTTGCTGCTGCCCAGCGTCGGCCCCATGGCCCGGCTCTGCGCCTGGCTGCTGCCCGAACGTCCCCAGGAAAACGGCCGGGCGCGGCCGCGCCACCTGGACCTCACCGCTCTTTCCACGCCCAGCCTGGCCCTGGCCAATGCCGCCCGGGAGACCCTGCGCATCGGCGACCTGGTGGACAGCATGCTCGAAGCCATGGGCGACGTACTGCAAGGCAAGCAGACGGCCATCACCCAGGAGCTGCGGGCCTTGAGCGACGATGTCGAGGCGCTGTACAGCGCGATCAAGCTGTACCTGGCACAAATGCCGCGCGAAGACCTCAGCGAGCAGGACAGCCGGCGCTGGGCGGAAATCATCGAGCTGGCGATCAACCTCAAGCTGGCCAGCGACCTGATCGAGCGCATGCTGCGCAAGGTCCAGCAGCAGAAGACCTCCCAGCGCCGGTCCTTTTCCGAGGTCGGCCTGGAGGAGCTGGCCGGCCTGCACGCCCAACTGATCGCCAACCTGCGCCTGGGGCTTTCGGTGTTCCTCAGCGCCGACCCGGAAAGCGCTCGCCAGCTACTGCGGGAAAAACGCCGTTTTCGCGCCCAGGAACGGCGCCTGGCCCATGCCCATGTCAGCCGTCTGCAGCGCAAGATCGTCCAGAGCATCGAGACCAGCTCCCTGCACCTGGAGCTGATCGCCGACATGAAACGCCTCAACTCGCTGTTCTGCAGCAGTGCCTACGTCGTGCTGGAGACTTCCGATACCGGGGCCCTGGAAGTCGAGGACATGACCGACATCACCCACTCGCCCTGAACGTCCAGGGTCGTGTGCAGTCTCTACAACTTACGCACGTCGTAAGGAAGCTCCTGTTATGCGTTGTCTGTTATTCGCCTGCCTGTTGCTGGGCAGTGCACAAGGTTGGGCCCTGGATCGCTTCCAGGTCGAAGGCTACACCCTGCCCAACGGCCTTCAGGTGCTGCTCAAGCCCGGCAGCGAGCGCGGTCACGTGGCAATCCGCCTGGTGGTCGGCGTGGGCCTGGACGATTTCACCTGTACCGACAAGGAACTGCCCCACCTGCTCGAACACTTGCTGTTCAGCGGCACCGACGCCAGTGGGGAAGGCGGCCTCGAAGAACGCATGCAAGCCCTGGGCGGCGAATGGAACGCCTACACCAGCAATGCCGACACCACCTTCGTCATCGAGGCCCCGGCGCGAAACCAGCGCAAGGTCCTCGATCTGCTGCTGTCGCTGCTGACCCATACCCGCCTGGACGAAAAGGCGCTGGAAAGCGCCAAGCGGGTAGTGGAGCGCGAGGACGGCGGCCATTACTCACACCTGCAACGCTGGCTCGACCGCCAGGACCTGGGCCACAAGGCCAGCAACCAGTTGGCAGTGGAGCTGGGGCTCAAGTGTGCCGAGCGAGCCGAAGTCGGCCACCTGACCCTGGCCCGGCTGGAACAAGTGCGCAAGGACTGGTATGCCCCCAACAACATGTCCCTGATCGTGGTGGGTGAGCTGGATCGCCTGCTGCCCGCCTACCTGGAACGGACCTACGGCAGCCTGGAGCCGGTAGAGCCCAGCGAGCACCCAGAGCTGCCCCAGCTCGACAGCCATGCCGCCGCCGAGCGCTACCTGATACGCGGCTGGGTAGGGCAGAGCGCCCAGTTGCACTGGCTGTTTCCCGAACCGGTGCTGGAGCAGCAGCACAGCGAGACCTTCGACCTGCTCAAGGACTACCTGGACTGGGCCCTCTACCGTCAACTGCGCCTGAAGCACGAACTGTCCTACGGCCCCTGGAGCGATCGAGAAGTCTTCGGTGGCGTCGGCTTTCTCAGTCTCAACGCCGACCTCGAGCGCGAGGACCTGCCCGAGGCCCGACAGGTGGTGGAGCAATTGCGTACCCATCTGCTCAAGGATGGCCTCGACCCGGCCACCTTCGCCCGGCTGAAGCAGGCCGCCATCGATCGCCAGGCCTGGGCGGTGCAGGGCAACAGTGCCCTGGCGGACTACTACTGGAGTGCCCTGGGCGATTTCGACGATGGCCGCTTCAGCGACCCGGCCAAGGCCCTGCGCGGTGTGACCCTGGACCAGGCCAACCAGGCCCTGCGGCAATTGCTGCAGCAACCGGGTTACCTGCGGATTGAAAAGCCCCTGCTCAGCGACGAGCAACTGCTCTGGCTGGTGGGGGGGCTGCTGGCCCTGGTCGCCCTGGGTGGCGTGGGCGTCGGCCTGCTACGCCGTCGAGCCGGTTGACCCCTGGCAAGGGAGCGCGCTCCCTCGCCACGGACAGCCGCCAACGTTATCCTGTCGCGCTTTTCCTGCCATGACTGTGACCTCCGCCCGATGCCCGACTGGAACCGACACATACAGCGCCTGCTGGAACTGATAAAGCGCTATCCGGGCGTCATCGCACTCGGCGGCTTCATCTCGGGGGTCTGCAGCTTCATCCTGGTGGACCGGCAACAGAGCCTGGCTTCATGGATCGCCATCATCATGCTGGTGAGCTGGGTCTGGCTGATGCTGGAAAACACCCTGACCCAGCTGTTCGCCCAGGTCTTCAAGCGCGAGATCCCGCAGCCGTTGCTGCGCTACGCCACGCAGATGATCCACCAGGAGAGCCTGTTCTTCGTCCTGCCGTTCTTCTTCATCACCACCAGCTGGTACAGCGGCCAGATGGTGTTCACCGGATTGCTGGGCGCCGCGGCGCTGATTTCCATCACCGATCCGCTGTACTACAAATGGCTTGCCCCGCGCCGCTGGCTGTTCCTGGGCCTGCACACCCTGACCCTGTTCGCTGTCCTGCTGACGGCGCTGCCGCTGATCCTGCACCTGACCACCGCGCAGAGTTTCAAGCTGGCGCTGGGCACCGCCATGTTGCTGTCCTTTCCGAGCCTGGCCTCGATCCTGCCGATCCGCAGCGTGCGCAATGCCCTGACGGTGCTGTGCATCACCCTGGCCATCGGCGGCACCGGCTGGCTGCTGCGCTCCTGGGTACCACCGGCCACCCTGTGGCTGACCGAGGACGCCATCAGCACCCAGCTCCAGGACCGCACTCCCGGCGCCAGCCTGGACCGGCTGGGCGCCAGCCAGGTGCGCGGCAACGGCCTCTACGCCTACACCGCAATCAACGCCCCGCGAGGCCTGGACGAGCGCATCTACCATGTCTGGCAGTTCAACGGCACCGAAGTGGACCGCATCGCCCTGGACATCCACGGCGGGCGCAAGGAGGGTTACCGCGCCTGGTCCCACAAGCAGAACTTCCCGGCCAACCCTGCCGGCAAGTGGCAGGTCCGGGTGGTCACCGAGGACGGCCAGGTGATCGGCGTGCTGCGTTTCCAGATCGACGATCCAGATCAACAGGCGGCCAAGCCCGGCGAGGCAAAGTAATGCCGATCGTGCTATTACGTAGCACTGCAAAATGGCCATACAAGCTTGGAGCTTATGACTACCAGCGTGACGCCCGGCACCGCTCAACTGGACCTTGCCCAATCCCCGGCGCAATTGCGCATCCATGGCGACTGGACGCTGGCGCACTACGCCGACCTCAAGCGCCTGGGCCAATCCCTGGCCGGGCGCTACGACAGCGACACCCATATTGACCTCAACGGCCTGGGGGCCCTGGATACCGCCGGCGCCTCGCTGCTGGTGGAACTGCTGGGCGCCGAGCGCCTGGGCCGCAGCGCCGAACATCCCGATTGCACCCTGTCCGCGGCCGACCGCGCACTGCTGCAGACCGTCTACAGCTCGCTGAACGACTTCTGCGTACCGGTCAGGCAGCCGGAGATCCCGGTCAGCGTGCAATTGCTCTCGCGCATCGGCGGCTCGGTCTACACCGTCTGGCAAGACAGCCTGAAAGTCCTGGGTTTCATCGGCCTGATCCTCGAGACCCTGGCCCGCGGGCTGCTGCACCCCAGGCGCTGGCGCATCACGCCGGTGGTGGCGCACATCGAGCAGACCGGCCTGGATGCCGCGCCCATCGTCGCCCTGCTGACCTTCCTGGTCGGCGCGGTGGTGGCGTTCCTCGGGGCCACGGTACTGGCCGGGTTCGGTGCCAGCATCTTCACCGTGGACCTGGTGGCGTTTTCCTTCCTGCGTGAGTTCGGCGTGCTGTTGACCGCAATCCTCATGGCCGGACGTACCGCCAGCGCCTTCACCGCGCAGATCGGCTCGATGAAGGCCAACGAGGAAATCGACGCGATCCGCACCCTGGGCCTGGACCCCATGGAGCTGCTGGTCCTGCCCAGGGTCCTGGCCTTGCTGGTGGCGCTGCCGATGCTGACCTTCCTGGCGATGCTCTCGGGCATCATCGGCGGTGGCGTGGTCTGTGCGCTGTCCCTGGATATCTCGCCGGCCATGTTCCTCTCACTGCTGCATTCGGACATCGGCGTGAAACATTTCCTGCTGGGCCTGGTGAAAGCCCCGGTGTTCGCCTTCCTGATCGCCGCCATCGGCTGCCTGGAAGGCTTCAAGGTCAGCGGCAGCTCGGAGTCGGTGGGCGCGCACACCACTTCTGCAGTGGTGCAATCGATCTTCGTGGTGATCGTGATTGACGCCATCGCCGCACTGTTCTTCATGGAGATGGGCTGGTGAGCCGCCCGCCGCGTCCATCCGCCGAGGCGGTGATCGAGGTCCGTGGGCTATGCAACCGCTTCGGCCAGCAGAGCGTGCACGAAAACCTCGACCTGGATGTGTACAAGGGCGAGATCCTCGGTGTGGTCGGCGGCTCCGGCAGCGGCAAGTCGGTACTGCTGCGCAGCATCGTCGGCCTGCGCCAGCCCAGCGAAGGCTCGGTGCGCGTATTCGGCCAGGACCTGCCAAGCCTGTCGGAACAGCAGCGCTCGCTGGTGGAGCGGCGCTTTGGCGTGCTGTTCCAGAAGGGCGCGCTCTTCACCTCCCTGACAGTGACCGAGAACGTCGCCCTGCCGCTGATCGAACATGCCGGCCTGTCGCGCAGCGACGCCGAACACCTGGCGGCGGTGAAACTGGCCCTGGCCGGCCTGCCGCTGTCGGCGGCAGACAAGTACCCGGCGTCCCTGTCCGGCGGCATGATCAAGCGCGCGGCCCTGGCCCGCGCCCTGGCCCTGGACCCGGACATCCTGTTTCTCGACGAACCCACCGCCGGCCTCGACCCGGTGGGCGCCGCCGCCTTCGACCAACTGATCCTGACCCTGCGCGATGCCCTGGGCCTGAGCGTGTTCCTGGTCACCCATGACCTGGATACCCTCTACACCATCACCGACCGGGTGGCAGTGCTGGCACAGAAGAAGGTGCTGGTAGCCGATGCCATCGACAGCGTCGCCCAGACGCCGGACGCATGGATCCACGAATACTTCCACGGCCCCCGGGGCCGCGCCGCCTACCAGGCGGCGACACAGACCAACGAGGGATGACATGGAAACCCGAGCCCATCACGTACTGATCGGCCTGTTCACGGTGATCTTGGTGGCTGGCGCCTTGCTGTTCGGCCTGTGGCTGGCCAAGTCCAGCGTCGACAGCGCCTTCCAGGACTACGAGATCGTCTTCAACGAGGCCGTCAGCGGCCTGTCCCGGGGCAGCTCGGTGCAGTACAGCGGGATCAAGGTCGGCGACGTGGTCAACCTGCGCCTGGACCCCAAGGACCCGCGCCGGGTCCTGGCACAGATCCGCCTGGGCGGCGACACGCCGATCAAGGAAGACACCCAGGCCAAGCTGGCGCTGACCGGCATCACCGGCACCTCGATCATCCAGCTCAGTGGCGGCACGCCCCAGAGCCCGCCGCTCAAGGGCAAGAACGGCCAGTTGCCGACCATCACCGCGTCGCCATCGCCCATCGCCCGGCTGCTGAACAACAGCGATGACCTGATGACCGGGGTCAACCTGCTGCTGCACAACGCCAATCGCCTGTTCTCCCCGGAGAACGTGGGCCGGGTAAGCAACACCCTGGAGAACCTGCAGAAGACCACCGCCAGCATCGCCGACCAGCGCAATGACCTGCGCCAGCTGATGCAGCAACTGGGCACCATCACCAAGCAGACCAGCGCCATGCTCGAGCAGACCACCGCACTGATGCGCAACGCCAACGGCTTGCTCAACGACCAGGGCCGGCAGATGTTCGGCAGCGCCGAGCAGGCCATGCGCTCGCTGGAGCAGAGCAGCGCCACCCTGAACCAGTTGCTGACGGACAATCAGGACTCACTGAACAACGGCATGCAGGGCCTCAACGGCCTGGCACCGGCCGTACGCGAACTGCGCGAGACCATGAGCTCCCTGCGGGCCATTACCCGCCGCCTGGAAGCCAATCCCGGCGGTTACCTGCTGGGCAACGAGAAGAACAAGGAGTTCACGCCATGAAGCGTGCCTGTCGCCTGTTTGTTCCACTGGCCCTGGGAGCCGCCCTGGCCCTGGGCGGCTGCACGATCCTGCCCCAGAGCGAGCCGCTGGACATCTACCGCCTGCCGGTCGGCCAGGCCAGCACGGCGGCCAAGGCCCTGCCGTGGTCCCTGCAATTGCTCAAGCCCCAGGCCAGCGATGCCCTGAACAGCGCGCGGATCGCGGTGATTCCAGAAGGTGACCTGATCAGCAGCTACAAGGCTTCGCGCTGGACCGATCCGGCGCCGATCCTGTTACGCAACCGTCTGCTGGACGGGTTCCAGCGCGACGGCCGGGTCCAGCTGCTGAGCACCGATGACAGCAACCTGCAGACCGACCTGGCCCTGGGCGGCGATCTGCAGGCCTTCCAGACCGAGTACCAGGGCAAGGCCGCCCAGGTGGTGATCCGCCTGGATGCGCGGCTGATCCGTGGGGCTGACCAGAAGATCCTCGCCAGCCGGCGCTTTGAAGTGCGCCAGCCGCTGGCCGAGACCCGGGTGCCGGCGGTAGTGGCCGGGTTCGGCCAGGCCGGCGACGTGCTGGCCCGTCAGGTGGTGGACTGGGCCGTGGGGCAGGGCAGCCAGGCCGTCAGGCGCTGAAGTTCGCGCGGTGGGCAGGCTGACGAAGGGTCAGCCAAAGAACCAGTAGCAGACGGCGATCGCCGCCACCACGCCGGCAAACTCCGCCAGCAGGGCGCAGCCCACCGCGTGGCGCACCCGCTGGATGCCCACCGCGCCGAAATACACCGCCAGCACATAGAAGGTCGTTTCCGTGCTGCCCTGGACAGTCGCCGCCACCAGGGCCGGAAAACTGTCCACCCCCTGGGTCTGCATGGTCTCGATCAGCATGGCCCGGGCCGCACTGCCGGAGAACGGCTTGACCAGGGCAGTGGGCAGGGCATCGACGAAGCGCGTGTCCCAACCGGCCCATCCCACCAGATGACGAATCCCGTCGAGGCCAAAGTCCAGGGCCCCGGAAGCGCGCAGCACGCCGATGGCGCAGAGCATGGCCACCAGGTACGGCAGCAGGCTCTTGGCAACGTCGAAACCCTCCTTGGCGCCCTCGACGAAGGCCTCGTAGACCTTGACCTTGCGCAACGCACCGATCACCAGGAACAGCATGATCAGGCCGAACAGCGTCAAGTTGCCCAGGATCGACGACAGCGATGCCAGGGCCGCCGCCGACAGGCTCGCCAGCAGCGCCATGAAGGCCCCCAGGGCCAGGGCGCCGGGGATCAGGTAGGCCAGCACCACCGGGTCCCACAGCTTGAGGCGCTGCATCACCGCCACCGACAGCAGGCCCACCAGGGTCGAGGCACTGGTCGCCAGCAGGATCGGCAGGAACACCAGGGTCGGGTCCGCCGCGCCTTGCTGGGCGCGATACATGAAGATGGTGACCGGCAGCAGGGTCAGGGATGAGGCGTTGAGCACCAGGAACAGGATCTGCGCGTTGCTCGCGGTGGTGGCGCTGGGGTTGAGCTCTTGCAGGGCGCGCATGGCCTTGAGGCCGATGGGCGTGGCGGCGTTGTCCAGGCCCAGGCCGTTGGCCGCGAAGTTCAGCGTGATCAGGCCCAGGGCCGGATGCCCCGGCGGCACTTCCGGCATCAAGCGCTTGAACAGCGGCCCGAGCGCCTTGGCCAGCCACTCGACGATACCGGCCTTCTCGGCGATGCGCAGGAAGCCCAGCCACAGGGTCAGGGTGCCGAACAGCAGCACCATCACCTCGACCGACAGCTTGGCCATGGCAAAGATGCTTTCCACCATGGCAGCGAAGATCCCGGCGTTGCCCCCCACCAGCCACTGCGCCAGGGCGGAAACGGTTGCCACGATAAAGAAGCCAAGCCACAGGCCATTGAGCATCGGTCATATCCCTCGGAAGATGCGGCGAATGATAGCGGGGGCCGCAGAAACGACAAACCCCGGTTCAACCGGGGTTTGTTCAATTCACACGCCTGGGGCTTCAGCCTTTGGTGATTTCACCGGCCGGCAGCTTTTCCTTGCTGCGCCAGTGCGGCAGGGAATTCCAGTAGCGCTGGCCCTTGGCATCGTCGTACATGCCTTCCCAACGGGCGATCACCAGCACCGCCAGGGCGTTGCCGATCACGTTCAGGGCGGTACGCGCCATGTCCATCACGCGGTCGACGCCTGCGATGAAGGCCAGGCCTTCCAGCGGGATGCCCACGCTGCCCAGGGTGGCCAGCAGGACCACGAAGGACACGCCCGGAACCCCGGCGATACCCTTGGAGGTGACCATCAGGGTCAGGACCAGCAGCAGTTGCTGGCTGATGGACAGGTCGATGCCGTACAGCTGGGCGATGAAGATCGCCGCGATGCTCTGGTACAGGGTCGAACCGTCGAGGTTGAAGGAGTAGCCGGTCGGCACCACGAAGCTGCAGATGGCCTTCGGCGCGCCGTAGGCTTCCATCTTCTCGATCACCCGCGGCAGCACGGTTTCCGAGCTGGCGGTGGAGTAGGCCAGGACCAGCTCATCCTTGAAGATGCGCATCAGCTTGATCACCGAGAAGCCGAACAGGCGGGCGATCAGGCCCAGGACAACGAAGGCGAAGAAGGCGATGGCCAAGTAGACCAGGATCACCAGCTTGGCCAGCGGCAGCAGCGAGGCGAAACCGAAGTTGGCGACGGTCACCGCGATCAGCGCGAACACACCGATAGGGGCGTAGTTCATGATCATGTGGGTGACCTTGAACATGGTTTCCGAAACGCCCTGGAACATCTTCACCAACGGCTCGCGCAGGTCGGCCTGCAGGCTCGACAGGCCCAGGCCGAACAGCACCGAGAAGAAGATGATCGGCAGCATCTCGCCACGGGCCATGGCCGCGAAGATGTTCGATGGAATCAGGTTGAGGATGGTCTCGATGAACGCGTGTTCATGCTGTACCTCGGCCGCGGTGGCCTGGTACTTGGAGATGTCCACGGTGCCCAGGGTGCTCATGTCGATGCCTGCGCCCGGATGGAACAGGTTGGCCAGCAGCAGGCCGACGACGATGGCGATGGTGGTGACGATTTCGAAATAGATGATGGTCTTGAGGCCGATGCGGCCCAGCTTCTTGGCGTCGCCGACTCCGGCGATGCCGACCACCAGCGAGGAAATGACGATCGGGATGACGATCATCTTGATCAAGCGGATAAAGATATCGCCCGCAGGTTGCAGGACGTTGCTGATCCACCAGGCTTTTTCAGCACTGAAATGGTTGAGCAGTGCGCCGATCGCAATACCCAGGACCAGACCGATGAGGATCTGCCAGGCGAGGCTTAATTTGGCCTTCTTCATATCATTACCCTTACTTCAGTTGGACTCGGGCTGATGCGCGAACTGCAACGCTCAATGGCGGAAAAGTCTGTGCATCGGCCCCCGTATAAGGTCATCCCGAGCGAGCAATTACGGCTCTCTGCGGGCGAAAAAAGGCGCAACTATTCCGATGCAAGGGAGGCGCGTCTAATGCCGTAAACGCCTACCCTATGCCGAATCGGCATGAGTTTTTCGAAACAAAACGAGCGTCCCAACCGGTTCGAATACGACATTTCGGCAGGCCAGAATACCGTGAAACGGCCATTTCAGGCGGCGTGCAGGCTTGTCGGAAGGGTCAGGAAAAGGTCTGAAAACAGTTCGGAATGTTCTGATTCGGGTGCCTTGGAACGCTCTGGACTTTCCCCAAAGTTTCTCGATATACGGTCGCAGAGAAACACCAGGAAACGTTTGACCGACGTCAAAGGAAGATTTTTCAGCTACTAGCGCAGGATTTGATGCCAAGGGCTCTGGAATCGGTTTCGTGTCGTCCAAGCACGCCGCAAGCTCGTCAGGCCGATGTAGACCCGGGAGCTTGCGCCGTCGCTTTTTTCCTGACCCGGCCCTTGCGGAGGCACTCCCTGTACCCCTAGGTCACTCCGATCACGTGTCGATCAGAACATCCCGGCCCCCTGGTCATGCACGTGCCCTCCTCGGGTCGTGCAACAGCCGAAAGCGCCTCTAGCCCTTTCGTCTATTCGGGTGACTCGAACTCAGTACCAGTTCGGGTCCTTCCTCAGTTGCTCCTTGAGCAATTCCTGCATACCTGGCTCGGGCTTGCCGAGGAAACGGTAGTTGGCATGCCGGGTAGGAGATTTGTCGGCGGGCAGTCCAGCCGGCACTTCGACAAGCAATCCATAGGCATGCTTCTTGTCGAAACCGAAAGCCACGATCAGGCGCTGGCTGCGGCAAGTCTGGGCGGTTTCGCACAAGGGGCCGACCAGGTACTTGTCGCCATCCTCCTCTACTGCATTCATTTGCTCGGCATCGCCGGACAGGTTCATCACCCATTCGGGCAAGCGTTCTTCCTTATGCACGACGTCCTGCCAGGTCTCTCGGAACTGCGGGTCCGAATTGAGCAACTGGTTGGCACGTGCCTGGCCATCGTTGGCCGCGGACGCCAGGGTACTGGCGCCCAACAGCAGCGCGACGGCCAGGGTCTTGTAGGAGAATCCCATGGTCAGCCCCGGCCGCGACGGCCAAAGAAGAACGATGCGATGAACATCACCAGGAACACTACGAAGAGAATCTTGGCGATCCCGGTGGCCGTGCCCGCGATACCACCGAAGCCCAGGACGGCAGCGACGATGGCGATGATCAGGAATGTGATTGCCCAACTCAGCATGATGATTCTCCTTACTCTTCTCTATTGGAAATGCTGCCTGCATGGCCAGCCGGGTCAGCGGGGGCAGACCCGACCGTGGTGCTCTGGACGGGATGCCTAGAACACCCAGCGTTCCTGGCGTGGCGACTCAAGCACCGGTTGCGCCTGGTCGACGGTCATCAGTTGTACGGGTGATGAGCCGGTGAGCGAACTGCTCACCGGAGTGAAATGGGTCTGGGTCAGGTGCTGGACCGCCATGCGAGGAGCGGGCGCCTGGGTGTCTTGCCAGCGCTGGAACTGCTGCCCCGCGATCAGGGTGACCAGCAACGCAAGGCTGGCAAACAGGCCTTGCTGCAGGTGCAGTGGCGCAATGCGCAATTGGGCGAGACGTTGGCGATTCATCCTGGAATACCTCCCACGGCAGTGGTGATGTTGTTATGCGATATGGAGAGGACATTGCAGACTGCATGCCAGGTTTTTATCACCTATAAAAACCTTTAAAATCAATTAGTTATGAAACATCATCAAAATCTGTCGCGACGCATCCTGCACGATGACCGCGTGTGGAGCCGTGCGAAATGCACGATCGACCCGCGCCAGACCGAATGCTTTCTGACTTTTGGTGGGAACTTTGCTGATCCGCGAATAGCCTGATACAGACCGGTATCTGCGCAACGTCTCTTGTTGACTAAAAAATTCATTAATTTCAATTAGTTAGTCATTTGGCCCGGAGAGATCTAACCTCCAAGGCGCAGAATCGATCAGAATCAACCTTGCAACTTGCCCGATTTTTCCGGGACTAAATCAGATCGTTCATTTAAGGAGCCTGGGAAAATGGAGTCAGCGCCGGAGAATCAAGGCCGCATCCTCTTGGTGGACGACGAGTCCGCCATCCTTCGCACCTTTCGTTACTGCCTGGAAGACGAGGGATACACCGTCGCCACCGCCAACAGCGCGGCCCAGGCGGATGCCCTGTTGCAGCGCCAGGTGTTCGACCTGTGCTTCCTCGACCTGCGCCTGGGCGAGGACAACGGCCTCGACGTACTGGCCCAGATGCGAGTCCAGGCGCCCTGGATGCGGGTGGTTATCGTCACGGCCCACTCCGCCGTGGACACGGCGGTGGACGCGATCCAGGCCGGCGCCGCCGACTATCTGGTCAAGCCCTGTAGCCCTGATCAACTGCGCCTGGCCACTGCCAAGCAGCTCGAGGTCCGCCAGCTCTCGGCGCGCCTGGAGGCGCTGGAAGGCGAAGTGCGCAAGCCCCGCGACGGCCTGGACTCCCACAGCCCGGCCATGAAGGTGGTGCTGGAAACCGCTCGCCAGGTCGCCACTACCGACGCCAACATCCTCATCCTCGGCGAGTCCGGCACCGGCAAGGGCGAGCTGGCGCGGGCGATTCATGGCTGGAGCAAGCGCGCCAAGAAGTCCTGTGTGACCATCAACTGCCCGTCGTTGACCGCCGAGTTGATGGAAAGCGAACTCTTCGGCCACAGCCGCGGCGCCTTCACCGGGGCCAGCGAGAGCACCCTAGGCCGGGTCAACCAGGCCGATGGCGGGACACTGTTCCTCGACGAAATCGGTGACTTCCCGCTGACCCTGCAACCCAAGTTGCTGCGCTTCATCCAGGACAAGGAATACGAGCGGGTCGGCGATCCCGTGACCCGCCGGGCCGACGTGCGCATCCTCGCCGCCACCAACCTCAACCTGGAAGACATGGTGCGCGACGGGCGCTTTCGCGAGGACCTGCTGTACCGGCTGAACGTCATCACCTTGCACCTGCCACCGCTGCGCGAACGCAGCGAGGACATCCTGACCCTGGCCGACCGGTTCCTCGCGCGCTTCGTCAAGGAGTATGCGCGGCCAGCGCGAGGCTTCAGCGACGAAGCCCGCGACGCAATGCTGAACTACCGCTGGCCGGGCAATATCCGCGAGCTGCGCAACGTGGTGGAACGGGCGAGCATCATCTGCCCCCAGGAGCGAGTGGAAATCAGCCACCTGGGCATGGCCGAGCAACCCACCAACAATGCCCCACGGATCGGTGCCGCCCTGAGCCTGGACGAACTGGAAAAGGCCCATATCGGCGCGGTGCTGGCCACCAGCGACACCCTGGACCAGGCCGCCAGGACCCTGGGCATCGACGCATCGACCCTGTACCGCAAGCGCAAGCAGTACAACCTGTGAACAGGCCCTCATGAAGCTAGCGATTAAACTGCGGACCCGGCTGTTTCTCAGTATCTCCGCCTTGATCACGGTGGCGCTGCTGGGCCTGGTGCTGGGGCTGGTCAGCGTGATGCAGATGGCCAGCACCCAGGAATCACTGATCCGCAACAACTTCATCACCCTGGACCTGGGGCTAAAGCTGCGCCAGACCCTGGGTGACCAGTTGATCCTCATGCTGAGCAACAAGCCCGACCCGGTCGCCCTGGAAACCTCCCGCCAGCGTTATCTGGAGCTGCTGGACCAGGGCATCGCCCAAGAACAGCAGCAAGGGCGGCAAAACGGCTTCCAGCAAGCCCGCAACGACTACCTGAGCTTCTTCCAGGCCTTCGAGCGCAGCAACTCCAGCCTGAGCAACAACAATGAGCTGACCGAGCGTTTCAACACCTTGCGCGGCGGCCTGATCAACGAACACAAGCGAGCCCTGGACAACATCAGCGAAGTGGAACACCAGACCCGTGGCCGGGCCTTGCTGGTGGCCGGCCTGCTGGGCCTCGTGGGCCTGGCGGTGCTGATCATCGGCTTCATTACCGCCCATTCCATCGCTCGACGCTTTGGCGGCCCGATCGAAGCCCTGGCCAAGGCGGCGGACAAGATCAGCCAGGGCAACTTCGACGTCACCCTGCCGATTTCGGGTCCGGCGGAAATGAACCTGCTGACCCGCCGTTTCGGCATCATGGCCGAAGTCCTGCGCCAGCATCAGGCAACCAATGTCGATGAGCTGCTGGCCGGGCAGCAGCGACTGCAGGCAGTGCTCGACAGCATCGATGACGGGCTCCTGATGATCGATCGCCAGGGATGCCTGGAACACCTCAATCCGGTCGCCCAACGCCAGCTCGGCTGGGACCAGGAACGCCTGGGACAGGGCCTGGGCAGCGCCCTGCAACGCCCGGAGCTGGACGAGCAACTGCAACTGGTGTTGCGCGGTGGCAACCTGGAGCGGGCACCCGAGGATCTGGACATCGAGGTTGATGGCGAATCGCGCCTGCTGACCTACAGCCTGACCCCGGTGTGCCACACCCAGGGGCATATCCTCGGGGCGGTGATGGTGCTGCACGACGTCACCGAGCAGCGGGCATTCGAACGCGTGCGCAGCGAGTTCGTGCTGCGCGCCTCCCACGAGCTGCGCACCCCGGTCACCGGCATGCACATGGCCTTCGGCCTGCTCCAGGAGCGCCTGCATTTTGCCGAGGAGTCCCGGGAAACCGACCTGCTCAACACCGTCAACGAAGAAATGCAGCGCTTGATGCAACTGATCAACGACCTGCTGAACTTTTCCCGCTACCAGAACGGCTTGCAGAAGCTGACGCTCGCCCCTTGCTCCCTCGACCAGTTGCTGGAACAGACCCAAGGGCGCTTCATCGAACAGGCGCAGCAACAGGGCATCTCGCTGCTGCTGGAGATCCAGGCACCACTGCCGCGCCTGCATGCCGATCGCCCGCAGCTGGAGCGAGTGCTGGACAACCTGGTGGACAATGCCCTGCGCCACACCGCCCGCGGCGGCCAGATCCGCTTGCAAGCCCGGCGTCATGGCGAACGAGTGATCGTCAGTGTCGAGGACAACGGCGAGGGCATCGCCTATGGCCAGCAGGGACGGATCTTCGAACCTTTCGTCCAGGTGGGACGCAAGAAAGGCGGCGCCGGCCTGGGGCTGGCGCTGTGCAAGGAGATCGTCCAGCTCCATGGCGGACGCATGGGCGTGTACTCAAGGCCGGGACAGGGCACCCAGTTCTACCTGGCACTGCCGCTCTAGGCTTCATCGTCCAGACGCCGGACCACCAGGCGCCGACCTCGGGTGAGCAACTCGGTGAACTGCACCGCGCTCAGGGCCTGGGCGAACAGCCAGCCCTGGCCAAAGCTCACGCCTTCGCTGCTCAGCAGCACGGCCTGGTCCTCGCATTCGATACCCTCGGCGATCACCTTGAGCTTCAGGGCGTGGGCCATGCGGATGATGTGCGGCGCCACACCGCTGCTGGCCGCGTCGTGCCCCAGGGCGTCGATGAACGCCTTGTCGATCTTCAGGCAGTCCACCGGCAGGCTCTGCAGATAGGCCAGGCTGCAGTAACCCGTGCCGAAGTCGTCGATCAGCACTTGATGCCCGACATCCCGCAGGGCCTGCAGGTTGTTGCGCGCCACCACCACATCGATCAAGCCACGCTCGGTCACCTCGAAGGCGATCTGTCGCGCCGCGACCCGATGCAGCGCCAGGAGCCGGGCCATGACTCGGCCGATGCGTGGCACCATGACGTCGCAGGCGGCCAGGTTGACCGAGATATACAGCTGCGGATTGGCCCGCAGCACATGCCCCAGTTGCTCCAGCAGGCGTTGCAGGACGAAATCGGTGATCTGGCGGATTTGCCCGGTGTTTTCCGCCAGCGGAATGAACAGGTCCGGGCTGGTCAGGGTGCCATCCGGGCGGCGCCAGCGCAGCAACGCTTCGGCCCCAACGCAGGCCCGGCTGCTCAGCTCGAAGATCGGCTGGTACAACACCTGCAGCTCGCCTCGGCGCAAGGCCCCTTGCAGCTCGGCCCCCAGGGACTGGCGTTGGCGTACCAGCTGGTACACCAGGGCACCGATGAACAACGCCAGCAGCAGGCTGGCTGGCAGCAGCCACCACCAGCCTTCGAGCATCTCAGCCTGCAAGCTGGCACGAGGAGTCATCAGCACCAGCTGGTACTCGGGATTCTGGGTCGGCATGCGATAGACCAGCAGCTCGCGGGTCACCTGCAACGGTCGGCCAGGGTCGTTCTGCCAGGGTTGCGTCGGCGGCCAGGGGCGGGCCGGGCCCAGCACCGGAATGGCCCTGCGCCCCTGGTCGACCACCACCATCAGGCTGCCACCGGGGGGCAGGTCGACCACGTCGGTCAGGTGCCCGCGGGACGTGGCGACCCGGAAATTGCCCCGGCCCAGCATCAGCGCCGCCAGGTTCTCGTTGGGTTGGGTCGAGGTGTTCAGCCAGTAGCTGTAGGTCGGCCCAAGGATGTCCGCCGGCCTGGAGGAGGGCGCAAGGTTCTGCCGGGGCCAGTTGGAGCAGGCCTGGTCGGCATCCATGTAGGCCGCCTCATAGATGAAGCGGTAGTTGAAGCTGACCTGCTGCAGCACGGCGACCATGTCCGCGCTGCACTCTCGCAGTGGCTGGGCCTCCAGGGTATCCAGGCCTTCGCGCAGTTGCCTGAAGAGTTGCTCCAGGCGCTCCAGGAAACGCCGGCCCTGGGCATTCATCTGCTCGCTTTCGCGCTGCTGGACTTCGTACATGGCCACAGCGGCACTGCCTAGAATCAGCACTGCCGCGCTCAGGGCAACCGCCAGCGTCGCCAGCAGCCAGGGGCGATAGAACCAGGTGCGCGTGGTCTCGCGAGCGGCCGGCATCAGGGAAGATCCGAAGGATTACCAATGAGTTATAGCAACTGATTGGACAATCGGCCTCCACCGTCCGGCGGCGTCATTATTTTGTCTGGTTGAGCACCTGCAGGATCGCCGCGCTCTCGGCGTCCGGCGTGCCGTCGAAACGTCCCGGCCGGTAGTGCATCTGAAAGGCCGCCAGGACATTGCGGGTCGCCACGTCCAGTTCGCCGGTCTGCGGGGTGGCGTAACCCAGGCGCGCCAGCTGCTGCTGGAACCAGCTGATGCTCGGCAGGCTTGCCGCATAGAACGCTTGCTGGCGCGCCACGGCCTGGGCATTGGGCCACAGGCCCAGGCCTGCCTCGGCCAGGCGCTTCCAGGGGAACAACGGGCCCGGGTCGAGCTTGCGCATGGGCGCAATGTCGCTGTGGCCGATGATGTGGCGCGGGGAGATGTTGTTGCGCTTGCTGATGTCCTTGAGCAGCACGATCAGGTTCTGGATCTGCGCCTCGCTGTAGGGATACCACAGGCGTCCGCCAGGGCCATCGCGAAAGCCCGGATTGACGATCTCGATGCCAATGGAGCTGGAGTTGAGCCACGTCCGGCCCTGCCACTGGCTGTCGCCGGCGTGCCAGGCGCGGTACTGCTCGTCCACCAACTTGTAGATCGTGGCGGACTTGTCGTCGCCGATCAGGTAGTGGCTGCTGACCTGACCATGGGTCAGCAAGGCCAGCGAGCGCTCCAGGGAGGCCGAGGTGTAGTGGACAATGATGAACTGCGCACGCTGGTCATAGTTGACCGAAGGGTGGCTGGTATCGATGCGCGGGCCGCTGGAGCAGCCGGCAAGCATCAGCAGGAAGGAGACGGCAAGAACGAGGAATTTCATGGCAGGGAACAGTACGCTTGAGACATTAATGCAACAGTGTAACGTACTGATCCCCACCTCATGGGCAAAACTGCATCGGCGGCAGCGCAGGCGACCAGCGCCTCAACCGGCCTCGACCCGGTTGCGCCCGGCATCCTTGGCGCGGTACAGCGCCTGATCGGCTCGCTTGATCACCAGATCGCTGCGATCTCCGGCCTTGAAGGCGCTGAGGCCGATCGACACCGTGACGGTTACCGGTTCGCCCTTGAAGTGGAACGGGCAGGCCTCGATCGCCGCACGCAGGGCTTCCACCAGACGCGCCCCTACCGGCCACGGGGTATCGGGCATCAGCAGGACAAACTCCTCGCCACCGAAGCGAGCGATGAAATCAGTTCCCCGCAGGCGCTTGCGCAGCACGTTGGCGATGATCTTGAGCACCTTGTCGCCCGCCAGGTGCCCATAGTTGTCGTTGATCCGCTTGAAGTGATCGAGGTCCAGCATCGCCAGCAGCAGGCTGTTGCCATGACGCTGCCACTGGCCGACCTCGTGCTCCAGGCGTTCGCTCCAGGCCGCACGGTTGGGCAGGCCGGTGAGCGGGTCGACCAGGGCCTTCTGTCGCTGTTCCTCCAGGTGCTCGCGATAACCCTGGGCCTCCTGTTCCATGCTTGATACCCGTGTCGCCAGGCTCTGCAGACGGACGGCCATGTCTTTCTCGCGCTCGTCCCGCTGCTTCTGGTGCTGGTCCATGGTCCCCAGCAAGCCTTCGAGATGGCTTTCCAGCACCTGCTTGAGATCATCCAGGTCCGCCGCTTCCTGGACGCTGCTTTGCAGGCCATCGACCTGTTCACGAATCTGCGAGTCCATCGCCCGTGCCGCCGAACTGATGTCGGCATGGCCGTCGCTGGCGGCCTGCAGGTTGTTCTGGAAGGCTTCGAGGCGTTCGTTGAGATGCTTGAGGTAATCCTCGAACTCATGCTGGCCGGAATCGGTGATGGCCAGCATCAAGACTGCAAGATCGTCGAGGATCGGCAGCAATTCGTACCAGTTAAGCCCATGTTGCAGACGGTCGCGCATCGCCTCGGCCTGGGGGCGGTGCCGCTCCGGCAGGCTCAGGTCGTCGAGCAGCCCCAGCAGCGTGTGCTCGATGTGCTTGGCCACCGAGCTATAGGAGGGCTCGGGAGAGTCGGGCAATGCATACAGCACATCGTGTTCCGGCTGCTCCGGATCGATGGCCGCCAGGGCCTCGGCCATGACGGCCGGCAAAGGCAGGCTGTCGAGCAGTGCGGCGGCGGGAATCGGCAGCAGTTCGTCGGGGTTGCCGGCACCAGGTTCGGCAACCTGGGGCATGGCTGCCGGCTCAGGCATTGCCTCGGGTGCCGGGGATGCAGGTATGGCTTGAACCGCTACGGGTTCCGGAACCTGGACCAGGGGCTCAGGCTCGACCTCAAGGGCGGGGGCTTCCTCCCGGGGCAGGACCGGCGGTACGAAGGCGACCACCGACGCCGCGACCGGTTCGGCTTCGGGCTCAGGCTCAGGCTCAGGTTCAAGCGTGGGCTTGGGCTGGGTGGCGACAGGCTCGAAGGACGGCTCTGGCAGGATATCCGCCGCCTCCTGTACCGCTGGCGAGACGACGGGCCCCTGGGGGCTGGCAAGAGCTGCGGGTGCTATGCGTGCCGGCGCCTGGCCATGCTCGTGCAGCGTATCGTGGGCAGCCTCTTCGGGCCGGGACTGGCTGTCCGACGCGGGTGTCGGTGCCTCTGGCACAGGTGCGGGCTGGGGTACGGGCGTCGCATCGCCGGCATCGCGCGCTCCGAACAAGCGCTGCAACAGGCTCGGACGCTCCGGCTCGACCGGGCTGTCCAACTGGTTCAGGGCCTTGCCTTGCAGGGTGCTCAACTCGCCCAGCAGTAGCGGGATCTCCCGCGCCTGGCTGACCCGGCCATCCAGCTGCTTGGCGAAGACCTTGAGCGGACGGCTGACCTCGCGCGGCAGGGGCAAGGCCTGCAATTGGGTGACCAGCGCCGTCAGGGCGCTGCTCATCTGGTCGATGCGGGTTTCCCGGCGCTGCTCGGAATCCAGCACGGCCTTTTCCAGTCGGGGCAACAGGGCAGCCAGCCCGGCGTCCATATCGTCGGCCCGCACGACCTCGCGCATTTCCTTCATGCATTGGTCGACTGCACGATCCGTCCCTTCCGCCGCCAGGGTGCTGCGCACCAGGCCGCGGCGCAGCAGGTCAAGCCGGGCAGCCCAGCGGCGCTCTAGCTTGTCCTGCTGTTCGATGCTCTTGAGGTACTTCTCTTTCCAGCGCTGGGCGTCGTCGCTCATTCATCGGTTCCGCGAGGGGCAGGACTCAACGCGGGCAATGCATCGGCCGTGAGCGAACCCGGCAGACGAATCTCTACCGCGACCGGCAGGTGATCGGATATGGGTTGAGCCAGGACCTCGACACGCTCCAGGGTCAGGCTGGGGCTGAGCAGGATGTGGTCCAGGCAGCGTTGCGGACGCCAGCTGGGGAAGGTCGCCTGCAGTTGCGGCGCCAGCAGGCTGAGGTCACGCAAGGGAGAATGCTCCAGCAGGTCGCTGGCATGGGTGTTCATGTCGCCCATCAGGACCTGGTGCTTGTAACCGCCAATCAACTCGCGAATGTACGCCAGTTGCCGGGTTCGCGCCCGGGCACCGAGCGCCAGGTGCATCATCACCACCACCAGCGCATCCGGGCCTTCGCCGAACCGCAGCAGGATCGCGCCACGCCCTTTCGGACCTGGCAACGGATGATCTTCAATGGCCCAGGGGCGCAAGCGACTGAGCACGCCATTGCTGTGCTGAGCCAGGCGCCCAAGGTTGCGGTTGAGTTGCTGGTACCAGTAGGGAAAGGCACCCAGCTGGGCCAGGTGTTCCACTTGATTGACATAGCCCGAGCGCAGGCTGCCGCCATCGGCCTCCTGCAGGGCCACCAGGTCGAAGTCTCCCAGCAGGCTACCGATCTTCTGCAGGTTGTCCGCCCGCCCCGTGTGGGGCAGCAGGTGCTGCCAGCCACGAGTCAGGTAGTGACGATAACGCTCGGTGCTGATACCGACCTGGATGTTGAAACTGAGCAAGCGCAGACGGCTGTCAGCCGGCAGGCCGGACGACGCTAAATGATGTTCGTTGACCTGCGGATCATGCAGGCCAACGATGCGTTCCGAGCCCCAGCGCAGCATGGCGGCAGCGCTTACTTGGCTGCGCGCTCTTTGGCGATCAGCTGATCGGCGACATTCAGTGCGCCCTCAGGACCACCAGAAGTGCCCAGGTCGAAGCGGTATTTGCCATTGACCACCATGGTCGGTACGCCGGTGATCTGGTAGGCCTGGGCCTTCTTCTTGGCATCCTCGACCTTGCCCTTCACGGCGAAGGAATTGTAGGTGCTCAGGAACTTGTCCTTGTCGACGCCTTCGCCAACCAGGAACTCGGCCATTTCTTCAGGTGTGGCGAGCTTCTTGCCGCTGTGGATGGCTTCGAAAACGGCCTTGTGCACCTTGTGCTCGACACCCATGGCTTCCAGGGTGATGAACAGCTGGCCGTGAACATTCCAGATACCGCCGAACATGGCAGGGATACGAACGAAGTTGACGTCGGCCGGGAGCTTCTCGGCCCATGGATTGATGGTGGGCTCGAAGGCATAGCAATGCGGGCAGCCGTACCAGAACAGCTCCACTACTTCGATCTTGCCAGGCACCGCAACCGGAACGGCGCTGCTCAACTCCACATACTGTTTGCCGGCCTCAAGCGGCTCGGCGGCTTGAGCGGTCGCGCCAAACAGGCTGGCGGTAACGAGAGCGGCGCTGAGAATCAGATTACGCATGCTTTACTCCTGGACAATTTAGGCGCCTCGCGCGACCTGAATTCAGACAGGTCATGGCAGGCTTGAGTTCGCTAGTGTAGCGGCTGGCGCCATAAAAAAGGGCGGCCTGAGCCACCCTTTATGCTTGCACCGTCAGATTAATCGATCATTAACGTGGCCTTGGCTGCGCATCGGCCAGCAACTGATCGAAGCGGCCTCAGTGCAGGCCCTGAATATAGCTGGATACCGCTTCGATATCCTTGTTGCTCAGTTTGCCGGCGATGCTGCGCATGACCATGGTGTCGCCGTCGTTGGTACGGGCACCTTCGCGGAAATCGGTCAGCTGCTTGGCCACGTACTGAGCGTGCTGGCCACTCAGGTGAGGGAAGCCGGCTGCAGCGTTACCCGCACCGTTCGGCGAGTGGCAACCGGTGCAGGCTGGCATGCCCTGGTCCAGCTTGCCGCCGCGGAACAGCTCTTCGCCACGGGCCACGACCTTGGGATCGGCGGCACCGACACTGCCTTTCTGGCTGGCGAAATAGGCCGCGATGTCGGCCAGGTCCTGATCACTCAGGTTGGTCAGCAAGCCGGTCATTTCCAGCACTTGACGCTTGCCGGACTTGATATCGTGCAACTGCTTGTCCAGGTACTTTTCCCCCTGACCCGCCAGCTTGGGAAAGTTTGGCGCCATGCTGTTCCCATCAGGGCCGTGGCAAGCGCCACAGACTGCGGCTTTCGCCTGACCGGCAGCAGCGTCGCCTGCGGCATGGGCAACACCAGTGATGCCCAGGGTCAACAGCAGACTCACGAGTAATTTGTTCATCAGCTAATCCAACTACGGCTAAGGGTTAAGAGTTATGGACCGGGATCACTCGCTCATCCAGTGGATGATGACTCGGTAATCCTCGGCACTGCAGTCCATGCACAAACCACGCGGCGGCATCGCCTTGAAACCCTGGGTCACGTGTTGCACCAGCGTCTCCATACCTTGCGCCAACCTCGGCGCCCAAGCTTCCTGGTCGCCCTTGCGGGGCGCCGTGGGTAGTTGGCCGGAATGACAAGCCCCACAAACACGGTTGTACACAGCTTCCGGATCCTGTGTAGCCTGAGCGCTGTAAAGCGGCATCAGGACGCCGGCAGCTAGCAGCCATTTCGTCATAAAACGACCTTTTCAGGGTTGAGAGCGTGCTGCGTTCTAATGCGCATCCAAGGTTTATCGCTCTCGTGAGCTTCATCCTACGCTGGGACAAAGCGCACACAAAATCTGCGGCATTATATACTGGCGTTACTGAAACTTAAACGACACCGCTCGCCGCACCCACCCTTGGCATCGCCCCTATTCGGAAATCCCATGCAACTGAAGAACCCCATCCTCGGCCTGTGCCAACAGGCCACTTTCATGCTCAGCGCCGCCAAGGTCGATCAATGCCCGGACGACGCCGGCTTCGAAGTAGCCTTTGCCGGGCGCTCCAACGCCGGTAAATCCAGCGCCCTGAACACCCTGACCCACGCCAGCCTGGCACGCACCTCGAAGACCCCGGGTCGCACGCAGTTGCTGAACTTCTTCAAGCTAGACGACGATCGCCGTCTGGTCGACCTGCCAGGCTACGGCTACGCCAAGGTGCCGATTCCGCTGAAGCAGCACTGGCAGCGTCACCTGGAGGCCTACCTGGGCAGCCGCGAGAGCCTCAAGGGCCTGATCCTGATGATGGATATCCGTCATCCGATGACCGACTTCGACACCTTGATGCTGGACTGGGCCGTCGCCAGCGGCATGCCCATGCACATCCTGCTGACCAAGGCCGACAAGCTGACCTACGGCGCGGCCAAGAACAGCCTGCTCAAGGTCCAGTCGCAGATCCGCAAGGGCTGGGGCGAAGCCATCACTATCCAGCTGTTCTCCGCACCCAAGCGCATGGGTCTGGAAGAGGCCTACACCGTGCTGGCGGGCTGGCTGGAACTGGCCGACAAAGGTGCCGAGATCGAGGCTTGAGAGAGATAAAAATTGTCTGCCCGGTGATCAGGCAAGGCAAAAAGTGGCGGGAAAGCGGAGTTTAGGGGCCTAAATGAGCACTTCCCGCCGCTTTTTAACGCAGCATGGTCGCCACGTAGGCAATTTTCAGGCAAAAAAAACCCCGGACTTCATATGGGGAGGGGGAAGTTCGGGGTTCAAGTTCTAGACCGCTAGGGCGGGGTCCAGATATCTGCCAACACTTAACACAACATAGGAGCATTGAAGGGCTTCACCAGCCATTCAGTACCTCTGAGTAGGCATGACTCGATTTAGTTCCGAGCGCTGCAAAAACTATTGGCAATAAACGATGAAATTTTCCGTGCTAATAGCTTTCCGCCAGTTTTTGCCGCGACACTATGCCGCGGCAAAAACCGCCATGGAGTCCCCTTAATGGGCCTCATCCCAATTGTTTCCCACCCCGACTTCGACCAATAGCGGTACATCCAGAGTCGCCGCGCCGCTCATGTAGCCGCGGATCTCTTCGCGCACCTGGTCGACCAGGTCCTCGCGCACTTCCAGCACCAGTTCGTCGTGCACCTGGAGAATCACCCGGGCATCCAGCCCCGAGGACTGCAGCCAGTTGTCCACCGCCACCATGGCCTTCTTGATGATGTCCGCCGCAGTGCCCTGCATCGGTGCGTTGATCGCGGTGCGTTCGGCGCCGGCCCGCTCCTGGGGCTTGTTGGAGTTGATCTCCGGCAGGTACAGGCGGCGACCGAAGATGGTTTCGACGTACCCCTGGTCGGCCGCCTGGGCGCGGGTACGGTCCATGTATTCACGCACCCCGGGATAGCGGGCGAAGTAGGTATCGATATAGGCCTTGGCCTGCTTGGTATCGACGCCGATGTCCTTGCCCAGCTTTTGCGCGCCCATGCCGTAGATCAGGCCGAAGTTGATGGCCTTGGCACTGCGCCGCTGATCGGACGTGACATCCGCAAGCTCGACCTTGAACACCTCGGCCGCGGTGGCCGTGTGCACGTCCAGGTTGTTGCGAAAGGCATTGAGCAGCCCTTCGTCCCGGGACAGGTGAGCCATGATCCGCAGCTCGATCTGCGAGTAGTCCGCCGCCAGCAGCTTGTAGCCAGCCGGGGCGACGAAAGCCTGGCGAATTCGCCGGCCCTCGGCCGTGCGCACCGGAATGTTCTGCAGGTTCGGGTCGCTGGAGGACAAGCGCCCGGTAGAGGCCACCGCCTGGTGATAGGAGGTGTGGATCCGCCCCGTGCGCGGGTTGATCTGCTCCGGCAGGCGGTCGGTGTAGGTGCTCTTGAGTTTGCTCATGGAGCGGTACTGCATCAGCACCCGGGGCAGTGGGTAATCGTCTTCGGCCAGCTTGGCCAGCACCTCTTCGGCGGTCGACGGCTGGCCCTTGGCGGTCTTCTTCAGCACCGGCAGGCCCAGCTTGTCGTAGAGAATGCTGCCCAACTGCTTGGGCGAGCCCAGATTGAATTCCTCGCCGGCAATCTCGAAGGCCTCGCGCTCCAGGGCCACCATCTTGTCGCCCAGCTCGATGCTCTGCACGCCCAGCAGTTTGTCGTCCACCAGCGCACCCTGGCGCTCGATACGCGCCAGCACCGGTACCAATGGCATCTCGATGTCGGTCAGCACGCTGGCCAGGCTCGGGATCGCGGTCAGCTTCTCGAACAGAGCCTGGTGCAGACGCAGGGTCACGTCAGCGTCCTCGGCGGCGTAGGGCCCCGCCTGCTCCAGCGGAATCTGGTCGAAGGTCAGTTGCTTGGCGCCCTTGCCGGCGATGTCCTGGAAGCTCACGGTGCTGTGGTCCAGGTACTTCTGCGCCAGGCTGTCCATGTCGTGGCGGGTTGCGGTGGAGTTGAGCACATAGGATTCGAGCATGGTGTCGAAGGCCACGCCGCGCATGGTGATGCCATTGGCCTGGTCGCCACCGATGGCGCAGTTGGCCAGGATGTTCATGTCGAACTTGGCATGCTGGCCGACCTTGAGCAGCTTGGGGTCCTCCAGCAACGGCTTCAGGGCCAGCAACACGGTGTCGCGGTCCAGCTGCTCCGGCGCGCCCATGTAGGAATGAGTCAGGGGAACGTAGGCCGCCTCCCCAGCCTTGACCGAGAAGGACAAGCCCACCAGTTGCGCCTGCTGCGCATCGATGCCCGTGGTCTCGGTATCGAAGGCGATCAGCTTGGCGCCCTTGAGCTTGTCCAGCCAGGCATCGAAGCGCCCCTGGTCGAGGATGGTTTCGTATTGCAGCTCCAGCGGCGCCTGCTCGGCCTGGGCCGGGGACTCCAGTGTCAAGGCAGTCGCGGCGGTATCGAGCTCGACGCGCTTGGCATCGCGCCCCAGTTCGTCGATCCAGCTCTTGAACTCCATCAAGCTGTAGAGCTCCATCAACTTCTCGCGGTCCGGCTCGCGCAGGTGCAGGTCATCCAGCCCCACGTCCAGCGGCACGTCGATCTTGATGGTGGCCAACTGATAGGAAAGGAAGGCCATTTCCTTGTGCTCTTCGAGCTTGGCCGGCAGGGTCTTGGCTCCCCGGATCGGCAGGGTCGGCACAATGTCGAGCTGCTCGTACAGCTCCTTGAGGCCACCGTTGACGCCCACCAGCAGGCCGGAGGCGGTTTTCGGACCAATGCCCGGAACGCCAGGAATGTTATCGGAGGAGTCGCCCATCAACGCCAGGTAATCAATGATCTGCTCGGGAGCGACACCGAATTTCTCCTTTACGCCTTCAACATCCATGCTGCTACCGGACATGGTGTTGACCAGCGTAATGTGCCCATCCACCAACTGCGCCATGTCCTTGTCACCGGTGGAAATCACCACTGGCCGGGCCGCCGCCGAGCTGCTGCGGGCCAGGGTGCCGATCACGTCGTCGGCCTCCACGCCTTCGACGCACAACAGGGGGAAACCCAGGGCGATCACGCTGGCATGCAGGGGCTCGATCTGCACACGCATGTCGTCCGGCATGCTTGGGCGGTTGGCTTTGTACTCGGCATACATTTCATCGCGGAAGGTGCCGCCCTTGGCGTCGAACACCACGGCGAACGGGCTGTGCGGGTACTGTTTACGCAGGCTCTTGAGCATGTTCAGCACGCCCTTGACCGCGCCGGTCGGCATGCCTCTGGAGGTGGTCAGCGGTGGCAGTGCGTGGAAGGCGCGGTACAGGTAGGACGATCCGTCCACCAGGACGAGGGGGGCTTGGCTCATGAGTAGGATCAACCTTTTGGGCGGGTCCGGCGCTAGAATAGCGGGACCGTTGACGACAAAGGGACAAGGTTATCATGCGCACACTAAATCGCTTGCTGCTGGCCAGCCTGATTGCACTCTCTCCCGTGGCAGTGATCGCCGCAGAAGATGCTCCATCGGCAGACCCGGAAGTGACCATTCGCACGGAAGGTGACAAGACCATCCAGGAATACCGGCAAAATGGCTTCCTGTATGCCATCAAGGTCACACCCAAGGGTGGCAAACCCTATTTCCTGGTGCGCGCTGATGGCTCCGACGGCAATTTCATCCGTTCGGATCAGCCGGATATGCTGATCCCTTCGTGGAAAATCTTCGAGTGGTAAGCCACTCCCATTTCAACTCAATGGCGCCGTCTCGATAGCGGCGCCCGTACTGGCAGTTCTCAACCATGTCTGTGTTCACCCCCCTGGCTCGGCCCGAGCTGGAAACCTTTCTCGCCCCGTACGGGCTCGGCCGCCTGCTTGACTTCCAGGGGATTGCCGCTGGTAGCGAAAACACCAATTTCTTCATCAGCCTGGAGCAGGGCGAATTCGTCCTGACCCTGGTCGAGCGCGGCCCGATCCAGGAAATGCCGTTCTTCATCGAGTTGCTGGACGTACTGCACGAAGCGGACCTGCCTGTGCCCTACGCCCTGCGCACCACTGACGGCATCGCCCTGCGGGAACTGGCTGGCAAGCCGGCGCTGCTGCAACCGCGCCTGGCCGGCAAGCACGTCAAGCAGGCCAATGCCCAGCACTGCGTCCAGGTCGGCGAGCTGCTGGGTCACCTGCACGTGGCCACCAAGGACAACATGATCAAGCGCAAGACCGATCGCGGCCTGGACTGGATGCAGGGAGAAGGCGCAAAACTGCTGCCGCACCTGGATAGCGCGGCCCAGGAACTGCTGCAGCGGGCGCTGGATGAAATCGTCGCCCAGAAGACCAGCATCCTCGCCCTGCCGCGGGCCAACATCCATGCCGACCTGTTCCGTGACAACGCCATGTTCGAAGGCACCCACCTGACCGGCCTGATCGACTTCTACAACGCTTGCTCGGGACCGATGCTGTACGACGTGGCCATTGCCCTGAACGACTGGTGCTCCGACGCCGAAGGTGTGCTCGATGGCCAGCGCGCCCGCGCCCTGCTGGGCGCCTACGCGGCCCTGCGGCCCTTCACCGCCGCCGAGGCCGAGTTGTGGCCAACCATCCTGCGGGTGGCCTGCGTGCGTTTCTGGCTGTCACGCCTGATCGCTGCCGAGACCTTCGCTGGCCAGGACGTGCTGATTCACGACCCGATGGAGTTCCAGCGCTACCTGGCGCAGCGCCAGCACGTCAGCGTAGCCCTGCCGTTCGCCCTCTGAAACGCTTCGCGGGCCAGACCGCTCCTGCGCTGTCATGGCAAGAGCAGGCTGGCCCGCGAAGAAGAGGTCCCCAGCTGGAACGTCCGACTACAGCTGCTCCAGGCAGCCTGCCAGATCATTCCCCAGCTTCTCCAGCACCTGCTCGTAGCCCGTCGCGGAAGCCGGGGTGTAGCCACCCAGGGCATCCAGCTCGGCCAGCTTCACCGGCAAACCGGCCACCAGGGTTTCTGCCAGCCGCGGGCGCAGCGGCGGTTCGCTGAACACGCAAGTCTTGCCGACCTGTTGCAGGCGGGCGCGCATGGCTGCCACATGCTGGGCTCCGGGCTGCACTTCGGCGGCAACACTGAACACCCCGGTGTGCTTGAGGCCATAGGCGTCCTCGAAATAATCGAAGGCTTCATGGAAGACGAAGTACGGCTTGCCGGCGATGCCCGCCAGGCGAGCCTTCAGGCGGGTATCCAGAGCATCCAGGCGCTCGCTGAAGGCCTTCAGGTTGTCCTGGTACCGCGCGGCATTGGCCGGATCGGCAGCGCTCAGGTCGGCCGCCATGCGGGTGGCGATCACCCGGGCGTTGACCGGCGACAGCCAGAGATGCGCATCCAGGGTGCCCGGCCGATGATCGTGGTCATGTTCATCGGCCTCTTCGGCGTGGGAGTGGCTGTCTTCGGAAAAATGCCGAAGCTTCATGCCGGGCAGGTCCTGTACCGCCACCGAGGGCAGGCCGCGGCCCTTCAGGACACGCGGCAGGAAACCTTCCATGTCCGGGCCGATCCAGTACAGCAGGTCGACGCTCTGCACCTTGCGCACATCGGAGGGGCGCAGCGCGTAGTTGTGCGGCGAGGCGCCCGGCGGCAGCAACACTTCGGGAATCGCCACGCCATCCTGCACGGCTGCGGCAATCAGCTGCAGCGGCTTGATGCTGGTCAGTACCCGGACGTCGGCCTGGGCCGAACCGATCGCGAACAAGCTGAAGGCAAAAGCGACAAAAAGACGAAAAAGTCGGGGCACGATGAACACTCGAAGAGGCGATAGCGGGTAACATAATAACGTCTCTCACCAACCTCGTCGCCGCTCATGCCTAAAACACCCCTCGCCAGCCGACCACACGACCACTCTCACTGCGTGCACAACGCACTGTCGGAGGCCGATGCCCTGTGCACACGGCAGGGCCTGCGCCTGACCGCGCTGCGCCGACGGGTGCTCGAGCTGGTCTGGCAAAGCCACAAGCCCCTGGGCGCCTACGACATCCTGGCGGTGCTCAGCGAGCAGGACGGTCGCCGCGCCGCCCCGCCCACCGTCTACCGCGCCCTGGATTTCCTCCTGGAAAACGGCCTGGTGCACCGCATCGCCTCGCTCAACGCCTTCGTCGGCTGCAACCATCCGGAACACGCGCACCAGGGCCAGTTCCTGATCTGCCGCGAGTGCCACGCGGCCATCGAGCTCGAACAGAAATCCATCAGCGACGCGATCATCAACAGCGCCCGCGACGTCGGCTTCGTGGTCGAAGGCCAGACCGTCGAGGTGGTCGGGCTCTGCTCGGGCTGCCAGGGGGCTTGATGAGCACTGCATTGATCCGCCTCGAGCAGGTCGGGGTGACCTTTGCCGGGCAGAGCGTGCTGGACAACATCCAGCTCAGCGTCGAACCCGGACAGATCGTCACCCTGATCGGCCCCAATGGCGCCGGCAAGACCACCCTGGTACGCGCCGTGCTCGGCCTGCTCAAGCCCGACACCGGCAGCGTCTGGCGCAAGCCCCGGTTGCGGGTCGGCTACATGCCGCAAAAACTCCACGTCGACCCGACCCTGCCCCTGTCGGTCCTGCGTTTCCTGCGCCTGGTGCCCGGAGTGGACCGCACCCGTGCCCTGGCGGCACTCAAGGAAGTGGGCGCCGAGCAGGTGATCGACAGCCCCGTGCAGAGCATTTCCGGCGGAGAAATGCAGCGGGTGCTGCTGGCCCGGGCGCTGCTGCGCGAGCCAGAGCTGCTGGTGCTGGACGAGCCGGTGCAAGGCGTCGATGTGGCCGGCCAGGCCGAACTCTACAGCCTGATCACCCGCCTGCGGGACCGCCACGGCTGTGGCGTGCTGATGGTCTCCCACGACCTGCACCTGGTGATGAGCACCACCGACCAGGTGGTCTGCCTCAACCGTCATGTCTGCTGCTCCGGCCACCCCGAGCAGGTCAGCGGCGATCCGGCCTTCGTCGAGCTGTTCGGCAAGAACGCCCCGAGCCTGGCGATCTATCACCACCATCACGATCACGCCCACGACCTGCATGGCTCGGTCGTGGTCCAGCCCCATGTCCACGGAGAAAACTGCAAGCATGGCTGATTTCCTGCTGTATGCCCTGCTCGCAGGTTTGTCCCTGGCCCTGGTCGCCGGCCCCCTGGGCTCCTTCGTAGTCTGGCGGCGCATGGCCTATTTCGGCGACACCCTGTCCCACGCCGCGCTGCTGGGGGTGGCCCTGGGCTTCCTGCTGGATGTCAGCCCGGCGGTGGCGGTCACCGTGGGCTGCCTGCTGCTGGCAGTACTGCTGGTGACCCTGCAACAGCGCCAGCCCCTGGCATCCGACACACTGCTGGGGATTCTTGCCCCCAGCACCCTGTCTCTGGGCCTGGTGGTACTAAGCTTCATGCATGAAGTGCGAATCGACCTGATGGCCTATCTGTTCGGCGACCTGCTGGCGATCAGCCCCGGCGACCTGGCATGGATCCTCGGCGGCAGCGCAGCCGTGCTGTTGTTGCTGGTGGCGCTGTGGCGGCCGTTGCTGGCAATCACCGTGCACGAGGAGCTGGCCAGGGTCGAGGGCCTGCCCGTGGCCTCGCTGCGCATGGCGCTGATGCTGCTGATCGCAGTGGTGATCGCCGTGGCGATGAAGATCGTCGGGGTACTGCTGATCACCTCCCTGCTGATCATTCCGGCCGCTGCGGCACAGCGTCACGCCCGCTCGCCGGAGCAGATGGCCCTGGGCGCCAGCCTCCTGGGCATGCTGGCCGTGGTCGGCGGGCTGGCCTTGTCCTGGTTCAAGGACACCCCGGCCGGGCCATCGATCGTGGTCACGGCCGCCGCACTGTTTCTGCTGAGTTTTGTTCTGCCCCGTCGAGGGGTGTAGACTTGCTCGCTTTTTGCGCAATTAGAGAGTCGCAGGAATGAAGCCGTTCGCCTCCCGTTATCTGCTCCTTGTCGCATTCTCCCTGCTGCTGGGGGCTTGCCAAAGCACGCCACCGGCCGCCACCGAGGTCCCCGATGCGCGGGCCACGGCCATTGCACAGCTGCAACAAAGCATCGCCAGCAACGAACTGGCGACCGCCGAGGACCAGTTGGGCACCCTGCAGGCACAAACGCCGGACGACCCACAACTGGTGCAGTACCAGCGCCAGCTGGCCGAGGCCTACCTGCAGCGCAGCCAGATCGTCCTGCAGAAGGGCGATGTGAACGCCGCAGCCACCGCCTTGAGCCGTGCCCGGGCCCTGATGCCCAAGGCGCCGGCCCTGACCGGCGGCGTCAACAGCGCCATCGCCCACGCCCGCAAGGCCGAACTGGACAAGGCCGAAGCCGCCCTGAAGGCCGCCGAAGCGCGACCACCGGCCAGGCTCATCGACCCTGCGGCGCCCAGCAGCACCATCGCCCTGAACGTCACCGATATCCGCAAGCTGCGGCATCAGCTCGATGCCCTGGCCGCCGACGTGGTGAACTACCAGTGCGACGTCACTCTCCAGGTGCCGCGCACCGAAGACTATCCCTGGCTCTCGACCCTGCTGGGCAAGCGGGTGAAGAAGCTCGATCCCGCCTTCGACCAGAAGATCAGCCGGCAGATCGTGCGCCACGTACCGGCCCAGGTCGTCCTGACCCCACGCCAGGCGCAATGACAGTGGCCGGCAGCCCACGGGCTGCCGGCCACCACCTCAAGCCGGGACCGCCTTGGCCCTGGGCTCGCGACTCCACACCCGATGCTGGGCAATGGCGGCGAAGAACGCTTTCAACGCCTTGGCATCGCCACCGACGATCAAACCCTCATCCGCCTCCAGGCGAAGCACCTGCAACAGCTCCCTGGCTTCGCCGTGCAAGGCGATGGCCTTCAGGTGCCGATAGGCCTCAAGCACATAGTGCAGCGCCACCCCATCACCGGTCAGGGCCTTGATCGACTGGGCGCCACCGGGCACGAACACCGCATCGAACGCCACAGACGGCAAGCCTTCCATGGAGGCATCCACCGCCAGCGCCTGGCCTTGCGCGGTGGTCACCGCCGCCGAGGTCGGCCCCAGCACCTTGGCATGGGCGCCCTCGGCCTTGAGCGCCTTGCGCAAGGCCGTGACCGCCGCGCCATCGACGCCATTGGCCACCAGCACCGCCACCTTGCGGGTCTTGATATCCCCCGACAACAAATTGGCCTGGCTCAGGGCCGGCGAGCGCGCCAGCGAGACCTTGCGCTCGGCCACCGTGCCCTTCTTGGGAGCCGGCAGCCCGAGGTTCTCGGCCACGCGCCTGGCCAGTTGCAAGTCGATGTTGGCAAGGATCTCGTTCACCTGACGCTCGCGGATCTGCGGCCGCTCGACCTTGCCCAGCTCGAAGCTGTAGGCGGCGATGATGTGCTCCTGCTCATGCTTGCTCATGCTGTGGAAGAACAGCCGCGCCTGGGAGAAGTGATCGCTGAAGGACTCGCTGCGCTGGCGGATCTTGTGCGCATCAATGCGTTCGTTGTAGCTCTCGAAGCCGCCGTTCTGCGCCGCCGGCGGGGTCTCTCTGGGCCAGCCGCCGTCGATGGAATTGGGCTCGTAGGAGGCTCGTCCCTTGTCGATGGTGGAGCGGTGCATGGCATCGCGCTGGCTATTGTGGAACGGCGCCACGGGCCGGTTGATCGGCAGCTCGTGGAAGTTGGGGCCACCCAGGCGACTGATCTGGGTGTCGGTGTAGGAAAACAGCCGGCCCTGCAGCAGCGGATCGTTGGAAAAGTCGATCCCGGGCACGATATGCCCCGGACAGAACGCCACTTGCTCGGTCTCGGCGAAGAAGTTGTCCGGGTTGCGGTTGAGCACCATCTTGCCCAGCGGCGTGACGGGCACCAGTTCCTCGGGAATCAGCTTGGTCGGGTCGAGAATGTCGAAGTCGAACCTGTGCTCGTCCTCCTCGGCGATGATCTGCACGCCCAGCTCCCACTCCGGATAGTCACCGGTCTCGATGGCCTCCCACAGGTCGCGACGATGGAAGTCGGTGTCCTTGCCCGCCAGCTTCTGTGCCTCATCCCAAACCAGCGAACAGGTGCCCACCTTCGGATGCCAGTGGAACTTGACGAAGCTCGAACGGCCCTCGGCATTGATCAAGCGGAAACTGTGCACGCCGAAACCCTGCATGCTGCGCAGGCTCTTGGGAATGGCCCGGTCGGACATGGCCCAGATCACCATGTGCGCGGACTCCGGCACCAGCGAAACGAAGTCCCAGAAGGTGTCGTGGGCCGAACCGCCGGTGGGCATCTCGTTGTGGGGCTCGGGTTTGACCGCATGCACGAAATCGGGAAACTTGATCGCATCCTGGATGAAGAATACCGGCATGTTGTTGCCCACCAGGTCGAAGTTGCCCTCGTCGGTGAAGAACTTCACGGCAAAGCCCCGCACATCGCGCACGGTATCGCCGGAACCTCGCGGCCCCTGGACCGTGGAAAAACGCACGAACACCGGCGTCTTTTTCCCTGGGTCGCACAGGAAGCCGGCCTTGGTCAGCGCCGCGTGGTTGTCGTAGCTCTGGAAAAAACCGTGGGCCCCGGTGCCCCGGGCGTGGACGATGCGCTCGGGAATCCGCTCATGGTCGAAGTGGGTGATCTTCTCCCGCATGATGAAGTCTTCGAGCAGGGAAGGGCCGCGGGCACCGACTTTCAGCGTGTTCTGGTTGTCGGCGATCTTCACCCCCTGGTTGGTGCGCAGGGCCTGCCCGGTCGCATCGCTGCGAAACCGTTCCAGGCTCTCGAGCTTGGCGTTGCTGTTGCCCCGGTCCAGGGTGTCGGTCCCGGCCGCCTGGCTGTTCGGGGTACTGGTTTTCTTGGTACTCATCAGACACATACTCCTCGTTGACGAAATCCCTGGCGTGCCTGGGCTTCGTGGACAGATGCGCCGAGGCACGGCACCTGGGCGCTTTCGAGTGGCTTAAGTAGTGACTGGGAAGTCGGCGCGAGCGTTCCTTTTTTATGACCTTTGATCGCGTTATTGCCAAATGGCAGGATGATTACGAAATAAATGCTAAGAACCTCTATACGGACAGGCTAAAATGCGCGCCCGGCTAACCGCTGACCCCTTTCTAACGCGCCTCACAAGGTTCGCTACGTGATCGAGTTTCAAAACGTCCATAAAACCTATCGGGTCGCCGGTAGGGACAATCCCGCACTGCACCCGACCAATCTTCGGGTCGAGGCTGGCCAGGTCTTCGGCCTGATCGGCCACTCCGGCGCGGGCAAGAGCACCCTGCTGCGCCTGATCAACCGCCTGGAAAACCCCAGCGGCGGCAGGATCATCGTCGACAACGAGGAAGTCACCGCGCTGGACGCCAGCGGCCTGCGCCGGTTCCGCCAGCAGGTCGGGATGATCTTCCAGCACTTCAACCTGCTGGCCTCCAAGACCGTGGCCGACAACGTGGCCCTGCCCCTGCTGCTCGCCGGTGGCCTGTCGCGGACCGAGATCGACAAACGCGTCAATGAACTGCTGGCCCGCGTGGGCCTGGCCGACCATGCGCGCAAGTACCCGGCGCAGTTGTCCGGCGGCCAGAAGCAGCGCGTCGGCATCGCCCGCGCCCTGGCCACCAAGCCCAAGATCCTGCTGTGCGATGAAGCCACCAGCGCCCTGGACCCGCAAACCACGGCCTCGGTCCTGCAGCTGCTGGCCGAGATCAATCGCGAACTGAAGCTGACCATCGTCCTGATCACCCACGAGATGGACGTGATCCGTCGCGTCTGCGACCAGGTGGCGGTGATGGACGCCGGCATGATCGTCGAGCAGGGCGACGTGGCCCAGGTGTTCCTGCACCCCAAGCACCCGACCACCAAGCGTTTCGTCCAGGAAGACGAGCAGGTCGACGAGAACGAACAGCGCGACGACTTCGCCCATGTACCGGGGCGCATCGTGCGCCTGACCTTCCAGGGCGAATCCACCTACGCGCCGCTGCTGGGCACCGTCGCCCGGGAGACCGGAGTCGACTACAGCATCCTGGCCGGTCGCATCGACCGCATCAAAGACACCCCTTACGGGCAATTGACCCTGGCCATCACTGGCGGTGACATGGAAGCGGCCTTTGCCCGCTTCACCGCGGCGGATGTCCACATGGAGGTGCTGCGCTGATGGAACACCTACTGACGTACTTCGACAATATCGACTGGGTCGATATCGGCATCGCCACCAGCGACACCATGATCATGCTCAGCACGTCGCTGTTCTTCACCGTGCTGGTGGGCCTGCCCCTGGGGGTCCTGCTGTTCCTGTGCAGCCCCAAGCAGCTGCTGGAACAGAAATCGGTCTACTCGGTGCTGGGCTTCGTGGTCAACGCCATCCGCTCGCTGCCGTTCATCATCCTGTTGATCGTGATGATCCCCACTACCATCCTCATCACTGGCACCTCCCTGGGCGTGGCTGGCGCTATCCCGCCGCTGGTGGTGGGAGCCTCGACGTTCTTCGCCCGCCTGGTGGAAACCGCGCTGCGTGAAGTCGACCGCGGCATCATCGAGGCGACCCAGGCCATGGGCGCCACGACCCGGCAGATCATCATGAACGCCCTGCTGCCAGAGGCCCGTCCCGGCATCATCGCGGCCATCACCGTCACCGCCATTGCCCTGGTGGGCTATACCGCCATGGCTGGCGTGGTGGGTGCAGGCGGGCTTGGCGACCTGGCCATTCGTTATGGTTACCAGCGTTTCCAGGACGACGTGATGCTGGTCACCGTGGTGCTGCTGATCGTGCTGGTTCAGGTTCTGCAGATCATTGGCGATAAGCTGGTAGTGCACTTTTCCCGTAAATAAACGCAATCGCCGGTCTGGCCGGCAGGCGCCCGGGGTCGGGCGACTTACAAGGAGCTTGTTCGATGAAAAAACTACTCGTCGCTTTCGCAGCTGTCGCCGCGTTCTCCGCGCATGCCGCCGAAACCCTGACCGTCGCTGCCACTCCGGTGCCCCACGCCGAGATCCTGGAATTCGTCAAGCCAGCCCTGGCCAAGGAAGGCGTGGACCTGAAGGTCAAGGTCTTCACCGACTACGTGCAACCCAACGTGCAAGTGGCCGAGAAACGCCTGGACGCCAACTTCTTCCAGCACCAGCCCTACCTGGATGAGTTCAACAAGGCCAAGGGCACCCAACTGGTGAGCGTTGCCGGCGTGCACATCGAACCCCTGGGCGCCTACTCGAGCAAGTACAAGCAACTCTCCGAACTGCCCAACGGCGCCACCGTGGTCGTGCCCAACGATGCCACCAACGGCGGTCGCGCCCTGTTGCTGCTGGACAAGGCCGGTGTGATCAAGCTCAAGGACGCGAACAACATCCTGGCCACCGTCAAGGACATCAGCGAGAACACCAAGGGCCTGAAGTTCCGCGAGCTGGAAGCCGCCACCATCCCGCGCGTGCTGACCCAGGTCGACCTGGCGCTGATCAATACCAACTACGCCCTGGAAGCCAAGCTGGATCCGGCCAAGGACGCCCTGGTGATCGAAGGCAAGGACTCGCCTTACGTGAACATCCTGGTGGCCCGCCCTGACGACAAGGATTCGGACGCCATGAAAAAACTGGTAGCCGCCCTGCACAGCCCGCAAGTGAAGAAATTCATCGAAGAGAAGTACAAGGGCGCAATCGTGCCGGCGTTCTGATCGACTCGCAGAAACACGAACGGGGCGCCTTGGGGCGCCCCGTTTCATTTCATGCACATGCACCCAGACCTAGTGACCTAGCTTCGTGTGGCCGCTGCCGAAGGCCGCGCCCTGGCGATCCTGAAGGCGCTGCGCGCCTTGGCGCAGCCTGCGGCAGCGGCTACAGGGCAAGCATTACTTGCGCTGCACCATCGCTGGCAGCTGGGCCACCAGCTTCTGGTTGTTCAACGGCGCACGGATGAAACCGCGCTGGTTGCCGTCCGGGCCGATCACCGCCAGGTTGCCACTGTGATCCACGGTGTAGTTGGGCTTGCTGGTATCGGCCGGGATGAAGGGAATGCTCACCGCGTTGGCGAGCTTCTGCAGGTCTTCCATCGAAGAGGCGGTCAGGCCGCGAAAATCCTTGTCGAAGTAGCCCAGGTACTGCTTGAGCTGCTGCGGGGTGTCACGGTTGGGATCGACGCTGACCAGCACGATCTGCAACTGGTCCACCACGTCCTTGGGCAACTCGCTCTTGATCTGGCGCAGCTGGGCCAGGGTGGTAGGGCAGATGTCCGGGCAGAAGGTGTAGCCGAAGAACAGCAGAGACCATTTGCCCTTCAGTTCATCCACCACCACCGGCTGGCCATCCTGGTCAAGCATCTTGACCCCGGGCAGGCTGCGGCTCTGGGGCAACATGATGATGCCGGCATCGATCAGCGCGGTGGGGTCGCCCTGGCCCTTGCCGGACAGTACTTTGTTGACGGTCAACCCCAGGATCAGGGCGACCACGGCAACGAGGATAAAGACGGTTTTCTGGGTTCTGGTCATAGGTTCAACAGTAGGTAGTGGTCTACGAGCAAGGCGATGAACAGCAGGAACAAGTAGTAGATAGAGTACTTGAAGGTATCGATCGCCGCGTGCGGTCGAGTGCCACGGTACAGCACCCAGGCCCATTGCAGGAAGCGCCCGCCCAGGACCAGGGCGCAGACCAGGTACAGCACGCCGCTCATGTGGATCACGAAGGGCAGCAGGCTCACCGCCAGCAGGGCAAAGGTATAGAGCAGGATATGCACCTTGGTGTAGTGCTCGCCATGGGTCACCGGCAGCATCGGGATATCGGCCTTGGCGTACTCCTCCTTGCGGTGGATGGCCAGGGCCCAGAAATGCGGTGGCGTCCAGGCGAAGATGATCAGCACCAGCAGCAACGGCTCGGCGCTCATGTGCCCGGTGGCGGCGACCCAGCCCAGCAACGGCGGGGCCGCGCCGGCCAACCCGCCGATGACGATGTTCTGTGGCGTCGCGCGCTTGAGAAAACCGGTGTAGACCACCGCATAACCCAACAGCGAGGCCAGGGTCAGCCACGCCGTGAGCGGGTTGGTGAAGGCCAGCAGCAGCGCTTGCCCGGCCACTGCCAGCAACAGGGCGAAGGCCAGCGCCGCCCGGGGCGACACCCGGCCCTCGGCCAGCGGACGTTTGTGGGTACGGGCCATCACCGCATCGATGCGCCGATCCACCACATGGTTGACCGCCGCCGCCCCGCCCGCACACAAGGCAATGCCCAGGTTGCCGAACACCAGCACCGTCCACGGCACCCCGGCCCGGGTGGCGAGGAACATCCCCACCAGGGAGGTGATCAGCATCAGTACCACCACCTTGGGCTTGGTCAGCTCCAGGTAATCGCGCCAGAGCGCCTGGGGGTGCTGGCGTGCGCCAATCAGAGTCGCCATGGCATCTCTCCTTTGATAGTGACCAGGCCCGACACCGGCTTGCGTGGGCTGAGCCGCCAGCCCAGGGGCCGGCGCTCCCGGACCTGCACCAGGCTGGTCCGGGCGTGATAATTGACCAGTACCAGGGTCAGCAGCAGCGCAGCACCCCCGGCGTTGTGAGCCACCGCCACCGGCAGCGGCAGGTGCAGCAGCACATTGCTCAGGCCCAGGCCGACCTGCGCCGCCAGCGCCGCCAGCACCAGCATGGCCAGGCGAGTCATGCCGGTCTGCCGCAACTGCCAGGCCAGCCCCAGCAACACCACACTCACCAGCACCGCGCCCAGGCGGTGGGTCATGTGGATCGCGGTACGGGCATCGCTGTCCAGCTGTCCGCCCAGGTAATTGGGGCCAATGTGCTGGGTCAGGTGGAAGCCGTTGGCGAAATCCATCTGCGGCCACCATTGGCCGTGGCAGGTGGGCAGGTCGATGCAGGCCACAGCCGCGTAGTTGGAACTGACCCATCCGCCCAGGGCGATCTGCCCGATCACCAGCACCAGCCCCGCCGTGGCCCAGTACTGCAGGCGGCGTGGGACGATCAGCGCCGGCAGCACGCCTGACAGGCGCAGCGTCAGCAGGAACAGCAGGCTCAAGGTGGCGAAGCCGCCCAGCAAGTGCGCAGTGACCACCTGGGGCCAGAGCTTGAGGGTCACGGTCCACATGCCGAAGGCAGCCTGGGCGAACACCACCAATAGGAGGAACAGCGGCAGCTTCAGGGGTTGCCCGGGATAGCGCCGATGGGTCCAGGAACGGGCCGCCAGGAGCGTGATCAGCAGGCCCAGGGTGCCGGCAAAATAGCGGTGGATCATCTCGTTCCAGCCCTTGTGCGCCTCCACCGGCGACTCGGGAAAATGCAGCTCGGCATGGGCCAGCTGGGCTTCGCTTTTCGGCACGCTGATGAAGCCGTAGCAACCGGGCCAGTCCGGGCAGCCGAGGCCGGCGTGGGTCAGCCGGGTATAGGCCCCCAACAGCACCACGATCAGCGCCAGCAGGGTGGCGAACAAGGCAAGGCGAAATCCAGGTTTGGCCATGTCGCTGCCCTCATCCGATATTCGACAGTTTCAGCAGGTGGCGCAGGTCATCGAGCAAGTCCTTGCCCTTGACCCGGGCGTCGTAGCGCAGCACCAGGTTGCCATGGGGGTCGACGATCCACAGCTGCGGTGCCTGCGAGTCCTTCGCGCCCTTGGCGAATGTGGCCAGTTCCAGCGGGTAGCGCTGCAGTTGCGGGTACTCGGCCTGCAACCTGGACGCGTACCCAGGCTCCAGCGGCTGGGCACTGGCCAGGGCATGACTGGCCCGCGAGGCATCGCGGCCCAGGGCCACCTGGATCTGCCGCGCCAGGTACACCAGTTGCTGGCACTCTTGCAGGCAGCCCTGGGGCGCCGTCACCAGGACCTGCCAGCGGTCATCCTCGGACTGCACGCCAATCTCGGCGCGGGTCTGGCCATTGCCGATCAGCTCGCCGTGGTAGCTGCGGCTTTCCGGCACCCAGAACTGCAGCTTGTACATGCTGGTGGCGAGGATCATCGGACCGATCACCATCAGCACGATCAGCACCAGTTGCCAACGTCCACGGCGCCGGTTGGGCTCCCGGGTGTCAGAGATGTTGAGTGGATTCATGGCCGTTCCCATGGCGTTTCTCCCGTGCGTTGTGCCAGCCGAAGTAGCCGTAGAGGACAAGCAGGGCCAGCGCCATGGCGAACCACTGCGCCGCATAGGCCTGGTGCTTCTCCGGACCCATGGAGACCACGGGCCACTGTGTGAGGTAGGCGCCGGGGCCGGATTCCAGGCGCACCTCATGGGCGAAACCGCTGCGGCCCAGTTCGCTCCACAGCGCGTCCGGCACCACGGCCGTCACCAGCCGTGGCCAGCGTGCCCCGCTCGGGTCGGCCTGGAGCTGGAAGGCCGAGCCGGGCACGACGTAGACCCAGGCCACCAGGTCCAGGCTCTGCTGCGGGGTGTCGAAGCGTGGTGGCGTGCGCCGGTCGGGCCAGGGCAGCCAGCCACGATTGACCAGCAACCAGCGGCCGCTGGCCTGATCCAGGAAAGGCTGCAACAGCTCGACCCCGACCTGGCCGTCATGCAGGCGGTTATCCAGCAGCAGGCTGTGTGCGTCATCGAAATGCCCGTGCAGGCGCACCCGCAAGAAGGCCGGGTCGGTGGCCTCCAGCAGTTCGAACACCGGCATCGGTGTGGCCGTCCGGCGTTCGGCGTAGCTGTCCAGCAGCTGGCGTTTCTGTTCGCCGCGCGCCAGTTGCCAGAACCCCAGCCAGACCAGCACCGGCAGCAATGCAAACACCACCAGGGTCGGCACCACACCCGGCCGGAAGCCCTTCATGGCCGCGCCGCAAAGTTGGGAAATCCACTCGCTATACTGACTTGCATCGCGCTTGCCCCCGGAGTCCCACCATGCTCAAAGCAGCCATCGTCCTGATGCTGATTGCCACGGTCATCAGCCTGTTCAGCGGCCTGTTCTTTCTGGTCAAGGACGACAGCCAATCCAAGCGTTTGCTGACGTCGCTGAGTATTCGGGTAGGCCTGGCCGTGATCACCGTGGGCTTGATCGCCTGGGGCTTCTTCAGCGGCCAGCTGGTCTCCCATTCCCCCTGGTAAGGCTGTTCAGAGCACGTAGACGAAAACGAACAGGCCGATCCAGACCACGTCGACGAAGTGCCAGTACCAGCTGGCGGCCTCGAAGCCAAACTGGTGCTCGGCATCGAAATGCCCACGCATCACCCGCATCAGCATCACGAACAGAATCAGGGTGCCGATGGTCACGTGGGCGCCATGAAAGCCGGTGAGCATGAAGAAGGTCGCGCCGTAGATCCCCGAGCCCAGGGTCAGCCCCAGCTCGTGATAGGCGTGGATGTACTCCTGGGCCTGGAAGCCCAGGAACGCGCACCCCAGCACCACGGTCAGCGCCAGCCAGAGCTTCAGCGCCCCGCGATGGCCCTTCTTCAGGGCGTGGTGGGCAATGGTCACCGTGACACTGGAACTCACCAGCAGCACGGTGTTGAGCAGCGGCAAGCCCCAAGGGCTGATGGTGCCCTTGGGCGAGGGGAATAGCTTCGGGTCGGGGTTTTCGAGCAACGGCCAGACAAACTGGAAGTTCGGCCACAAGGTATGGGCGATGCCCTTGTGGCCCTCGCCGCCAAGCCAGGGGCCGGACAGGTGCCGCACATAGAACAGGGCGCCGAAGAAGGCCAGGAAGAACATCACCTCGGAAAAGATGAACCAGCTCATGCCCCAGCGGAACGACCGGTCGAGCTGGGCGCTGTACAGGCCGGCGCGACTTTCCTTGATCACCGCGCCGAACCAGCCGAACAGCATGTAGGCCAGCAACAGGCCGCCAACGAAGAAGATCAGCGGGCCGTGGGATTCCGGGCGCGCCGCCTTGAGATCGTTGAACCAGGTCGCAAGGCCAGCCACGGTGATGAACATGCCCACCGTGGCGATGATGGGCCACTTGCTCTGGGCGGGAACGTAATAGTGCTCATGAGTCGCCATTGATTGTTCTCCTTATCGGGCATCCCAGGACGCCTGGCCGCCGGTCTTGGCGGCGGCCGCCACGGGTGGATGACGCGCGGTGATATCGAACAGCGTGTAAGCCAGCGTCAGGTGCTTCACATCCTTGGGCATGTCGCGATCGACGATGAAACGCACCGGCATCTCGATCTGCTCGCCGGGTTGCAGCACCTGCTGGGTGAAGCAGAAGCATTCGGTCTTGTGGAAGTACACCGCCGCACTGCTGGGGGAGATGCTCGGGATGGCCTGGGCGCTCATCGGGTGGTCGCTGGGATTGCGAGCGATGAACACCATCTCGTTCACCGCCCCGGGGTGGACCACGATGTCATCGGACTTGGGATAGAAATCCCAGACCATGTCGATGGCATTGGTGGACAGGAACTGCACCCGCACCTGGCGCGACACATCGACCTGCTGCTGCCCGTCCTGGTACTGCCCGCCCGTCTTGCCGTTGATACCCAGGGCCTTGCACATCACGTCGTAGATCGGCACCAGGGCAAAACCGAAGACGAACATCGCCAGCACCACCAGCAACAGGCGCGTGACCAGCTTCTTCAACGAGAGCTCAGCCATCAGCCCATCCTCCAGGAGGGGGTCAGCAGGTATCGCGCCAGGCTGTTCATTTCACTTCCGGCGGCGTAACGAAGGTGTGATAGGGCGCTGGCGATGGAATGCTCCACTCCAGCCCCTCGGCACCTTCCCAGGGCTTGGCCGGGGCCGGCTTGCCGCCGCGAATGCACTTGATGACGATGAACAGGAAGAACACCTGCGTGGCCCCGAAGGTGAACGCCCCGATGGAGGACACCATGTTGAAGTCGGCGAACTGCAGGTTGTAGTCCGGAATTCGCCGGGGCATGCCCGCCAGGCCGACGAAGTGCATGGGAAAGAACGCCATGTTCATGCCGATGAAGGACAGCCAGAAATGCAGCTTGCCCAGGGTCTCGTCGTACATGTGCCCGGTCCACTTGGGCAGCCAGTAGTAGGCCGAGGCGAAGATGCCGAAGATGGCCCCCGGCACCAGTACGTAGTGGAAGTGCGCCACCACGAAGTAGGTGTCCTGGTACTGGAAGTCCGCCGGGGCGATGGCCAGCATCAGCCCGGAGAAGCCGCCGATGCTGAACAGGATGACGAAGGCCACGGCGAACAGCATCGGCGTCTCGAACGTCAACGCGCCCTGCCACATGGTGCTCACCCAGTTGAACACCTTGACCCCGGTGGGCACGGCGATCAGCAAGGTGGCGTACATGAAGAACAGTTCGCCCACCAGCGGGATGCCCACCACGAACATGTGGTGCGCCCAGACGATGAACGACAGAAAGGCGATCGCCCCCGTGGCGTAGACCATCGAGGTGTAGCCGAACAGCGGCTTGCGGCTGAAGGTGGGAATGATCGCGCTGACGGCGCCGAAGGCCGGCAGGATCATGATGTACACCTCGGGGTGGCCGAAGAACCAGAACACGTGCTGGAAAAGGACCGGGTCACCACCACCGGCGGCGCTGAAGAAGCTGGTGCCGAAGTGGATGTCCATCAGCATCATGGTCACCACGCCGGCCAGCACCGGCATCACCGCGATCAGCAGGAACGCGGTGATCAGCCAGGTCCAGACGAACAGCGGCATCTTCATCAGGGTCATGCCCGGGGCCCGCAGGTTGAGGATGGTGGCGATCACGTTGATTGCCCCCATGATCGAACTGATGCCCATCAGGTGGATGGCGAAGATGAAGAAGGTCACGCTTTCCGGCGCATAGGTGGTCGACAGCGGCGCATAGAAGGTCCAGCCGAAGTTCGGCCCGCCTCCGGCCATGAACAGGGTCGAGAGCAGCAGCAGGAAGGCCGCCGGCAACAGCCAGAAGCTGAAGTTGTTCATCCGCGGCAGGGCCATGTCCGGCGCGCCGATCATCAGCGGGATCATCCAGTTGGCCAGGCCGACGAAGGCCGGCATCACGGCACCGAAGACCATCACCAGGCCGTGCATGGTGGTCATCTGGTTGAAGAATGCCGGCTCGACGATCTGCAGTCCGGGCTGGAACAGCTCGGCGCGAATCACCATGGCGAAGGTGCCGCCCACCAGGAACATGGTGAAGCTGAACCACAGGTACAAGGTGCCGATGTCCTTGTGGTTGGTGGTCAGCACCCAGCGCATCAGGCCCTTGGCGGGACCATGGGCATGGTCATCATGGCCGGCATGGCCGTGGTCATCGATCACAGCACTCATGTCCTGTCTCCTGCACGCGAATGGACTGGACGATCGGCGGCGGCACGCCGCGACCGGTTGCGCAGATACCCCAATAGCCGGCTCATTTGCTTTCCGCCTGTTTCAGCGCCAGGACATCCTTGGGCGTCACCATGTCGCCCTTGTTGTTGCCCCAGGCGTTGCGCTCGTAGGTCACCACAGCGGCGATATCGACTTCCGACAGCTGCTTGCCGAAGGCCGCCATGGCGGTGCCCGGCTTGCCGTGGAAGACGATGCTCAGGTGAGCGTCCTTGGGCCCGGTGGCGATCTTCGAGCCCTTGAGGGCCGGGAACATCGGCGGCAGGCCCTGGCCTTCGGCCTGGTGACAGGCCACGCAGGTGGTGTGGTAGATCTTGTCGCCACGGGCCACCAGTTCGTCGAGGGTCCACTCCTTGCTGGTGAGTTCCTTGAGCTTGGCGGCCTCGGCCTTGCGCTCGCCCATCCAGGTGTCGTAGTCGGCCTGGTTCTTGACCTCCACCACGATCGGCATGAAGCCATGGTCCTTGCCGCACAGTTCGGCGCATTGGCCACGGTAGATGCCGGGCTTGTCGACCCGGGTCCAGGCTTCGTTGACGAACCCCGGGATGGCATCGCGCTTGACCGCAAAGGCCGGCACCCACCAGGAGTGGATGACGTCGGCGGCGGTCACCAGAAAGCGCACCTTGGCCCCCACCGGCAGCACCAGGGGCTGGTCGACTTCCAGCAAGTAGTGCTCGCCCTTGGCGCTCTGGTTGTGGATCTGCTCGGCCGGAGTGGCCAGGTTGCTGAAGAACTCCACATCCTGGCCCAGGTACTTGTAGTGCCACTTCCACTGGTAGCCGGTGATCTGCACGTCCACATCCGGCTCGCTGGTGTCGTACATCTTGATCAGCGTCGCGGTGGCCGGCACGGCCATGGCCACCAGGATCAGGAAGGGAATGATGGTCCAGAGGATTTCCACCGTGGTGCTTTCGTGGAACTTGGCCGGGACCTGGCCAGTGGAACGGCGGTGAACGATCATCGACCAGAACATCGCGCCGAAGACGATGACGCCGATCACCACACAGATCCAGAAGATGGTCATGTGCAGGTCGAATACCGCGTGGCTTATCTCGGTAGCCCCAGGCGCCATATTCACCGTCCAGGCGGCCTGCGCCTGGCTGAATATCGTCCACAACAGGAGGCCCATCCAGACATGTGGATGTCGCTTCATTGCGGGTTCCCCTTATCGTTCTTGTTATCCCGCCGGCTATACACCTGCGGCAAGGGAGCGACTGCCTAGACTACGAACTCAGACCGCCGAGCCTCGCTGCAATTGCAGTCGGGCATCATCAACTAACTTCATACCTTGGCGAGTATAGCCAGCGACTCCCACCTCGCAACGCATGGGCGTAAACCTGCTGAAACACCCCATGGAAGGTTTGCAGGCCACGGGAATCAAGGGATTGGTGAAGAAGAGGGGGTGCGACGATATAACGCAGCTGACTAAGTAATGAGTGAATATGACAAATATGTCTTAAACACTTTCGCAAGCAGGCTAACTTATGTTCTCCCCCGAGGGGCGGCTGTCACTGGGCGGCAGGCCGTCATCCACCCTCGGTGTCCCTATCGACCGCCCTTGTCCCTGGAGCTTTCATGAACACCGCCGCATTGCGCGAGCAGATCCTATTGGCTCAACAGCACGAAGCCGGTACGGGCCTCCTGGCCCGCCAACTGGAAGCGCAGCTGCCTCACCTGCACCCCGCCATCCTGCTGCCCGAAGTCGACGCACAAGGCGTCATGACCCGTTTTGTCAGCGCATACATCGATCAGGTGCCAGACCTTCTGGACGCCGCCAACGCCGTTGCCCGTGAAGCGGGCATCGAGTCGCAGATCAAGCCGGTACTCAAGATCGCCGAGCAATTCTTCCTCCAGCCACCGGCCATCATGGACGGCCACGTGGGCCTCGACAGCCTGCTGGACGAAGCCTACCTGGCCATGCGCCTGGTAGAGGAAGTCAACGACCTGTACATCAAGCACTTCGGCCGTCCACTGATCCCACTGGACATGACGGTCGCCAATCTCATCGCCCATCAGCTGATCGGCGAGTCCTTTGCCAACCAACTGGACGAAGCCGTGCACCACGCCGTCGACGCCATGCTCGACGAGGACAGCTTCGCCCTGGAATCGGTGGAAACCTACCGCGACACCCTCGGCAGCCCCGATACCGAGGCCGCCTGGAAACGCTGGCCGTGCCTGTCGCGCCAGCTGGGCGTGGAACTGGAACTCGACCAGCCCGCCGCCTGACCCATTCCTCGCCAGCAAGGCCCGCATCGGGCCTTGTGGCGAAGGGCCTGGCACTACGCCCAAGGCTCGCGCATCACCCTCGCGCGGCCAATCCGATCCCGCTCGCACTGCTCAAGCGTCCCTCCAGGCGCCGCTTCAAGCCATGGGCTTCGATCACCAGGCTCGACCCCTTGGCGGCATTGGCCCGCTCCCATTCCTCCAGCAACTCCAGGCACGCATGGTCGATGTAACCCAAGTGGTTGAGCGGTACATGCAAGGTGGTCGCCGGCGGCACCGTGGCTAGCACCCGGGTCAGCGCCGGCACCTTGAGAAAGGTCGCCGCCCCCATCAGGCGCAGTTCCATCTGCCCAACGCCCGGTAAATCCACCAGGCTGATCTTCAAGCGCGAAGCCTGGAGCGCCAACTTGAGCAAGGTCAGGGCGAACCCCAGCAGCACCCCGGTCAACAGGTCGCTGAAGACGATCGCCAGGGCCGTCACCGCATAGGTGAACATCGGCATCCGCCCGTACCGGCCCAGGCCACGAAAAGCCTTGAGATCCACCAGCTTGAACCCGGTGTAGACCAGCACACCGGCCAGGCTCGCCACCGGGATACGCTGCAAGACGCTGGACAGCAGCAGCACGAAACCCAACAGCCACAGGCCGTGGAAGATGGTCGAGTAGCGGGTGCGAGCACCGGCCTGGACGTTGGCCGAACTGCGCACGATCACACCGGTCATCGGCAAGGCGCCCAGCAGGCCGCAGAGCATGTTGCCGGTGCCCTGGGCCGACAGCTCGCGGTCGAAGTCCGAGCGCTGGCCGTTGTGCATGCGATCCACAGCAGCAGCCGAGAGCAGGGTTTCGGCACTGGCGATGAAGGCCAGCGCCAGGGCCGCCACCAGCAGGGCCGGGTCAGCCAGGTGGAGCAGGTCGCCAGGGCGCAGCCAGTCGATGGCCTCGGCCATGCTGGCCGGTACCTCAACCCGCTTCACCGGCAGCGCCAACAGCAGGCTGGCGAGGGTCGCCAGCCCCACCCCGAGCAGCGCCCCGGGCACGAAGCGCAGCGCCTGGGGCCGCCACTTGTCCCAGCCCCACATCACCGCGATGGTCGCCAGGCCCAGCAGGCCGGCCTGCCAGCCCAGGCCGCCCAGGGCCTGGGACAGCGCCTGGGGGAAGCCGACGAGGTTGTCCAGCCCCGAGGCCTGGGGCGCGGCATCGAGCAGTACATGGACCTGGGACAGCACGATCAGCACGCCAATACCCGCCAGCATGCCGTACACCACCGCAGGCGCGGTGACCCGGAACCAGCAGCCCAGGCGCAAGCGCCCGGCCAGCCACTGCAGTAACCCGGCCAACAGCAGGACCGGCCCAAGCACGGCCACCCCGTGCAGGCGCACCAGTTCGAAGACCAGCACCGCCAAACCCGCGGCCGGGCCGCTGACCTGCAGCGGCGATCCCGCCAGCCATCCCACCACCAGGCCACCGATGATCCCGGTGATCAGGCCCTTGGCCGGCGGCAGGCCCGAAGCGATGGCGATGCCCATGCACAAGGGCAGGGCCACCAGAAACACCACCACCGAAGCCAGCAGCTCCCGTGGCAGGCCATTTTTCAACTGTGCTGCACGCATGACAGTTCTCCCGACATTTTTTCAGGCGTGGCAAAGCCTGGCCGCGTGAGTGCAGCCCAGGCCAAGACCTCACATGGGATTCAGGCAGATTCAGAAGCGCGCTTTGGGCGTCGCCACGGGAATCGGATGGGTGCCGTCCAACGGCAGGAAACAGCCCTGGTCCGCGTCATAGGCCTTGATCGAGCTGGTCTCGATGTCATAGACCCAGCCGTGGATGAACAGCTGGCCGTTGGCCATGCGCGAGGCAACGGAGGGGTGGGTACGCAAGTGCTGCAGCTGGGCGATGACGTTCTCTTCGGTCAGGACATGCATGCTCGAAGGTTCGTCGGCGCAGGTGCAGTTGTCCTGGACCATGGTCCGAGCCACTTCGGCGTGACGCAGCCAGGCCTTGACCGTGGGCATCTTCTCCAGGCTCTGCGGGTTGAGCACGGCGCGCATGGCGCCGCAGTCCGAATGCCCGCACACGATGATGTGGTGCACCCCAAGGGCCATTACCGCGTACTCGATCGCCGTGGACACGCCACCGTTCATCTGACCGTAGGGCGGTACCACGTTGCCCACGTTGCGGGTCACGAACAAGTCGCCGGGTGAGCTCTGGGTAATGAGTTCGGGGACGATGCGCGAGTCGGCGCAGGCAATGAACATCGCCCGGGGGCGCTGGGCCGTGGCAAGTTTCTTGAACAGCGCTTGCTGCTGTGGGAAGACTTCATGATGAAAATGCAAGAAGCCGTCAACGATATGTTGCAAGGCTACATCGGCGGTTTCTGCAGAACCGTTGGTGGGAGCTGGGGCCGACGCAGCCAGCGGCTGTTTATCCTTGTCACTCATGATTGATTCTCTCTGTCGGATTTGATGAATTTTCCGGCACGACGCCAGCAATGGGTTAAAAAACAACCGAATCGCCGGAAGTGACATCCCAGTCACTTGATGAGCAAGGTAGCCGTGAAATCTTAATTCAAGCTGAATGCAGCGCTCTAGAACGCCACTATGCAGGTGCTATGCAGGTGACAGAACGATGACCGGCGCCCGGCTGATCATCGACCCCACCCGCTCACAGCAACGCCATCTGCCTGCCCGGCGGGCAGAACGCCGTACAGTCGAGGTCGGAATCAGCGCGACGGTCGAGCCCCAGGCGCTTGAGCGCCTTGGCAAAACGCTGGGCCAGCAGGTCGGCGAACGGCCCCTCGCCCCGCATGCGACTGCCGAAGCGGCTGTCGTAGAGTTCGCCGCCACGGCTCTGGCGGATCAGGCTCAGCACATGGGCGGCGCGTTGTGGATAGTGGGCCGCTAGCCACTCCTCGAACAGCGGAGCCACCTCCAGCGGCAGGCGCAGCATCATGTAGGCCGCACTTTGCGCGCCAGCCGCCTGGGCCTCGCCCAGCAGAGCCTCCAGTTCGCTGTCGTTGATCATCGGGATCATCGGCGAACACAACACCCCCACCGGCACGCCCGCTCCACGCAATACCCGGATTGCCCGCAGGCGCGCCTTGGGCGCAGCCGCCCGGGGTTCGAGGATGCGCTTCAATTCGTCGTCCAGGGTGGTCAGGCTGATCATCACCGCCACCAGCCGCTGCCGGGCCAGCTCGGCCAGCAGGTCAAGGTCGCGCAGGATCAGCGAGCCCTTGGTGACGATGGTCACCGGGTGCCGGTAGCGCAGCAGCACCTCCAGGGTACGCCGGGTCAGCAGCTGTTCACGCTCGATGGGCTGGTAGGGATCGGTATTGGACCCCAGGTTGATCGGCGCGCACTGGTAGCCGGGTTTGGACAGCTGCTGCTCCAGCAAGGTGGCGGCATTGCTCTTGGCGATCAGCCGGGTTTCGAAGTCCAGCCCCGGGGACATGTCCCAGTAGGCGTGGCTGGGTCGCGCATAACAGTAGATGCAGCCGTGCTCGCAACCCCGGTAGGGATTGATCGAACGATCGAAGGGCAGGTCCGGCGAGGTGTTGCGGGTGATGATCGACTTGGCGGTCTCGAAACGCACCTCGGTGCCCTGGGTCATTGGCACTTCCTGGTACCAGCCATCATCCTCGGCCACCGAACGACTGGGGGCGAAACGGTTGTGCGGGTTGCTCGCGGTGCCGCGACCGCGAGGCGGCAGGGGGCTGGACATGGGGGCGCTCCATTACTGTATGCGCATACAGTAATGGAGCTACGACTATCCGCCTAGCGCCGTCGAGCAGAACGTTTCGCGGGACCTGTCGCCGGCCCGGCTTCACTTCTTCAGGGTCAGCAAGATGCCCAGCGAGCCACTGACATCCTTGTAGTCCTTGAATGTCTTGGCCTTGGACGTGTTCGGCGCGATGGTCACGGGCGTCACTTTCTCGCCCTTCTTGGGGGCATAGCTGGAAAATGCCAGATCGCTCAACTTGCGCCAGCTTTCCATCAAGTCGATGTTGTAGCTCTGCACTGGCCGCCCCTCTCCCTCCTTGACAATGTTCTGCTGGATATCGCGACCGATGGAGTACTTGAAGCGGGAGCCTTCGATCAACATGGGGATGACGACCAGCAACGCCTTCCTCGCGCCCTTGCCCTCTCTGCCACCGCTGGGATCCAGCGCGAGCTTGTTGAGTGAACTGGTAAGCACCACCCATCCATAGTTGATGTCGGTCCGATCAACCTCCTTGGTTTCCAGTTGCTGGTAGCTCCCGCCAAAACTCAACTTCACCTTCGGCTGGAGATCAGGGCCGGTCTGGTCCTTGAGCTCGTAGTAAGTAGCGCCAACCTTATAGCCGACCACATACAGGTCCCGTAGATTGATATAGAACCTGACGACCTCTTTCTGGTTGTCGTCCAAGAACCTCAGGCTGGCAAACTTGCCACTCGCGGCAACCTGGCTTTCCGTCACCGGGTTGAGCACACCCTTCCAGTCCAGCGCCTTGGCCAGTTGCTTCTGGATCAGCGTCAACGCGCTCTCGTATCCTTTGGCAGTGTCCGCGTTGTCCTTGGTCGGCATCGAACAGGCGATGTCCAGCGGCGCCTTGGTATCCGGCACGCTGCACACATCACTGGCAAATGCCCCCTGGGCCAGGAATATCAGCGCGCCCGCCAGCCACCACGTGCCTTTGCCTCTGGAGCGCAGCGCAGCGCCCCGGGACAGTGAGTTTCCTGTTTCAACTTCAGAGCTATTCATGTTCGCCTCCATGGCGTGTTCAGTAAGATCACAGCAGCCCAGGACATGGCTGCCTGACTCGGCGGCGCAGCCATGCCGAGGGGGAACAGACCCCGCAGCACACTAAACAGGACACCCTGCAGCCCGGCAGCCGGAAAGGCTTCCCGAGCGGCAAACAAAGGAGCACGGCAATGCCCAGAACACCCGGCACACTGGAGAAGATCTTCTATGCGGCGCACGCCTACCTGCCGAGCTACGAGCAAGGCGCCGACCTGATCATCGTCAGGGCCGCGGATGGCCAGCTCTGGGGCCTGGCCTGCGAATTCGATCTGTGCACCCGGGACATCCGGCATGCCACCGTGAGCGGCTCGCAGCCCTTCGATGCAGCCGATCCGAAGTTCGCCGAGGCCCGCTGGCGCCATCACCACGACGACATCGGCCTGCTGCCCGCGAGCTGGGAAGACTTGATGAACGCCGGGTTGGCGGACTGCATCGCCGGCTACCAGCTACAAAGCCAGCTGGGGATCCAGCCCTTCCCCCGGGGTTGAAGGGCTGCATCTAACCGGCGCCCGTTGCGGACGCCGGTCCTGCCACTAGTGACGTGGAATCACGTTGCCCAGGTCGTCGTTGGAGGTGCTCTGCAGGCGCCCGTCACGCAGCCCGGCCACATCCGCGGCCTTCACCGATGCGCCTTGATTGCCCCAACTGCTGCGGATGAAGTTGACCACGTCGGCCACCTCCTGGTCCGACAGCCGCCAGGCGAAGGGCGGCATGGTGAGGGTCGACGGCGCGCTGTGGGTGGCCGGCAGGGTGCCGCCCTTGAGCACGATGTGGATCAGCGAGGTAGCGTCCTCCGATTGCAGCACCGGGTTGCCCGCCAGCGCCGGGAACACCCGGGTGTAGCCATGGCCATCGGTGCGGTGGCAGGCGGCGCAGTTGTCGATGTAGACCGAGGCTCCCGGCTTGCTGTCGTCGCCTTTCCACAGGGCGTCGGCCACCTGCTTGTCGTACTGGTGCGGCTGGTCCTTGGGGTCATTGGCCGGCAGCGACTTGAGGTAGCGGGCGATGGCTGTCAGGTCCTGGTCGGTCATGTACTGCATGCTGTGGACCACCACGTCGCTCATGCCGCCGAACACCGCGCTGCGATCACTGCGGCCGGTCTTGAGGAACTGCACCAGCTGCTCTTCGCTCCAGCTGCCCAGGCCGTCCTTGTGATCGCCGCGCAGGCTCTTGGCGATCCAGCCTTCCAGCGGCGCACTGCCGGACAGGAAGGCACTGCCTTCGCTGGCGCTCAGGGCTTGCTCCTGCATGGTCAGCGCCCGTGGCGTATGGCAGGCGCCACAGTGGCCCAGGCCCTCCACCAGGTAGGCACCACGGCTGATCAGCGGGTCGCTGTCGGCAGCGACGGCGGCCGGCGCCACGCTCGGCGCGAACATCCAGCGCCAGATCGACAGCGGCCAGCGCATGCTCAGGGGCCAGGGAATGTCGCTGTCCTGGTTGTCCCGCACCACCGGCGCCACGCCGTGCATGAAGTAGGCATACAGCGCCTGCATGTCGGCGTCGCTGACCCGGGCGTAGGACGGGAAGGGCATGGCCGGGTACAGGGTGCTGCCGTTCTTGGCCACGCCATGGCGCACGGCCTGGTCGAAGTCCTCGAAGCTGTAGTCGCCGATACCGGTCTTGTCCGGCGTGATGTTGGTGGAGTAGATCACGCCGATCGGGGTTTCCATCGGCAGGCCGCCAGCGAACGGCTTGCCGTCCTTGGCGGTGTGGCAGGCCACGCAGTCACCGGCACGGGCCAGGTATTCGCCTTGCTTGACCAGGGCCTGGTCGACCTCGGCGGCCTGGAGGGAGGCGCTGCCCAGCAGCGCCAGGGTCGCGATAACGAGTGCTTTCATGGTCATCGCTCCTTATGCCTGGACCAGCGGGCCGGGGTTCTTCAGGTACTGCTCGCGGATCGCCCGGGCCGACCAGTAGGTCAGCGCCGCCACCAGGCCGGTGGGGTTGTAGCCCAGGCCCTGGGGAAAGGCCGAGGCCCCGGGCACGAACACGTTGTGCACGTCCCAGCTCTGCAGGTAGCGATTCAGGGCGCTGGTCTTGGGGTCGGTGCCCATGATCGCGCCGCCGTTCAGGTGGGTGGTCTGGTAGGACGCCGTGTTGAAGTGCTCACCGACCTTCTTGCCCAGCAGCGCAATGGCCTTGGGGTTCATCGCCTGGGCGATCTTGCCCATCTTCTCCACCATGAAGCGGTTCATCTTGATGTCGTTTTCCTGCCAGTCGAAGGTCATTCGCAGCAGCGGCAGGCCGTAGGCATCGCGGTATACCGGGTCCAGGTCCAGGTAGTTGCCCCGGTAGGACTGGTGCGCGCCGTGGGCGTCCATCGACACCTGGTGGGTATAGTAGTCGGCCGTGGCCTTTTTCCAGGCACTGCCCCAGGCTGGGGTGCCCGGCGGGTTGGAGGTGCCGGCGATGGGCCGGCTGCCGGCCTGGTTGACCCAGAACGGTGAGCCACCGACGAAACCATGGGGGCCGTGGTCGAAGTTGTCGGCGTTGAAGTCGTCCACCGCCACGCCGTTGCCGCCGGCGCCGATGAAGTTGTTGGTGTGCACGTCCTTGTCGAAGTAGGCCTTGATGGTGGCCATGTTCTGGTAGGCGAAGTTCTTGCCCACCACGCCTTCGCCGGAGATCGGGTCGTAGGGCTTGCCGATGCCCGAGAGCAGCATCAGGCGCACATTGTGGAACTGGAAGGCGCCGAGGATCACCAGGTCAGCCGGTTGCTCGATCTCGCGGCCCTGGGCGTCGACGTAGGTGACGCCAGTAGCCAGGGTCTTGCTGCTGTCCAGGTTGACCTTGAGCACATGGGAATTGGCCCGCAACTCGAAATTCGCCAGCGGCTTGAGGGCCGGCAGGATATTCACGTTGGGTGAAGCCTTGGAATACATGTAGCAGACGTAACCACTGCAGAACCCGCAGAAATTGCACGGGCCCATCTGCGCGCCGTAGGGGTTGGTGTAAGGCCCCGAGGTGTTGGCCGACGGCAGGTTGTAGGGTTTGTAGCCCACTTCATTGGCCGCTTTCTGGAACAGCTGCGCCGAATGGGTGTTCTTCTGCGACTCCAGCGGGAAGTGATCCGAGCGATCCGGCGCGTAGGGGTTGCCACCCTTGCCTTCGCCCACCAGCTGGCCCTTCACGGTCCAGGCCTGGCCCGAGGTGCCGAAGACCTTTTCCGCATAGTCGAAGAACGGCTCCAGCTCTTCGTAGGTGACGCCGAAGTCCTGGATGGTCATGTCCTTGGGGATGAAATTCTTGCCGTAGCGCTCTTCATAGTGGCTGCGCATGCGCAATTCGATGGGGTCGGCGCGAAAGTGCACGCCGGACCAGTGCAGGCCGGCACCACCCACGCCATTGCCCGGCAGGAACGCGCCCAGTTGGCGGTTGGGCAGGGCCACGTCGTTGACGCTGTGACGGATGGTCACCGTCTCCTTGGAAATGTCCTGGAAGAGCTTCTTGCGCACGCTGTAGGTGAGCTCGTCGATCACCTGGGGATAACTGCCGTCCGGGTAGGTGTCCTGCATCGGCCCGCGCTCCAGCGCCAGCACGTTGAGACCGGCCTCGGTCAGTTCCTTGGCCATGATGGCGCCGGTCCAGCCAAACCCGACGATCACTGCATCGACCTTCTTCATCACTGTCGCCATGCTCAAGCCCTCTCGCCGCGAATCGATACTGCCGGGAAGGGGTACGGCTCGTTGCGCTCCACCCAATCCATGAAATCGGCGCGGGCGCCGGGAAAGCCGATCAGGGTCCAGCCCACCAGGCCCTTGTTGCCACCGTGGATCGGGTCGCTGAAGAAACCCTCCTTGGTGTTCTGCAGCAAAAGATTGAAAAACAGCTTGGCCGGGACCGTGTCGAACTGCGGGGCGCCAGCCTCCAGCTGCTTGAGCAATTCATCTCGGGTAGCGCTGTCTTGCGCAGCAAAAGCTTGGCCCTTGAGGTCTTTGCACCAGGCATCCGTGGCGGCGATACCCAGGCGATAGATCTCCTTGGGCACCAGCTTGCTCTGCCAGCCCATCTCCGGCGCGGCATCGGCCTTGAACGGACCCTGCATGTACCACAGGGCGCCTGCGGCGTAGGGCGTGTTCATCTGCCGGTCGATGTATTCCGGCACGCCGGCTTCCAGCGCGCCCGGGCCCATGTCGTCGGCCGGGATCAGGCGCTCCACCGCCGCCTTGATGAAGGCCCATTCCTCGGCGCTGAAGTAGGTGGGTTCATAACCGGCACCGCTGCTGGGCAGCTTGTTCGGCACGCCAGGCTTGGCCGGGGCGGCCGCCTCGGGCGCGGCTGCCAGCATGCTGCTGCCCAGCCCGGTACTGGCCACGGTGACCACCGGGATCAAGGTCAGGGATTTACGCAAAAACTCACGCCGCGGGTTGTCTCGATCTTGATCAGACATGGGTACACCTCATCAGGCATTGATGGACTTCAGCCGCGTCATGGCGCGACTTTGTGTTTTGGCAACGCAAAAAGCCGGGCAAAACCCGGTTTTATGAACACATCAGCAAACAATAGTTACAAATGATAGCAGGCTAAGCATCCAGGTAAATCGTTTCAGCTTGAAAAAAAAGATCAGGCGACGCAAAAAAGACCGGATCAGAACAGCTTCACGATTCTTTGACGCAGGCCTCACGGGGCATTGACCGGCACAGGCCGAGACTGCCGGCCATCGATCCCTCATCCGTGACCGTCCATGTCGAGAACACGCTTGCTTCCCGCTCTTTGCCTGGCCTTGCTGGCCCTGCTTGCCCCTCTGGCGCAGGCCGCCGACCGCCCCGAGCATTGGGCCCAGCCGGTGGAAAAGCAGTACAACCTGTACCAGATGTCACCCACCCTGTATCGCAGCGCGCTGCCGGACCAAGGCGCCGTGCCGTTGCTGGAGAAGCTCAAGGTGGGGACGGTGATCAACTTCCTGCCCGAGTCGGACGCCAACTGGCTGTCGGTGCCGGGCATCCAGCAGGTGCAGTTGCCTTACCGCACCAATCACGTGGATGACGCCGATGTGCTCAAGGCGTTGCGCGCGATCCAGACCGCCGAAGCCCAGGGCCCGGTGCTGATGCACTGCAAGCATGGCTCGGACCGCACCGGCCTGATGTCGGCGATGTACCGGGTGGTGGTCCAGGGCTGGAGCAAAGAGGAAGCCTTGAGTGAAATGACCCAGGGCGGATTCGGCGACAGCGCCCACTTCAAGGACGGCATTCGCTACATGATGCAGGCCGATGTGGAGAAGCTGCGCACGGCACTGGCCAACGGCGATTGCAGCACCAGTGTGTTCGCCACCTGTTCGGTACGCAGTTGGTTCGAGACGGTGAGCGCCGGCAAGCCGGCGAACTGATTGCGAGGCGGGATAGACCTGTAGGAGCCAAGCTTGCTCGCGATGAAGGTGCCGCGATGTGTCCGACACACCGCTATCGCGCGCAAGCTGCGCTCCTACAGGAGTTCCCGGTTACCCGGGTTCGTCGGTTTTCTTCTTCAACTTGGGGTTGGGGAAGAACTGCACCGACTGCACCTTCACGTCCGCCGCCTTGAGGGCCGCGGTATTCACCCGCGTGCTCAATTCCTTGGGCACCGACAGGCCTTGTTCATTCAAGGTGTCGGCGTAACCGCAGGCCACGCACTCGCGGTGGGGCACGTCGTCCTCGCTCCACATCATCAGCTTGTCCTGCTCACTGCACGCCGGGCAGACCGCACCGGCGATGAAGCGTTTCTTGGTCTTCACGGGGGCTTCACTCATGCTGCCGCGTCCTCGCTGAGGCCGCTGTGGCGCAAGAGTGCGTCAATCGACGGGGCCCGTCCGCGGAAATCGACGAACAGCACCATCGGCTCCTGGGAACCGCCACGGGCCAGGATCGCCTCGCGGAAGGCACGGCCGGTCTGGGCGTTGAGCACACCTTCTTCCTCGAAGCGCGAGAAGGCGTCGGCCGACAGCACTTCGGCCCACTTGTAGCTGTAGTAGCCCGCGGCATAACCGCCGGCGAAGATGTGGGCGAAGCTGTTGGCGAAACGGTTGTAGGCCGGTGGACGCATCACCGAAACCTCGTCGCGCACGCCTTCGAGCACCTGCAGCACGCTGCGGCCATCACCATGGGTGGCGTGCAGTTCGAAGTCGAACAGCGAGAACTCCAGCTGGCGCACCATCATCAGCCCGGACTGGAAGTTCTTCGCCGCCAGCATCTTCTGCAGCAGGTCCTGGGGCAACGGCTCGCCGCTTTCGTAGTGACCGGAGATCAGCGCCAGGCCTTCCGGCTCCCAGCACCAGTTCTCCATGAACTGGCTCGGCAACTCCACCGCATCCCAGGCCACGCCATTGATCCCGGACACGCCGGCATGCTCGATACGGGTCAGCAGGTGATGCAGGCCATGGCCGAACTCGTGGAACAGGGTGGTGACTTCATCGTGGGTCAGCAGCGCCGGCTTGCCGGGGGCGGCCGGGGTGAAGTTGCACACCAGGTTGGCCACCGGGCTCTGCAACTCGCCACCCGCGGTGCGGCGACGGTCGCGGGCACCGTCCATCCAGGCGCCACCGCGCTTGTTGGCGCGGGCATACAAGTCGAAGAAGAACCGGCCCACGTGCTGGCCGTTCTCCTTGATCTCGAACAGGCGCACGTCCGGGTGCCAGGCGTCGAAGCCCTTCTGCTCGGCGATCTCGATGCCGTACAGGCGCTGGACGATGGCAAACAGGCCGGACAGCACCTTGTCGATGGGGAAGTAGGCCCGCAGGGCTTCCTGGGACACGCTGTAGCGCTGCTCGCGCAGCTTCTCGCCATAGAAGCCGCTGTCCCAGCTTTGCAGGTCAGGGCAGCCCTGTTCGGCGGCATAGGCCTTGAGCTGCGCCAGGTCCTGGGCGGCGAACGGCTTGCTGCGCGAGGCCAGGTCCCGCAGGAAACCCAGCACCTGGTCGCTGGACTCGGCCATCTTGGTGGCCAGGCTCAGCTCGGCGAAGCTGGCAAAACCCAGCAGCTTGGCCAACTCCTGGCGCAAGTCGAGGATTTCCTGCATCACCGGACCGTTGTCGTGCTGGCCGGCGTTGGGGCCCTGGTCGGACGCCCGGGTGCAGTAGGCGGCGTAGACTTCTTCACGTAGGTCGCGGTCCTGGGCGTAGGTCATCACCGCGTAGTAGCTGGGGAACTCCAGGGTGATCAGCCAGCCTTCCAGGTCCTTGGCCTGGGCGGCGGCGGCCATCTGCGCCTTGGCCGAGTCGGTCAGGCCGGCCAGGGCCGCTTCGTCGGTGACGTGCTTGGTCCAGGCCTGGGTGGCATCCAGCAGCTGGTTGGAGAAACGGCTGCCCAGTTCGGACAGCTTGCTCTGCACTTGCGCATAGCGCTGCTGCTGCTCTGGCGGCAGGTCGATGCCCGACAGGCGGAAGTCGCGCAGGGAATGTTCGAGGATGGTCTTTTGCGCCACATCGAAACCGGCCGCTTCCGGGCCCTTGGCCAGGGCGTCGAACGCCTGGAACAGCTCGCGGTTCTGGCCCATTTCAGTGGAGTAGGCGCTCAATGCCGGCAGGCAGGCCTCGTAGGCCTCGCGCAGTTCGGCGCTGTTGCACACAGCATTGAGGTGGCTGACCGGGCTCCAGGCGGCGCCCAGGCGATCGTTGAGCTCATCCATGGCCAGCACCAGGCCGGCCCAGGTCGGGGCAGTGGCCTGGGTCTTGAGGATTTCGGCGATGGCGGCGCGGTTGTCAGCCAGAATCTGTTCGATGGCCGGCTGTACATGTTCGGCACGGATCGCCGAGAACGGCGGCAGGTCGTAGGGCTGCAGAAGAGGGTTGTTCACACTCACGGTGGGCACCTTGGCTGGAAGAAACATTGAGCCATCTTAATTACAATCGACCGCAACCGCAGCTATAGCCCCCATTAATAAATCTCTGAGAGGCACCCGCACTTGGCCATTCGTACCTACCAGGACCACACGCCGCAGTTGGGCGAACGGGCCTTTGTCGACCGCTCGGCGGTGGTCATCGGCGACGTCGAAATCGGCGCCGACAGCTCGATCTGGCCCCTGACCGTGATCCGCGGCGACATGCACCGCATCCGCATTGGCGCGCGCACCAGCGTGCAGGACGCCAGCGTGCTGCACATCACCCACGCCGGCCCGTTCAACCCCGACGGATTCCCGCTGCTGATCGGCGATGACGTGACCATCGCCCACAAGGTCATGCTCCACGGTTGCAGCATCGGCAGCCGGGTATTGGTCGGCATGGGCAGCATCGTCATGGACGGCGCGGTGGTAGAGGACGACGTGATAGTCGGTGCCGGCAGCCTGGTGCCACCAGGCAAGCGCCTGGCCAGCGGCTTTCTCTATGTCGGCAGCCCGGTGAAGCAGGTGCGGCCACTGACCGACAAGGAGCGCGCGTTCTTCACCTACAGCGCCGGCAACTATGTGAGGCTCAAGGACCAGCATCTGGCCGAAGGCTACGACCAGCCCTGATCAACCGTTGCACAGCCCAGGAATTCCCATGCATTACCAAAGCGTATTGTTCGACCTCGACGGCACCCTTACCGACCCCCGCGAAGGCATCACCCGCTCGATCCAGTTCGCCCTGGGCAAGCTGGGCATCGACGAGCCGGATCTGAGCAAGCTGGAGCCCTTCATCGGCCCGCCGTTGCTGCAGGCCTTCATGCAGTTCTATGGCTTCGACGAGGCCCGGGCCTGGGAGGCGGTGAATTTCTATCGCGAGCGCTTCAAGGTCACCGGCCTGTATGAAAACCGCGTCTTCGATGGCGTCACCCCGCTGCTCGAGACCCTTGGCGGCCAGGGCCGGCAGCTGTACATCGCCACCTCCAAGCCCTGGGTGTTCGCCCGGGAAATCGCTCGCCACTTCGATTTCGCCAAGCACTTCAAGGTGATCTACGGCAGCGAGCTGGACGGCACCCGCACCGACAAGGTCGAGCTGATCGCCCATCTGCTGGAACAGGAACAGCTCGACCCGGCCAGTACCCTGATGATCGGCGACCGCAAGCACGACCTGATCGGCGCCCGGCGCAACGGCCTGGACGCGGCAGCAGTGGGTTACGGCTTTGGCAGCCATGAGGAACTGAGCGCCGAGGCACCGGCCTATCACTTCCAGACCCTGGAGCAACTGCACCAGGCGTTCCTGCAGCGCTGAGCCGAGCGCATCGCGGGCCAGCACGCCTACCCCGTAGGAGCGAGGCTTGCCCGCGATAGTGCCTTTGCGGACACATCCCGCAGCACAGATACACCCCGTCTCTGCCTCCTTCGATCTAGCCTGGAAACATGATCAAGGAGGATCGACCATGCCTGACAAACCCCACGCCCATCGCCTGCGCATCGGACGCTATTCCCGATCCGGCCACATCTATGTCCTCACCTCTGTCACCCGGAACAGAGAACCGCTATTCGACAATTTTCAAGCGGGCCGCCTGGCAGTAGCGGCTTTCAAGCAGGCCGAACAGGAGCAACTCGTTAGTTCATTGGCCTTTGTCGTCATGCCCGATCATTTTCACTGGTTGATCGAGCTGGACCGCACCACGCTACCCGTGCTGATGGGCAGAACTCGCTCGCGCATTTCCGTAGCGTTGAATCGTCAGCGGCGGCGCAAAGGGGCAGTGTGGCAACGTGGTTACCATGATCGGGGCATTCGTCGGGAAGAGGATGTACAGGCCATTGCACGGTACATCGTGGCCAATCCCTTACGCGCGGGGCTGGTAAAGCGGGTTGGCGACTACGCGCTTTGGGATGCGATCTGGGTTTGACGATTCGGCCTCATCGCGGGCAAGCCTCGCTCCTACGAAAGCAAATGTATTCCTTGGGGTTCTGCTAGGCGCCAGCCATCAAGGCTTTCAGCGCCGCCTTGCGCTGTTCGGCAGGCTGGCCACCGAGCTGCTCCACCGCCGCGTAGAACGCCGGCCAGTCGCCGTGCACCGCCTTGAACAACGCAGCGAAGGCCGGCACCCACTGGTCATACAGGCCGAAAGGCAACAATCGGGCGTTGTTCAGCGGGGCGTTGATCCAGGCGTCGTAGCGGTTGGAGCCGGCCCACTGGCTGTCCCGCAGCTGACGATAGTCCTGGCGCATCCGCTCGAACTCCAGGGCCTTGCGCTGGCGCATCTGTTCGGCGGGCAAGGGCAGGGCATAGAGCTGCTCCAGGCGCTTGCGGGTGTCGAGCACCAGCTGGGTGAACTGGTCGCGCTGACCCAGTTCACCCTCGGTAGCCGGCGGCAACCCGCGATAGCTGCGCCACTGGCGGGTGCCTTCCTGCTCGACGAAGGTGGCGAAGGACTCGTTGAACTCGGTGTCGTCCTTCACATAGAAGCGCTGGTGGGCCAGCTCATGGAAGATCAGGGTGGCCAGGCGTTCGTCGCCCCAGTGCAGCATCGAACTGATGATCGGGTCGTCGAACCAGCCCAGGGTCGAGTAGGCCTCCACCCCGCCGATGCTCACGTCCAGGCCCTTTTGCTGCAACAGCGCCGCCTCGCCCCGGGCCGCTCCCTGGCTGTAGTAGCCGCGGTAGGCCACGCATCCGGCGATGGGGAAACAGTGGGTTTGCGCAGCCAGGGAAAACTCCGGAGTCGCGAACACATTCCACACCACGTAGGGCCTGCCGATATCGACATACAGCCGATAGCTGCGGTTGTCCGGCAGGTGCAGGTGCGTGCTGGCGAAGGTCCGCGCCTGCTGCGACTGGGCGAGATGGGCCCGCAGGGTGGGGTCGCGGGAAGGGTCGGCCAGCACTTGGGCCACGGGCGTGCGGGCCCGTAGCAGCTGCAACTGGCCGCCGGCCAGCTGGCTGTAATAGCCGGCGCTGGAGCAACCGTTGAGCAGCAAAAGCATCAGGGACGGAAACAAAAAGCGCAAAACGCGATCAAGTACCCCATGGCTTGGACACGGCCTATTCAAATCGAATCATCCAGAGAGAGTCTGCCCGCAAGACTATCTCGCCTGCCTGGAGTTTCGCCATGCGCGTGTTGCTGCTGACCACCGGACTGCTGGCCCTCAACGGCTGCGCCAGCCTGCCCGATCCCGACCCGGCGCAAGCCTGGATCGACCTCGCCCCTGCGGGGGAGACCACCCTGCAAGCCGTGGAAGTGGACGCCAAGGGCGCCGCGGACCCGCGCTACTTCCAGGTGCCGCCCGGCACTCACGAGCTGACCCTGCGTTACCAGTTCGCCGTGGCCCCGGGCAACATCGGCGCCGACGTCGAGGAGCCGCTGTGGCGCGACTGCCAGTTGAACGTGAAATTCGCCGGTTTCAGCGCCGGCCAGCGCTACCAGGTACGGGCCGGCAACATCGGTTTCCATCCCTGGGCCAGGCTCTACGACGAACAACACACCCTGCTGGGCAAGGCACAACCGGCAGGCTGCCAGCGCAGTTGATCGGCGCTATGCTGGAGCCCCTTCGCTGACCTGGCCCCTTGTTCATGCGCCTGCAACTGCTGCTCCTCGCCCTTGCCACCCTCACCGCCTGCAGCACGCCGCTGCCCGGCGTCGACCCGCAACAGGCCTGGATCGACCTGGCCACCCCGGCGCCAGGAGGCCGGCTGCTGATGGCCGAGCGCCTGGACAACCAGCGCCTGAACGACGGCCGGTTCTTCCAGGTCACCCCCGGCAGCCATGAGCTGATGGTGCGTTTTGACTTCGAGGTGTTCGCCGGTGGCATGGGCATGACCACTGACCCGCAGGAGCGTCTGTGCTACCTGAGCCTGCGCTACGACCACTTCCAGGCCGGCCAGCGCTACCGGCTGGAGGCCCGCAACCTGGGGTTCACGCCCAGCGCCAGGCTGTACAACGCCCAGCGCGAGATCGTCGCCGAAGAACGCATGGTCAACTGCGTACCCTGATCGGGTTCAGCGATCGTTCTTCTGGTAGATGATCTTCTTGGTGCCGTTCTCGCAGCTGCCCACCACCATGTTGTTGTCGTGGACCTCGTCGTTGGCGACGATTTCCAGGGTGTAGGAGGGCACGCCCTGGGCCTGGATCTTGGCTTCGATCTCGGCCTTGAGTTCCTCGCAGGGCTTGGGCGCGGCCAGTGCCGATGTGGCCAGCGCACAACTTGCTACCGCCAAGGCTAAACGTTTCATGATTTCAGACTCCCTTGCTGCGGCGCGTGCGAACGCACACTCAAGCCGCAGTCAGGTATTCGACCACATTTTCCACAACCCCGTTCTGAACTGCCTCACAGCCGCGGATATCGGCCGTGCCGGCCCCGGGCAGGAGCCGGCGACTGCGGTCAACCGACCAGCGTGGCATCCAGGGTGATGCTGGCATTGAGCACCTTGGACACCGGGCATCCTTCCTTGGCCTTGCGGCTCAGCTCATCGAACTGCTGCTGGCTGGCCCCCGGGATCCTGGCCTTGAGCACCAGGTGCACCGCCGTGATGGCAAAGCCGCCATCGACCTGGTCCAGGGTCACTTCGGCCTGGGTATCGATGCTCTGGGCCTTGAGCCCAGCCTCGCCGAGGATCATCGAGAACGCCATGGAAAAGCAGCCGGCATGGGCCGCGCCGATCAGCTCTTCAGGATTGGTGCCCTTGCCGCCTTCGAAGCGCGCGGTGAAGCCGTAGGGCGCATCACGCAGGACGCCGGTTTCGGTGGAAATCGAGCCGATTCCGCTTTTCAGGTCGCCTTCCCAATGGGCTGAAGCCTTTTTCTTGATAGCCATCTGTCTCTCCTCGTAGAAACGGTGCGGACGCGCACCACAATGATTTCCTGCCTCTCAAGGGTTCTGAGGACAGAGGCCACGGCAAAGTTCAGCCGGTTTGGCCGGCCATTTACCCGACAATTTCACTCAGGCTATTGAAACTCGGGTATATGCCCACATTGCATAGGTCTGACTTACAGATTGCGGCAGGTTTTGCGTCCGACAAAAGCCTGCACACCCAAGGAGAAGCAGGCTTATGAAACCGCTGTCCGCTGTGAAATTCTCGACCCTCGACCTGGTACCGGTGCGTGAAGACGGTAGCCCGGCCCAGTCGCTGCACAACTCCCTGGACCTGGCCCGGCATGTGGAGAAGTTCGGCTACACCCGATTCTGGGTTGCCGAGCACCACAACATGGACGGCATCGCCAGCTCCGCCACGTCGGTGCTGATCGGATACCTGGCCGGTGGCACCTCGTCCATCCGCATCGGTTCCGGCGGGGTCATGCTGCCCAATCACGCCCCCCTGGTGATCGCCGAACAGTTCGGCACCCTGGAAAGCCTCTACCCCGGGCGCATCGACCTGGGCCTGGGGCGTGCCCCGGGCTCGGACCAGATGACCGCCCGGGCCCTGCGCCGCGAACGCTCCGGCAGCGCCGACGACTTCCCCGAGGATGTGGCCGAGCTGATGGCCTACCTCGGCCCGCGCTCGCCGGAGCAGCGGGTGATCGCCATGCCCGGCACCGGCAGCAACGTGCCGGTATGGCTGCTGGGCTCCAGCCTGTTCAGCGCCCAGCTGGCCGGGGAGCGCGGCCTGCCCTACGCCTTCGCCTCGCACTTCGCACCGCGCTTCATGCATGAGGCGATCCGCGTGTACCGCAACCACTTCAAGCCCTCGGCAGTACTCGACAAACCCTACGTGATGCTCGGCGTGCCGCTGGTGGCCGCCGATACCGACGAGCAGGCCGACTACCTGGCCACTTCGGTGTACCAGCGCATCCTCGCGCTGATGCGCGGCCAGAGCCTGGTCCAGCGCAAACCGGTCCAGAGCATGGACGGCCTGTGGCTGCCCCACGAGAAGGAAGCGGTCGCCAGTTTCCTGGGCCTGGCAATGGTTGGCAGCCCGGCGAAGATTCGCGGCAAGCTGGAAGTCCTGATCGAGCAGACCGGTGCCGATGAGCTGATCTTCACCTGCGACCTCTACGAGCATGCCGACCGCCTGCACTCCTATGAACTGCTGTCGCAGATCATGAAGGGCTGATCCGGCGCCGAGCGCCGGGCACAAAAAAGCCGACGCCTTGCGTCGGCTTGTTCATTGCACGCTACAAGGGCTCAACCGCGCTTGTAGACAATTTCCTTGCTGCCGGCTTCGCAGGAGCCGACCACTTTGCCATCAGCCGCAGCGCCCTTGTCGACCACTTCCAGCGAGTAGTGAGGGACGCCATTGGCATCGATCTTCGCGGCGATCTCGCTCTTGAGCTCTTCGCATGGCTTGCCGGCGGCAAGGGCAGTTCCCGCAAGACTGAACAAAGCAGCAGCTAAAACTAGTTTTTTCATCGGTCACATTCCCTGGTCGGATCAAAAGGGGCGGCGTGAACACCAGCCTGGCAGACGCTGAAGACAGTTGTAGCGCTTTGCCATTTCCTATGGCACTCGGCCAGCGCACAAGTTCCAGAGCCTAGCTCAAGCCCTCAACTATTGGCAATGCGGAAGCCGACCTTGAGGGTGACCTGGAAATGGGCCGCCTTGCCGTCCTTGATATGGCCACGGGTTTCAGTCACTTCGAACCATTCCAGATGCTTGATGCTCTTGTGCGCCTCGGCCAGCGCGTTGTTGATCGCATCTTCGATGCTGTTGGGCGACGAACCCACCAGTTCGACCTTCTTGTAGGTGTGATGATCAGTCATGGCACTCTCCTTTTCAGTGATGCACTAAAGCCTAGCAGTGATTGCTTCACGTACTTGTGGCGCGTTGTCCCAGGGTGAAGTTCAGATTTTCTGCACTTTCCCAATGCGCCGCAGTCGGAACCTACACACCTCATCATTACCTAGCAGGAGAGCAACACATGGCCAATTCGTCGTTACGCAAAGCCTCGCTGGAAAGTATGGAAGCCGAGATCGAGAGCCTGCTCAAATCCCTGGAAAGCCTCAAGGACGACGCGTCCGAGGAGTCGCGCAAGACCCTCAAGACCCTCAAGAGCAACGCCGAAAGCGCGCTGAAACATTCACGCAGCCTACTCAGCGATGCCTATGAAGAGGTCAAGGTAAAAACCCGCGAAACCGGGATCGCCACCCGCGACTACGCCCAGGAACACCCCTGGACCACCGCTGGCGTGGCCGTCGGGGCCATTGGCCTGCTGGCCGCCTATCTGTTGTGCAAGCGCAACGACTGAGCCCTGCTTCCCTTCCTGAAACTCAAGCCGGCTGGCGCAGTTCGCTTTTCAGCCACTGCGCCAGCTGGCGGGCGCGCCCATCCGCGGCGCGCTTGGGGGACCACAGCGCCAGCTGCCCCGGGGTATCGCAAAACCCCCAGGGCGCCACCAGCCGACCGGCCTGCAGGTCCTCGACCACCAGCGGTTCCGGGGCGATCGCCACCCCCAACCCGGCCACGGCCGCCTCTAGCAAGTAATACAAGTGCTCGAACCCCTGTCCGTACTTCAGGCCCTGCGGGGCGATACCGTTGTGCCTGGCCCAGCTGGGCCAGGCCTGGGGTCGCGACGTGGTATGCAACAGCGGCTCGCTCGCCAGGGCCGCCGCCGGAGCCTGATGCAGCCGCGGATACCCGGCGTAGCGCGGGCTGAGCACCGGGCCGATACGCTCGCAAGCCAGCTCATGGACCTGCATGTCCGCCGGCCAGGGCGGTTCGGCAAATACCAGCAGGGCATCGAGTCCCGGCCGGCGTGGGTCCAGGTCGCCTTCACCGGCGGACAGGTGCAGGCGCAGGTCCGGCAGGTCGGCATTCAGGCGCCCCAGGCGCGGAATCAACCAGCGGGCCAGCAGGCTGCCGGAGCAACCCAGGACGAAAGGTGCATTGGCGTTGCCCTGGGTCAGCTCGGCACAGACGTCGCGCAAGCGTTCGAAGGCCTCGCTGCTGGCGTCCCGCAGGCGGACCCCGGCATCTGTGAGTTTAAGGCCACGCCCATCCTTGACGAACAGGCTCAGCCCCAGGTGCTCTTCCAGCACCTTCAGCTGCCGGCTGACCGCACCGTGGGTGACATGCAGCTGCTCGGCCGCCTGGCTGACACTGTTCAGCCGGGCAGTGGCTTCGAACGCCCGCAGGGCATTCAGGGGAGGCAGGTCGCGGCTCATTTGATTGGTGAGTTTTCCTGACAGGTTGTGGCGATCTTATCGGTTTTCAGTACCCGATGGCAGCGGTAGAGTGAGCCCCATTGTTTCCACGCTTTTTCCACGAATCCATTCGGGAGCGCTCCAATGACCCAGTCCCAATTGCGTAATGGTCCTGACGAAAACGGCCTGTTCGGTGCGTTCGGCGGCCGTTATGTCGCAGAAACCCTCATGCCGCTGATCCTCGACCTGGCTCGCGAATACGAAGCGGCCAAGGACGATCCGGCGTTCCTCGAGGAACTGGCCTACTTCCAGCGCGACTACGTCGGCCGTCCAAGCCCGCTGTATTTCGCCGAACGCCTGACCGAACACTGCGGCGGCGCCAAGATCTACCTCAAGCGCGAAGAGCTGAACCACACCGGCGCGCACAAGATCAACAACTGCATCGGCCAGATCCTCCTGGCCCGGCGCATGGGCAAGCAACGCATCATCGCCGAGACCGGCGCCGGCATGCACGGCGTGGCCACCGCCACCGTGGCCGCGCGTTTCGGCCTGCAGTGCGTGATCTACATGGGCACCACCGACATCGAGCGCCAGCAGGCCAACGTGTTCCGCATGAAGCTGCTGGGCGCCGAGGTGATCCCGGTGGTGGCCGGCACCGGCACCCTCAAGGACGCGATGAACGAAGCCCTGCGGGACTGGGTGACCAATGTCGACAACACCTTCTACCTGATCGGCACCGTGGCGGGCCCGCACCCGTACCCGGCCATGGTCCGCGACTTCCAGGCGGTGATCGGCAAGGAAACCCGCGAGCAGATGCAGGCCCAGGAAGGCCGCCTGCCGGACAGCCTGGTGGCGTGCATCGGTGGCGGCTCCAACGCCATGGGCCTGTTCCACCCGTTCCTCGATGACCAGAGCGTCGAGATCATCGGCGTCGAAGCGGCCGGCTACGGCATCGAGACCGGCAAGCACGCCGCCAGCCTCAACGGTGGCGTCCCGGGTGTACTGCATGGCAACCGCACCTTCCTGCTGCAGGACGACGATGGCCAGATCATCGATGCCCACTCGATTTCCGCCGGCCTGGACTACCCCGGCATCGGCCCGGAACACGCCTGGTTGCACGACATCGGCCGCGTCGAATACACCTCGGTGACCGACGACGAAGCCCTGGCCGCGTTCCACCAGTGCTGCCGCCTGGAAGGCATCATCCCGGCGCTGGAAAGCGCCCATGCCCTGGCCGAGGTGTTCAAGCGCGCACCGACCCTGCCCAAGGATCACCTGATGGTGGTCAACCTCTCGGGGCGTGGCGACAAAGACATGCAAACCGTGATGCACCACATGCAACAGTCCCAGCAGGAGAAACATTGATGAGCCGCCTGCAAACGCGCTTTGCCGAACTCAAGCAGCAGAATCGCGCCGCCCTGGTGACCTTCATCACCGCTGGCGACCCGGGCTACGACACCTCGCTGGCGATCCTCAAGGGCCTGCCTGCAGCCGGCGCCGACGTGATCGAGCTGGGCATGCCCTTCACCGATCCCATGGCCGACGGCCCGGCGATCCAGCTCGCCAACATCCGTGCCCTGGGGGCCAGGCAGAACCTGGCGAAAACCCTGCAGATGGTCCGCGAATTCCGCCAGGACAACAGCGATACACCGCTGGTGCTGATGGGCTACTTCAACCCCATCCATCACTATGGCGTGCCGCGCTTCATCGCCGACGCCAAGGCCGCCGGGGTCGATGGCCTGATCGTGGTGGACATCCCACCGGAACATAACAGCGAGCTGTGCGACCCGGCCCAGGCCGCGGGCATCGACTTCATCCGCCTGACCACCCCCACCACGGACGACAAGCGCCTGCCGAAGGTGCTCGATGGCAGTTCCGGGTTCGTCTACTACGTGTCGGTGGCCGGGGTGACCGGTGCCGGTGCCGCGACCCTGGAACATGTGGAGCAAGCGGTGGCACGCCTGCGCCGTCATACCGAGCTGCCCATCAGCATCGGCTTCGGCATCCGCACCCCGGAACAGGCCGCGGCGATCGCCCGCCTGGCCGACGGCGTGGTAGTGGGTTCGGCGCTGATCGACCATATCGCCAACGCCGAATCCCCGGCCCAGGCGGTGGACGGTGTGCTGAGCCTGTGCTCGGCGCTGTCCGAAGGCGTGCGCAAGGCGCGCCTCGGCTAAGGCCCGGCCAGAAGCCAAAAAGGGTTCCAGGAGCAGTCCCGGAACCCTTTTTTCATGGTTCGCCGACAGCTCAGAACACCGTCAGGTCCAACGGCCGCAGCGCCCCCATCCAGATTGCATGGTCAGTGTGATCCAGCAGGTCATCACCGGTATCCGGGTGCAGGAACACCACCAGCCCCTGGCGATTGAGCGCCAGCCAGGGCACCACCTCGCCGAACAGCCCCGGCTTGAAGGCCAGTTGGCAGCTCCAGTCTGGATGCGGCCCCACCAGCCGCTCGTGGACCCGGCCCATCTGCAGGCCGAACCGTTGCGCCGCCTGCTCGCACAATGCCCGGGCCTGGTCGATGGTGCTGGCGTCAAAGTAGACATGGGCGTGATAACCCTTGATTCGTTGCATGCAAACCCTCGCGATATAAGACGAACCCTCTGGGCCCGCCACAGGTCACAACCCTACCTGTAGTAAACAAGGAGGCCTGGCCATGAAAAATGCCGAAACCCCAGTGATCAAGCTAGTGCTCTATGGTGCCATGAGCAGCCTGGGCAGTGCGCTGATGGCCGAGAGCCTGCGGCGCCAGCATGAAGTCATCGCCATTCTCGACGATCTCACCGCACTGGCCCCGCGCCCCGGCCTGCGCACCAAGGGTGGCAGCCTGTTCGAGGCCGACGAGGTACAACGAAGCGTCGCCGGCTGCTCGGCGGTGATCTGCCTGCTGGATGCTTCCGGTCTGCCGGGCAGCCCGATCCCGGGCAGGGTCGCCGATCCGCTGGCCCAGGTGCAGGCCACCGACGCGCTGGTAGAGGGCCTGCAGGCCGCCGGTATCCGCCGCCTGGTGCTGGTGGGAAACTTCGCCGTCCTCGATAACCCGCCCGCCCATACCAGCCTGCCGCATCACACTGCCGAGGAAATCCTCGACACCCTGCGCAGCAGTCCCCTGGACTGGACCCTGGTCAATGCGCCACGGGCCGCCGCCGGGCTGGGCATCGAACACTTCAACCAGGTGGGCGACAGCCTCGAGCCCGGGCTTGCAGAATCCCTGCGGCGCCTCCATGGCGTGGCCGTGGGTATCAACGACGAGCTGCACCTGAACCTGCACCTGCGCGAACACGTGGAGTTCGTCGGCATCCACGAAAGCGGTTGACGCTCAAGACTGGGGCGCCAGGGTAGCGGCCGCAGGCTCAGGCCGAAGCGATGTTGCATGCCCCTGGCCGGGCTGTTCACGGCTCCGGTCAACGGGCAATGGAGGGCAACGCCAGCCCCGTGAGGGTCTGGGCGCTGGCGGCCTGCTCGACCATCAGCCAATCGACGAAGCGCTGGATCAGCGGCCCCCGGCGCTTGCGCTGGGGCAAGACCACGTAATAGCCGTAGCTGGAGATCACTGTCTCGGCGATGGGCCGACACAACAGGCCCTGGGCCAGCAGGCTGTCCACCAGGTGGCGCCAGCCGATGGCCACGCCCTGGCCAGCGATGGCCGCCTGGATCAGCAGGGTGTAGTTGTCGAAGCGCAGCGGCCCCGGAGCGGGTGCAGAGGCGATGCCCAGCTCGCGAAACACCCCGCTCCAGTCGAACCAGCGACTGCTGCCCTCGCCCCGCAAGTGCAGCAGCGGCAACTCCAGCAGCCCGTGAGCGGGCAGGGGCGTGGCGCGATCCTTGAGCAGCGCCGGGCTGCACACCGCAAACACCTCCTCGCTGAACAGCCAGTGGCTTTGCCCCTGATTGAAACGCCCATCGCCGAACAGCACCGCCACGTCGACATCGCTGCGCAGGGCACCCTGGCTGCGCTCGCTGGTCACCAGGCTGACATCCACCTGGGGATTGGCCTCATGGAAACGATGCAGGCGCGGCATCAGCCAGTAGGCGGCGAAGGCAAAGTCGGTGGCGACTTGCAGCACCTCGTGCTGATGTTGCTGGCGGATGGCGCTCAGGCCGGCATCGATGTTCTGCAGGCCGGCCTGGACCTGCTCCAGCAACAGCGCGCCGGAGTCGGTCAGTTCTATGCCGCGATAGATCCGGTCGAACAGCCGTATCCCCAGCTGTTCTTCCAGGCGCTTGATCTGCTGGCTGATGGCCGGCTGGGTGGTGCCCAGCTCCACCGCAGCAGCGGTAAAGCTGCGCTGGCGTGCTGCTGCTTCGAACACCCGCAACAGGTCCAGGGACAGGTCACCCAGGGCTTCATACATAAGCTGTGCTTATCCTAGTCATTGTCGTGCATGGGCTTTACCGCCATCGACGTGGAATTCATCCTCGATCGCAGCAATCTCGCATAACCATCGACTATGGAATGCCGCGATCCCATGAAGCGCAAGAACATTCTCTTCATCATGGCCGACCAGATGGCCGCCCCCTTGCTGCCGTTCTACGGCCCGTCGCCGATCCAGCTGCCGAACCTGAGCCGGCTGGCCGCCGAGGGCGTGGTGTTCGACGCGGCCTACTGCAACAGCCCGCTGTGCGCGCCATCGCGTTTCACCCTGGTCAGCGGCCAGTTGCCGAGCAGGATCGGCGCCTACGACAACGCCGCCGACTTTCCCGCCGATGTGCCCACCTACGCTCACTACCTGCGGCGCCTGGGCTACCGCACTGCGCTGTCGGGCAAGATGCACTTCTGCGGGCCGGACCAGTTGCACGGCTACGAAGAACGCCTGACCAGCGACATCTACCCCGCCGACTACGGCTGGGCGGTGAACTGGGACGAGCCCGACGTGCGCCCCAGCTGGTACCACAACATGTCCTCGGTGCTGCAGGCCGGGCCCTGCGTGCGTACCAACCAGCTGGATTTCGATGAAGAGGTGTTGTTCAAGGCCCGGCAATATCTGTTCGACCATGTACGCGAGGCGGGTGAGCAACCGTTCTGCCTGACCGTGTCGATGACCCACCCCCACGATCCGTACACGATTCCCAGGGCCTACTGGGACCTGTACCGCGACGAGCAGATTCCCATGCCCCAGGCGCTGCCCCAGGACGAGCAGGACCCGCATGCCCAGCGCCTGCTCAAGGTCTACGACCTGTGGGACAAGCCGCTGCCCGAGGACAAGATCCGCGCTGCCCGACGCGCCTACTTCGGCGCTTGCAGCTACATCGACGACAATGTCGGCAAGCTGTTGCAGACCCTGGAGGAAACCGGCCTGGCGGATGACACCATCGTGGTGTTCTCCGGCGACCACGGCGACATGCTGGGCGAGCGCGGCCTCTGGTACAAAATGCACTGGTTCGACATGGCCGCCCGGGTGCCGCTGCTGGTCCATGCCCCGGGGCAGTTCGCCGCCGGCCGGGTCACCCGCGCGGTGTCCACCGCCGACCTGCTGCCCACCCTGGTGGAACTGGCTGGTGGCACCCTGGAGCCCGGCCTGCCGCTGGATGGCCGCTCGCTGCTGCCGCATCTGCAAGGGCAGGGCGGACATGACGAAGTGTTTGGCGAATACATGGCCGAAGGCACCATCGGCCCGCTGATGATGATTCGTCGTGGTGCCTACAAGTTCATCTACAGCGAGGATGACCCATGCCTGCTGTTCGACCTGGCCAACGACCCTCACGAACGCCGGGACCTGCGCCAGTCACCGGCGCATCGCCAGTTGTTCGCCGACTTTCTCGACGAAGCCCGCCGCCGCTGGGATATCCCGCAGATCCACCAACAGGTGCTCGCCAGCCAGCGCCGCCGGCGCTTCGTTGCCCAGGCGCTGAGCATCGGCAGGCTCAAGAGCTGGGATCACCAGCCACTGGTCGATGCCAGCGCGCAGTACATGCGCAACCACATCGACCTCGATGACCTGGAACGCAAGGCCCGTTATCCACAACCCTGCCAAGACCAATAACGAACAACGCAAGGGGAAACGCATGCAAAGGTTATCCACAGTAGTGAGTGCCACCCTGATGCTGCTGGCCAGTACGCCGGCCTGGGCCGAGCCGGGGTGCGAGACGGTGAAGATGGCCGATCCGGGCTGGAGCGACATCGCCGCCACCAACGCCATCGCCGGTTTTCTGCTTGAAGGCCTGGGCTACAAGCCCAAGGTCGATACCCTGGCCGTGCCGATCATCTTTGGCGGGCTCAAGGACGCCCGGGTCGATGTGTTCCTGGGCAACTGGATGCCGGCGCAACAAGGCTTCCACGACAAGTTCGTGGCCAGCGGCGACGTTACCCGGCTGGCGAAGAACCTGGAGGGCACCGAGTTCACCCTGGCCGTGCCGGACTATGTGTGGGACGCCGGCGTGCGTGACTTCAACGACCTGAACACCTATGCCGAACAGCACCCCCAGGACGTCGACAAGAAGCTCTACGGCATCGGCTCCGGTGCCCCGGCCAACCTGTCGCTGCAGGAAATCATCAAGCGCAACGACTACAGCCTCGGCCAGTGGAAACTGGTGGAGTCCAGCGAGCAGGCGATGCTGGCCGAGGTCTCGCGGGCGGTGAAAAAGCACAAGTTCGTCACCTTCCTCGGCTGGACTCCGCATCCGATGAACGTGCAACTGAACATGCGCTACCTCAAGGGCGGCGAGAAGTACTTCGGCACCAGCGGCAGCGTCTACACCCTGACGCGCAAGGGTTATGCACAGGCCTGTCCGAACGTCGCCAGGCTGCTGGGCAACCTCAGCTTCACCCAGGACATGGAGAACAGCATCATGGCCGAGGTGACGAACAAGAAGGTCAGCAACGCCGACGCCGCCAAGGCCTGGATCAAGGCCAACCCGGCGGTGCTGGCTCCATGGCTGGAAGGGGTGAAGACCCTCGACGGCCAGGATGCCCTGCCAGCCGTGCAAGCCCGTCTCTAGCACCCACTGCAGGAGCGAGGCTTGCACGCGATGGGCTACGCAGTAGCCGCAAACCTGCGCACGCGCTCCCTCTGAAGGACCACGTCGCCTGCATCACGCGCAAGGACTGGGCTTCCCCCTTGCTCCTACAGGAGTGGGGTAAGCCCTGCGGCAATGCTTTACCCTGACGCCTCTGAACAAGCTGACCGCGAGGACCCATGGCCTGGCCTGATCGCCATTCACTGCTGCCCTTTCTCGACTGGCTGCCACGCCAGACCCGCGCCAGTGTCGGGCGCGACCTGCTGGTGGGCCTGAGCGGTGCGGTCCTCGCCCTGCCGCAGTCGATCGCCTATGCACTGATCGCCGGCCTGCCCCCGGAGTACGGCCTGTACGCCGCCATCGTCCCGGTCCTGGTCGCCTGCCTGTGGGGGTCTTCCTGGCACCTGATCTGCGGGCCCACGGCGGCGATCTCCATCGTCCTCTATGCCAGCGTCAGCCCCCTGGCGGTGCCGGCTTCCGAGGACTACATCACGCTGATCCTGCTCCTGACCCTGCTGGCCGGAGCCTTCCAGTGGTTATTGGGGATGCTGCGTTTCGGCGCCCTGGTGAATTTCGTCTCGCACTCGGTGGTGCTGGGCTTCACCCTTGGCGCGGCGGTGGTGATCGCCCTGGGCCAGCTACCCAACCTGATGGGCCTGGACCTGCCGAACCAGGCCACCGCCCTGGGTAGCCTGAACCTGCTGTTGCAACACCTGGGCGACATCGATCGGCCGTCCCTGCTGCTGGGGGTGGGCAGCCTGGCGCTGGGGGTTGGCTTCAAGCTGCTGGCGCCACGCTGGCCGGGGCTGTTGCTGAGCCTGGTGCTCAGTGCCCTGGCGGTCTGGCTGCTGCCAGGGCTGTTCGGCCATGTCCAGCTGGTCAGCGCGTTCGTCGGCCGGTTACCGCCGCTGAGCCCTCTGCCGCTGGACCTGGAGCTGATCCTGCGGCTGCTGCCCAGCGCCGTGGCGGTAGGCATGCTGGGGCTGGTCACCAGCCTGTCGATCGCCCGCTCGCTGTCGGCCCGTTCGGAGCAACTGCTCGACGCCAACCAGGAAGTTCGCGCCCAGGGCCTGTCGAACATCGTCGGGGCCTTCTTCTCCGGCTACCTGTCCTCCGGTTCCTTCACCCGCTCGGGCCTGAGCTACGAGGCCGGCGCACGCTCGCCCCTGGCTGGGGTGTTCTCGGCGCTGTGGGTGGCGCTGTTCGCGGTGGCCGGTGCCGGGCTGATCGCCCATATCCCGATCCCGGCCATGGCCGGCAGCATCCTGCTGATCTGCTGGGGCCTGGTGGACCACCGAGGCATCCGCGCCTTGTTCCGGGTCAGCCGTGCCGAGTTCGTGGTGATGAGCCTGACCTGCATCGCCACCTTGCTGCTGGAGTTGCAGACCGCGATCTACGCCGGCGTCCTGGCGTCGCTGTTCTTCTACCTCAAGCGCACCTCGCAACCACGGGTGCAGCACAGTCGCGAAGGCGACGAGGACATCCTGCGGGTCGGCGGTTCGATCTTCTTCGGCGCCAGCCATTACCTGCAGGTTCGCCTGCAAGGCTGCCACGGAGCGAAACTGGTGATCGACGCACGGCAGATCAACTTCATCGACTATTCGGGGGTGGAGATGCTGCACCAGGAAGCACGCCGGCTCAGGCGCCAGGGCCGCAGCCTGACCTTGCGCCGGGCGCGACCGGCGGTGAAGGAGGAGTTGATCAAGCTGGAAGGGGCAGAGGACTGCCCGATCCGCTTCGAGGACTGAGCCCGGGTTGCAGCAGGGTTATCGCGGCAGCCCCATCGCGGGCAAGCGGCGCTCCTGCAGGGAGGGCGCAATCGCGCGCTGAACGATGAGGCGCTCCGTCAGAGCGCCAGTTGGCGACGCAGCTCGGCCAGCACCGGGGCGCTGTCCGGACGCACCCCGCGCCACAGGTAGAAGGCTTCCGCCGCCTGCTCGGCAAGCATGCCCAGGCCGTCGAGCACCAACGCGGCTCCCTGCTCGCTGGCCCAGCGGCAGAACGTGGTCGGCTCCTTGCCATACATCATGTCGTAGCACACCGTCCTGCCTGGCTCGACCAGGCTGGCGGAGATCGGCGGCAGCTCGCCCGACAGGCTGGCGGAGGTGGCGTTGATGATCAGGTCCACCGATTCTTCCAGCCAGTCGAAACCGCTGGCCGACACCGGCCCCAGGTCAGCGAACGCGGCGGCCAGTTGCTCGGCCTTCTCCACGGTGCGGTTGGCGATCACCACCGTGGCGGGCTGCTCGGCCAGCAAGGGTTCCAGGGCTCCGCGCACCGCGCCGCCGGCCCCCAGCAGCAGGATCCGCTTGCCCTTGAGACTGACCCCGGCATTGACCATCAGGTCGCGTACCAGTCCGGCGCCGTCGGTATTGTCCCCCAGCAGGCTGCCATCGGCCTGCTTGCACAGGGTATTCACGGCCCCGGCCCGTTGTGCGCGCCTGGTGAGGCTGTCACACAGGCGGTAGGCCTCTTCCTTGAACGGTACGGTGACGTTGGCCCCGCGTCCCTGGGCAAAAAAGTCGCGGGCGGCGCCGGCAAAATCGTCCAGGGGCGCCAGCAGGGTGGCGTACTCGAGCTGCTGGCCGGTCTGCTCGGCGAACAGCCGATGAATCAGCGGCGATTTGCTGTGGCCAATCGGATTACCAAAGACAACGTACTGGTCCATCTCTTCCCCCTTGTGTGCGAGCAGTCTGGTGCCAGGTCCGGTCAGTTGGCGCTGGCCAGCCAGTCGCGATCCTTGAGGAAGTATTCGGTCAGGCGCGCTTCTTCGCTGCCCGGCTCGGCCTTCCAGTCATAACCCCAGCGGACCTGTGGCGGCAGCGACATGAGGATCGACTCGGTGCGGCCACCCGATTGCAGGCCGAACAGGGTGCCGCGGTCGTAGACCAGGTTGAACTCCACGTAGCGGCCCCGGCGGAACTCCTGGAATTCACGCTGCTGCTCGGTGTAGGCCGCGGCCTTGCGGCGCTGGATGATGGGCAGGTAGGCCTCGATGTAGGCGTCGCCGATGGCCCGCATGAAAGCGAAGCTGGTGTCGAAGTCCCATTCGTTCAGGTCGTCGAAGAACAGGCCACCGATACCCCGCGGTTCGTTGCGGTGCTTGATATGGAAATAGCTGTCGCACCAGGCCTTGTAGCGTGGATAGACATCGGGACCGAAGGGTGCACAGGCACGTTCGGCGACCCGGTGCCAGTGCACGCAATCTTCCTCGTTGCCGTAGTAGGGCGTCAGGTCGAAGCCACCACCGAACCACCAGACCGGCTCTTCGCCTTCCTTCTCGGCGATGAAGAACCGTACGTTGGCGTGGGAAGTCGGTACGTGGGGATTGTGCGGGTGGATCACCAGGGACACGCCCAGGGCCTCGAACCCGCGGCCGGCCAGCTCTGGTCGATGGGCGCTGGCGGACGGCGGCAGGCCGCTGCCGAACACATGGGAAAAGTTGACCCCGCCTTTCTCGATCACCGCACCATTGCCGATCACCCGGGTCCGGCCACCACCGCCAGCGGGACGAGTCCAGGCGTCCTCGATGAAACGAGCGCTACCGTCCTCGGTTTCCAGTGCGGCGCAGATACGGTCTTGCAGGTCGAGCAGATAGGCCTTAACGGCCTCGGTGCGGGTAGTCATGGCATCACCTTGGGTCGGGCAAAGCTACGCGGCACTGGGGATGACGCGCAGGCCGGCGCAAATGGGCGCGTAGCATAACACCGCGTCGGGGCCTGCCGCAGTTGACGAAGGTCAAGCAGAGGAGTCCGATAGAGCACTTTTCAGCATGTGACCAAGGAGACAGGACAGATGGCCAAACGTATCCAGTTCCACGCCCATGGCGGCCCCGAAGTACTTGAGTATGTGGATTACCAGCCGGCCGAGCCGGGCCCGCAGGAAGTGCGTGTGAGCAACCGGGCCATCGGCCTGAACTTCATCGACACCTACTACCGCAACGGCTTGTATGCACCGCCGGCACTGCCATCGGGCATGGGTTTCGAGGGCGCCGGGGTGGTCGAGGCCGTCGGCAGCGCGGTGACGCGTTTCAAGGCTGGCGACCGAGTGGGTTACGGCAGCGGCCCGATGGGCGCCTACAGCGACGTGCATGTCCTGCCCGAAGACCACCTGGTGCTGCTGCCGCAGGGCATCAGCTTCGAGCAGGCCGCTGCGGTGATGCTCAAGGGACTGACCGTGCAGTACCTGCTGCGCCAGACCTATGAGCTCAAGGGCGGGGAAACCGTGCTGTTCCACGCTGCCGCAGGTGGTGTCGGTTCCCTGGCCTGCCAATGGGCCAAGGCCCTGGGGGTCAAGCTGATCGGTACGGTCAGTTCGCCGGAAAAAGCCGCCATCGCCAAGGCCCTCGGCGCCTGGGAAACCATCGACTACAGCCATGAAGACGTGGCCCAGCGGGTGCTGGAACTGACCGGCGGGCGCAAGTGCCCGGTGGTCTATGACGGCGTCGGCAAGGATACCTGGCTGACCTCCCTGGACTGCCTGGCGCCACGGGGCCTGATGGTCAGCTTTGGCAACGCCTCGGGGGCGGTGGATGGGGTGAACCTGGGGATTCTCGCAGCCAAGGGTTCGCTGTACGTAACCCGGCCAACCCTGGGCAGCTACGCCAACAATGCCGAGAACCTGCAGCATATGGCCGACGACCTGTTCGGCATGATCACCAGCGGCCAGATCAAGGTCGAGATCAACCAGCGCTTTGCCCTGGCAGATGCGGCCAAGGCCCATGTCGAACTGTCGGCCCGGCGCACCACCGGCTCGACCCTGCTGCTGCCATAACCTGGCGAGGACGTTCGCTGCCGGGGGAGCGCTGCGCACTCTGGCGCGAGCACGCTCCCTCGTCACCCTCCTTCAGGAAGGCCGGATCACCTTGCCGGTGGCCAGGTCGCGAATCAGGCTGGGGTTCCTGCGTCCTCCCAGGCTGCCGCTCAGAACCAGGTCCAGCTGACCCCGGAAGTACTGCTCGACCCGCAGCCGCGTCCGCGCCGCGGGCCGCCCCTGGGGATTGGCCGAGGTGGAGATCAGCGGCCCCACCAGGGCACACAGCTCACGCACCAGCGGATGGTCGCTGACCCGCAGGGCCACGGTGTCATGGACCCCGGTGACCCATTCGGGCAACAGGTTCTGATGGGGCACCAGCCAGGTGTTGGGCCCCGGCCAGGTGCTGGACATACGTTCGATCCAAGTGTCGGGGAAATCCTCGAACAGGAAATCGAACTGGTGGATATTGTCGGCGATCAGGATCAGGCCCTTGTCCACCGACCGCGACTTGATCGCCAACAGGCGATCCACCGCCTCTTCGTTCCACGGATCGCACCCCAGGCCCCAGACCGCTTCGGTTGGATAGGCAATCACCGCCCCTGCGCGAATCTCTCGTGCGGCTTGTTGCACACGCCAACTGCTGACCATTGCCGACTCTCCAGATAAAAGCTGTGCGCAGTTTACCGATCCTGCTTATAAAACCTAGCTCAGGCGCGCAAACCAGCGCCCGTTTTCATTGGCCGCACGGCCATCGATCTCCAGCTCGGTCAGGCTCGACAGCACCCGTGGCAGCGGCCATCCACTGGCGAGCGCCAGGGCTTCGCTGCTGTGGGGTGCGGCCTGCAGCAGGGCCAGCAGCGGATGCGCGCTGCTGGCCATCGGTTCGACGGCGGGCGGCAGGCGCTGCCAACCCTGGAGAGTCTCGAGGATGTGGTGGACGCTTTCGACCAGCACCGCGCCATCTCGAATCAGTTGATGGCAGCCCCGGGCGCCGGGGTGATGGATCGAACCGGGAATGGCATAAACCTCGCGGCCCTGCTCCGCGGCCAGCCGGGCAGTGATCAGCGAACCACTGGCCACGCTGGCTTCTACCACCAGTACGCCCAGGGACAGGCCGCTGATAATCCGGTTACGCCTGGGGAAGTGCTCCGGGCGTGGACCAGTGTCCAGGGAAAATTCGGAAACCAGCGCGCTGCCCTGATCGATCATGGCCCGGGCCAGGTCCCGGTGCCGCTGTGGATAACAATTTTCCAGGCCGGTGCCGAGCACCCCCACCGTGCGCCCGCCGACGTCCAGCGCCGCCCTGTGGGCAGCCCCGTCGATGCCCAGGGCCAGGCCACTGGTAATGACAAAACCCGCCTCGGCCAGGCTGCGGGAAAACGCCGTGGCGGTATCCAGCCCCGGCTTCGAGGCGCGTCGACTGCCCACCAGCGCCAGCTGCGGCCACTCGAGGATCGCCGGGTCACCGGCGACGAACAGCAGGGGCGGGGCATCCTGCAACTGGGCCAGCAACGCCGGGTAGCCGGGCTGGTCCCACATCAGCAAATGCCGGCCCGGGCCGTCTATCCAGGCCAATGCGCGCCCGGCCCCCTCACGCACTTCGGCGCTGCGCCGGGCGTCGGCACAGACCGCCGGCATCCCCAGGGACTGCCAGGCCGCCGCCGGGGCGCTCAGGGCCCTGGCCGCGCCACCGAAGGCCTGGAGCAGGCGTTGAAAACGCATGGGGCCCAAGCCGGGCAAGCCATGCAAACGTAGGCGGGCTTCCAGTTCCGCAGGGGAAATGGCGGCGGCGGTCGACTGTGACATGGATCATCCTTGATCGTCATGGCTCCGGCCTGCGCCGGAACAAGCTGTGGATAAGTCTGTTGGTAACTTGTTGAGGAATACCTTCTTGCGAAGCGGCTGCCGCTTGCCCGGGCACTGTGGGCCTGCCCCGGCCAACGGGGAGCGGGCGAGCCATCGGCACACCACTGCAGGAGCCGGGGGACAAGGCTGCAGCCCAGGGACGGCAAGGCGAACAGTGATTTCCTCGGGGGCTGAATCCCTTTATCATGTGCATTCGCGTGAAACGCCAGAGCCTGCGCGGCTCGCTCCTTCCCAGAGCACGTTTTGCATCGGCGCCCCAGGTCCAGGACCTGCCAGGACGTCGAATCCGCCTTCATTTCACACGTGTAGCAATTACGTCTATGGCCATTTTAAACATCCTCGAATTCCCCGACTCGCGCCTGCGCACTATCGCCAAACCCGTGGCCGTAGTGGACGACGAAGTGCGCCGGTTGGTCGACGACATGTTTGAAACAATGTATGAGGCCCCCGGCATCGGCCTGGCGGCGACCCAGGTCAACGTGCACCTGCGCGTGGTAGTCATGGACCTGTCCGAAGATCGCAGCGAGCCCCGGGTCTTCATCAACCCCGAGTTCGAATCCCTGACCGACGAAATGGACCAGTACCAGGAAGGCTGCCTGTCGGTACCGGGTTTCTATGAAAACGTCGACCGTCCGCAGCGGGTCAAGGTCAAGGCCCTGGACCGCGATGGCCAGCCCTACGAACTGATCGCCGAAGGCTTGCTGGCTGTGTGCATCCAGCATGAATGCGACCACCTGAACGGCAAGCTGTTCGTCGACTACCTGTCCACGCTCAAGCGTGACCGGATCAAGAAGAAGCTGGAAAAGCAGCATCGCCAGCAGGCTTGATGGCCGTCTTGCAAAGGCTTGCCATGGCAAGCCTTTTTCTTTTCCGCACCTTCGCAACCGAGAACTCCCATGACTGAGCCACTGCGCATCGTCTTTGCCGGCACCCCAGAATTCGCCGCCGAACACCTCAAGGCCCTGCTCGACAGCCCGTACGAGATCGTGGCCGTCTACACCCAGCCGGATCGCCCAGCCGGCCGCGGGCAGAAGCTGATGCCGAGCGCGGTCAAGGCGCTGGCCGTGAACCATGCAATTCCGGTCTATCAGCCGCAGACCCTGCGCAATGCCGAGGCCCAGGCCGAACTGGCGGCACTCGAGCCGGACCTGATGGTGGTGGTGGCCTACGGTCTGATCCTGCCCCAGGCGGTGCTGGATATCCCACGCCTGGGCTGCATCAACAGCCATGCCTCGCTGCTGCCACGCTGGCGTGGCGCAGCGCCGATCCAGCGTGCCGTGCAAGCCGGCGACGCCGAGAGCGGCGTCACCGTGATGCGCATGGAAGCGGGCCTGGATACCGGACCGATGCTGCTCAAGGTGGTCACCCCGATCAACGCCGAAGACACCGGCGGCACCCTGCACGACCGCCTCGCGCAAATGGGCCCGGGCGCAGTGGTGCAAGCCATCGCCGGCCTGGCCGATGGCAGCCTGCAAGGTGAAGTGCAGGACGACAGCCTGGCCACCTACGCCCACAAGCTGAACAAGGACGAAGCGCGCATCGACTGGAGCCGCCCCGCCGTGGAGCTGGAGCGCCTGGTCCGCGCCTTCAACCCGTGGCCGGTGTGCCACAGCACCCTCGACGGTGAAAGCGTGAAGGTATTGGCCGCCAATCTGTCCACAGGCAAGGGCGCCCCTGGCGAAGTCCTCTGCGCCAGCAAGGACGGCCTGGTCGTCGCCTGTGGTGATGGCGCCCTGAGCCTGACCCGCCTGCAATTGCCCGGCGGCAAGGCCCTGGCCTTCAGCGACCTGTTCAACAGCCGCCGCGAGAAGTTCGCCAGTGGCAAGGTGCTCGGCCAATGAACCCACGCCTGGCCGCCGCCCGCGCCCTGGCCGCCGTCCTCAGCGGCAAGGCCTCACTGAACAGCTCACTGCCGGGACAGTTGGACAAGGTCGACGAGCGTGACCGTGGCCTGACCCAGGACCTCGCTTTCGGCACCGCCCGCTGGCAACCGCGCCTGGACCTGCTGGCCGCGCAATTGCTGCAGAAGCCGTTCAAGGCCGCTGACGCCGATGTCCAGGCGCTGCTGCTGGTGGGCCTGTACCAGCTGTTCTACACCCGTATCCCGGCCCATGCCGCCATCGGCGAGACCGTCGGTTGTGCCGACAAGCTCAAGAAGCCCTGGGCCAAGGGCCTGCTCAATGCCGTGCTGCGCCGCGCCCAACGTGAAGGCCAGGAGCTGCTTGCCGGCATGGAGCGCGACCCGGTAGTGCGCACCGCCCATCCACGCTGGTTGCAGAAGTCGCTCAAGGCGTTCTGGCCCGAGCAGTGGGAAGCCATCTGCGCTGCCAACAATGCCCATCCGCCGATGATCCTGCGGGTCAACCGTCGCCACCACAGCCGTGATGCCTACCTGGCGCTGCTGGCCGAGGCGGGCGTTGGCGCCAGCGCCTGCCAGTACAGCCGAGACGGCATCGTGCTGGCCGAAGCCTGCGACGTGCGCGGCCTGCCGGGCTTCGCCCAGGGCTGGGTCAGCGTGCAGGACGAAGCCGCGCAACTGGCCGCCGACCTGCTGGACCTGGCCCCTGGACAACGGGTGCTGGATGCCTGCTGTGCTCCTGGCGGCAAGACCTGCCACATCCTCGAAGCCGAGCCGGCCCTGGCCGGCGTGGTGGCCGTGGACCTGGAAGCCAAGCGCCTGGTACGGGTGCGGGAAAACCTCGACCGCCTGGGGCTCGACGCTCAACTGATCGCCGCCGACGGCCGCGACACCCAGGCCTGGTGGGACGGCAAGCTGTTCCAGCGCATTCTGCTGGACGCGCCGTGCTCGGCCACCGGGGTGATCCGCCGGCACCCGGACATCAAGCTGACCCGTCAGCCCGACGACATCGCGGCCCTGGCGCAACTGCAAGGCGAGCTGCTGGATACCCTGTGGCAAACCCTCGAGGTGGGCGGCATCCTGGTCTACGCCACCTGCTCGACCCTGCCCACCGAGAATACCGAGGTGATGGCGGCCTTTCTCGCCCGCACTCCGGGTGCCCGGGAGCTGGACCTGGCCACCGAAGCCGGCCTGCGCCAACCCCACGGCCGCCAGCTGCTGGCCCGGGAAGGCGGCCACGACGGCTTCTACTATGCCAAGCTGATCAAGATCGCCGCTTCACGCGGGTAAGCACAAGAACCTAGGGAGTAGTGGATGAAGATCATCATCCTCGGCGCCGGACAAGTAGGCGGCACGCTGGCGGAACACCTGGCCAGCGAAGCCAATGACATTACCGTGGTGGATACCGACGGCGAACGCCTGCGCGATCTCGGCGATCGCCTGGACATCCGCACGGTGCAAGGTCGCGGCTCGTTCCCCACGGTGCTGCGCCAGGCCGGCGCCGATGACGCCGACATGCTGGTGGCGGTGACCAACAGCGATGAAACCAACATGGTGGCCTGCCAGGTCGCCCACACCCTGTTCCACACCCCGACCAAGATCGCCCGGGTGCGCGAGGCCGCCTACCTGACCCGTGCAGGCCTGTTCGACAACGATGCGATCCCGGTGGATGTGCTGATCAGCCCGGAACAGGTGGTGACCAACTACATCAAGCGCCTGATCGAGCACCCCGGGTCCCTGCAGGTGATCGACTTCTACGAGGGCAAGGCCCAGCTGGTGGCGGTCAAGGCCTACTACGGTGGCCCGCTGGTCGGCCAGCAACTGCGCCAGTTGCGCGAACACATGCCTAACGTCGACACGCGAGTGGCGGCGATCTTCCGGCGCGACCGGCCGATCATGCCCACCGGCGACACGGTGATCGAGGCCGACGACGAGGTGTTCTTCATCGCCGCCAAGGCCCACATCCGCGCGGTGATGAGCGAGATGCGCCGACTGGAGGAATCCTACAAGCGCATCGTCATCGCCGGTGGCGGGCAGATCGGCGAGCGCCTGGCCGAGGCCATCGAGAGCCGCTACCAGGTCAAGATCATCGAAATGAACCCGGCCCGCTGCCGGTACCTCTCCGATACCCTGGACAGCACCGTGGTGCTGCAGGGCAGCGCCTCGAACCGCGACCTGCTGCTGGAAGAGAACATTGCCGACGCCGACATCTTCCTGGCCCTGACCAACGACGACGAGGCCAATATCATGTCCTCGCTGCTGGCCAAGCGCCTGGGCGCGAAGAAGGTCATGACCATCATCAACAACCCGGCCTATGTCGACCTGATCCAGGGCGGCGACATCGATATCGCCATCAGCCCGCAGCTGGCCACCATCGGCACCCTCCTGGCCCACGTGCGCCGCGGCGATATCGTCAGCGTGCACTCCCTGCGCCGGGGCGCCGCAGAAGCCATCGAGGCGGTCGCCCACGGCGACGCCAAGTCGAGCAAGGTGATCGGGCGCGCCATCGAGAACATCGGCCTGCCACCGGGAACCACCATCGGCGCGGTGATCCGTGACGAAGAAGTACTGATCGCCCACGATGACACGGTGATCGAAGCCGGGGACCACGTGATCCTGTTCCTTGTGGATAAAAAGCATATCCGCGACGTGGAGAAGCTGTTCCACGTGGGCCTGAGTTTCTTCTGACCGAATGCGGTCTTGTCCACAGGAGTGACGACAATGCTGGAATCGCTGGAAAAAATGCTCGCCAAGGGTGTGGATAACCCCCTGCTGCGCTTCGGCCTCGGCAAGGGTTACCTGGACCAGGGAGAGTGCGCCAGGGCGGCCGAACACCTGCAACAGTGCGTGGCGCTGGACCCCAAGTATTCCGCAGCCTGGAAACTGCTGGGCAAGGCCTTGCAGGGGCAGGGCGATGTGCAGGCGGCACGCCAGGCCTGGGAGCAGGGCCTGGAAGCGGCCCGGGCCCAGGGCGACAAGCAGGCGGAGAAGGAAATGACCGTGTTCCTCAAGAAGCTCGAGCGCCTGGCCAAGGGCTGAACAACAGCCTGTAATCCCTGGTGCTGGCTGCGAGCGAGCGGAACGTCGGTGAAGGCGCTCGACACCGCCACCCCTCGGTCATTTTCGCAGCCTCTAGGGCTCGGCAGCGGCGACAGGGCCGGGCTCAGAGGTAGCGCAAGGCGATGCCTTCGGCGTCCACCTGCACCACTTCCATGCGCACCCGGGGCGCGGCCACCGGCAGCCCCTGCACCTGGCCGTAGACCACCGCGCCCTTGGGCAACCGCGCCAGCTGCGGGCTTTGCACATAAACCCCGCTGGCCGAGAGGTTGCGGGTCTGCCCCAGGCATTCACCGAGGCTTTCGTGGGAAATCTTGATACGGAACGACTTGCGGTGATCGGACATCTTCTGCGCCCTTGTCCAGTGTCCTGTGGATAATCCCTGAACGATGTTATCCACAGATCGTGTCGGCTCTGTCAGTACCAGCGCGCCTCGCCCGGCGGACGTTTCTTGAAGCGTTTCATGCTCCACATGTACTGGCTTGGATACGCAGCCACATAACGCTCGACCACCTTGCTCATGGCCGCGCAGGAGACTTCGGTGTCGGTGCTGTACATGTCCTCTGGAGCCGCCTCGAGGATCACCTTGTAGCCCGAGCCGTCGGGCAGGCGCAGGGCGTGGAGGAATACCCCGACCGCCTTGCCGCCGGCCAGCATGTTGGGCACGAACTTGCTGGTCAGGGCCTGGGTGGCGAAGAAGGGCACGAAGATCCCGGCGGATTCGGCCGGTTCAGGGTCCGCGGGAATGCCCACCGAGCCACCTTTGCGCACTTCCTTGATGACGCTGAGGATGCCTTCCTTGGTGGAGGCGGCCACGCGGTTGCCCAGCTGTACCCGCTGCTTGCGCAGCAGTTCGTCCACGGCCTTGAGCTTGGGTGGACGGTAGAAAATGATCGGTTTGCACTGGCTGCAGTAGAAGTGGTTGAGCACTTCCCAGTTGCCCAGGTGGCTGGTGATGCCCACCACGCCCTTGCCTGAAGCCAGCGCCTCCTTGAGCACCTCAAGGCCCTCGACTTCCCGTACCAGGGCGATGGAGCGCTCCGCCGGCCAGATCCAGGCACAGGCGCTTTCGGTCAGGGACTTGCCGATGTCTTTCAGGCTCTGTCCCACCAAACGCTCGCGTTCGACGGGGTCCATCTGTGGAAAACACTTGGCCAGGTTGATCCGCACCACGTCGCGGGAGCGGTTGGGCGTCTTCCACATGATCCAGCCAATGGCCGCGCCGACGGCCTGCACTGCGCGCCAGGGCAGCAAGGCAAACAATCGCAGGGCTCCCACCAGCAGGGCGCCTTTGAACTTATCCACAGATGACTCCTGATCTCTTGGTCATGGCCTAGTCGCAGCCGGCTATTCTAACCGGCCATCGGCGCCTGTGCGAAAACGCCTGGCGTGGCGCTCATGGCGCCGGGGAGCTCATGCTTGGGTAGCGATCGCAGTCGCGGGTGTGGTCCATGACCATCCCCGAGGCCTGCATCAGGGCGTAGCAGATGGTCGGCCCGACAAAGGTGAAACCGGCCTTGCGCAGGCCACGGCTCATGGCCTCGGCCTCGGGCGTCACCGCCGGGACTTCGCTGCGGTCGGCGAAATGGTTGATCTTCGGTACACCGCCAACGAACGACCAGAGGAAGGCCACCGGATCGTCCAGCTCCAGCCAGGCCTGGGCATTGCGCCGTGCGGCCTCGAGCTTGAGGCGGTTGCGGATGATGCCCGGGTCGAGCATCAGCTCGTCGATCTCGGCATCGCTCATCTGTGCCACTCGCTGCACGTCGAAGTCGAACAGCACCTGGCGATAGCGCTCGCGCTTCTTGAGCACGGTGATCCATGACAACCCGGCCTGGAACCCTTCGAGCAATAACAACTCGAACAAGCGCTGCCCATCCCGCAGCGGCACGCCCCACTCCTGATCGTGATAAGCCATGTACAGCGGATCTTCGGTACACCAAAAGCAGCGTGGCATAAGGCTCCAGGGGGCGTGTGCAGGATTGAATCGGGTATACTCCCGCTCCTTAAATCGCAGCCCAAGTAACAGGTGAATTTCGTGAGCCAGCCTACGCCAGCCGTGCGTACCTTCCAAGACTTGATCCTCGCCCTCCAGCAGTACTGGGCCGAGCAAGGTTGTGTGGTACTTCAGCCCTACGATATGGAAGTAGGCGCCGGCACTTTCCACACCGCCACCTTCCTGCGGGCCATCGGCCCGGAAACCTGGAACGCCGCTTATGTGCAGCCCAGTCGTCGCCCGACTGACGGCCGCTACGGCGAAAACCCCAACCGCCTGCAGCACTATTACCAGTTCCAGGTGGTCCTCAAGCCCAACCCCGAGAACTTCCAGGAACTCTACCTGGGCTCGCTCAAGCACGTGGGCCTGGACCCGCTGGTGCACGACATTCGTTTCGTCGAGGACAACTGGGAATCGCCGACCCTGGGCGCCTGGGGCCTGGGTTGGGAAGTCTGGCTCAACGGCATGGAAGTGACCCAGTTCACCTACTTCCAGCAGGCCGGCGGCATCGAGTGCTACCCGGTGACCGGCGAGATCACCTACGGCCTGGAACGCCTGGCCATGTACCTGCAGGGCGTCGACTCGGTGTATGACCTGGTCTGGGCCGACGGCCCGTTCGGCAAGGTCACCTACGGCGACGTGTTCCACCAGAACGAAGTGGAGCAGTCGACCTACAACTTCGAACACGCCAACGTCGAAAAGCTGTTCGAACTGTTCGATTTCTATGAAAGCGAAGCCAAGCGCCTGATCGAGCTGGACCAGCCGCTGCCGTTGCCGAGCTATGAAATGGTGTTGAAGGCCTCCCATACCTTCAACCTGCTGGATGCACGCCGGGCCATCTCGGTGACCGCGCGCCAGCAATATATTCTGCGTGTCCGCACCCTGGCGCGTTCCGTTGCGCAAGCCTACCTGCTGGCCCGTGCCAAGCTGGGCTTCCCGATGGCGACCCCGGACCTGCGTGATGAAGTGTTGGCTAAGCTGGAGGCGGCACAATGAGTGCGCAAGATTTCCTGGTTGAACTGGGCACTGAAGAACTGCCACCCAAGGCCCTGGGCACCCTGGCCGAGGCCTTTCTGGCCGGCATCGAAAAAGGCCTGCAGAGCGCTGGCCTGAGCTTTGAAGCCAAGCACGTCTACGCCGCGCCACGGCGCCTGGCGGTACTGATCACCCAGCTGGCGACCCAGCAGCCGGACCGCAGCGTCAACCTCGACGGGCCGCCACGCCAGGCCGCCTTCGACGCCGAGGGCAACCCGACCCAGGCCGCCCTGGGCTTTGCCAAGAAGTGCGGCGTGGACCTCAGCGAGATCGACCAGAGCGGTCCGAAACTGCGCTACAGCCAGAGCATCCAGGGCAAGCCGACCGCCAGCCTGCTGCCGACCATCGTCGAGGATTCGCTCAACGACCTGCCGATTCCCAAGCGCATGCGCTGGGCCGCACGCAAGGAAGAGTTCGTGCGTCCGACCCAGTGGCTGGTCATGCTCCTGGGCGATGAGGTCATCGACTGCACCATCCTGGCCCAGAAGGCCGGCCGCGACTCCCGCGGCCACCGCTTCCATCACCCGGAAAACGTGCGCATCACCGCGCCGGCCAACTACCTGGCCGACCTGCGCGCCGCCTACGTGCTGGCCGACGCCAACGAGCGCCGCGAGCTGATCAGCAAGCGCACCGAGGAACTGGCGCGCATGCAGGAAGGCACCGCCATCGTCCCGGCGGACCTGCTGGACGAAGTCACCGCCCTGGTGGAATGGCCAGTGCCGCTGGTGTGCTCGTTCGAGGAGCGGTTCCTGGAAGTGCCCCAGGAAGCCCTGATCACCACCATGCAGGACAACCAGAAGTACTTCTGCCTGCTGGACGTGGATGGCAAGCTGCTGCCGCGCTTCATCACCGTGGCCAACATCGAGAGCAAGGACCCGCGCCAGATCGTCGAGGGCAACGAGAAAGTCGTTCGTCCACGCCTGACCGACGCCGAGTTCTTCTTCAAGCAGGACAAGAAGCAGAAACTCGAGGACTTCAACCTGCGCCTGCAGAACGTGGTCTTCCAGGAGAAGCTGGGCAGCGTCTACGACAAGGCCGAGCGGATCTCCAGGCTGGCGGCCTTCATTGCCCCGCGCATCGGTGGCGACGCCCAGCGCGCGGCCCGTGCCGGCCTGCTGTCCAAGTGCGACCTGGCCACCGAGATGGTCGGCGAGTTCCCGGAAATGCAAGGCATCGCCGGCTACTACTACGCCCTCAATGACGGCGAGCCGGAAGATGTGGCCCTGGCCCTGAACGAGCAGTACATGCCCCGTGGCGCCGGCGCCGAGCTGCCCAGCACCGTGACCGGTGCCGCCGTGGCCATTGCCGACAAGCTCGATACCCTGGTGGGGATCTTCGGCATCGGCATGCTGCCAACCGGTAGCAAGGACCCCTACGCCCTGCGCCGCGCGGCCCTGGGTGTACTGCGCATCCTGATCGAGAAGAAATTCGACCTCGACCTGAACGAAGCCGTAGCCTTCGCCGTCAGCGCCTTCGGCACCAAGGTCAAGGCTGCCGGCCTGGCCGACCAAGTGCTGGAATTCATCTTCGACCGCCTGCGGGCCCGTTACGAAGACGAAGGCGTCGACGTGGCCACCTACCTGTCGGTGCGAGCCCTGAAGCCGGGTTCAGCCCTGGACTTCGACCAGCGCGTCCAGGCCGTGCAGGCGTTCCGCAAGCTGCCGGAAGCCGCTGCCCTGGCCGCGGTGAACAAGCGCGTTTCGAACCTGCTGAGCAAGATCGAAGGCAACGTGCCGACCACCATCGAAGCCAAGTACTTCGACAACGCCAACGAGTTCTCCCTGTACTCGGCGATCCAGCAGGCGGACCAGGCTGTCCAGCCCATGGCCGTGGCGCGTCAGTACAGCGAGACGCTGGCCCGCCTGGCCGCCCTGCGCGAGCCCGTGGACGCCTTCTTCGAGGCGGTGATGGTCAATGCCGAAGACGCCAATGTTCGGGCCAACCGCTACGCGCTGCTGGCGCGCTTGCGTGGCCTGTTCCTGGGCGTGGCTGACATTTCGGTACTGGGCTGACAGGTAGGGAACTGCGGTGAAACTGCTGATACTCGATCGCGACGGCGTGATCAATTACGACTCCGATGCCTATATCAAATCGGTAGAGGAGTGGATGCCGATACCCGGATCGATCGAAGCCATTGCGCAGTTGAGCAAAGCCGGCTGGACGGTGGCGGTCGCCACCAACCAGTCCGGCATTGCCCGCGGCTACTACGACCTGGCCACCCTCGATGCCATGCATGCGCGCCTGCGCGAGCTGGTGGCAGAGCAGGGTGGCGAGGTCGGGCTGGTCGTCTATTGCCCCCATGGGCCCGACGAAGGGTGCGCCTGTCGCAAACCGAAACCGGGCATGCTGCTGAACATTGCCGAGCATTACCAGGCAGAACTGACAGGTTTATGGTTTGTCGGTGACAGTCTCAGTGACCTGGAAGCAGCCAAGGCCGTCGATTGTCAGCCCATATTGGTAAAGACCGGAAAAGGCGAAAAGACCCTGGGGAAAACCCTACCGGTAGGCACCCTGATTTTTGACGACCTGGCGGCCGTTGCCGCTGAACTTATCCACAACTAGGCCCCTTCTGGCATCCTGACCAAGGACCGTTCGGGAGAGCGCTTTTTAAAACGGGCCATGCCCGCAATGGTAAATGCCGCTATGTCGATCCTGCAGGCCATCAGAACCTTTTTCTTTTACCTGCTGTTGGGCACCAGTTCCTTGCTGTGGTGCTCCCTGAGCTTTTTTATCGCGCCGTTCCTGCCATTCAAGGCGCGCTATCGCTTTATCAATGTCTACTGGTGTCGCTGCGCGCTGTGGCTAACCAAGGTATTCCTCAACATCCGAGTGGAAGTGAAGGGCGCGGAAAATGTCCCCGAGCGCCCTTGCGTGATCGTTTCTAACCACCAGAGCACCTGGGAAACGTTTTTCCTCTCGGCCTATTTCCAACCCTTGAGCCAGGTGCTCAAGCGTGAACTGCTGTATGTACCGTTCTTCGGCTGGGCCATGGCCATGCTGCGCCCCATTGCCATTGATCGCGACAACCCCAAGGCGGCCCTCAAGCAAGTGGCGAGCAAGGGCGACGAGCTGCTCAAGGACAATGTCTGGGTACTGATATTCCCTGAAGGCACTCGCGTGCCCTATGGCCAGGTCGGCAAATTCTCCCGCAGTGGCAGCGCCCTGGCAGTGAATGCCGACCTGCCGGTCCTGCCGGTGGCCCACAACGCCGGCAAGTTCTGGCCCAAGACCGGCTGGAGCAAGCGCCCCGGAACCATCACCGTGACCATTGGTGCCCCCATGTATGCCGAAGGCAGCGGTCCCCGGGCCATCGCCGACCTCAACGACCGTGTGGCGGCCTGGAATGAACAGGCTCAGCGGGATATGGGCTCATTGCCACCATTGGACGTTGCTGCGGATAAGATGGCTGTATGAGCTTCTGTGGATAACCTGTGCACGGCTTTTTCAAAAGCCGCTGAATTACCGGTTTAACTCACTGATTTATATATATATTTCAGAAGCTCATAAAATATCGAAAAAGGTGCATAAGTTTTGCACCTGGAAAAACCGGCCACCCTGCCTGATGCCAGTCAGTGACGCGAGATGATCCCTTGGAGGAGCAGCCGGTCGACGCTCGATTGCTCGCGAGGGTCGTTAAAGGTAGCGCGTGTTTACTGGATAAACGCAGCGCTCTGACGTCCATCGCGAGCAAGCTTCGCTCCTACAATTTCCCTAACTGACTGGCGTTAGCCACGCTGCCGGTTTTTTTCGCCTGGGCAATTCCCCTGCCGTCACTCCTCGAGCAAGGGCAATTCGAGGATGAAGCAGGAACCCTGGCCCACCACGCTGTGGCAGCTGATACGCCCCTGGTGCCGGTCCATCACCGCCTTGACCATCGACAGTCCAAGGCCCAGCCCCTCGATGCCCTTGGCCGAGGCGAAGCGCTGGTACTGGCCGAACAACTGGGGCAAGTCCGCAGCGGCAATGCCCCGGCCTTCGTCGCTGACCTGGCAGCGTAGCCAGCCCTCGGCACAATTGACCTGCACGCTCACCGTGGAACCTTCGGGGCTGTACTTGATGGCATTCTCCAGCAGGTTGAACAGCGCCCGGGTCAGCAGGGACTGATCCGCCAGCACCAGGCTTTCGGCCTGTTCATCCAGGCTGTGACGCAGATGGATGTGCTTGAGCTGAGCCAGGGTGTTGGCCTGGTCGAAGGCGTCCAGCACCAGCATGGCGAACATGCTGGGTTCGAACTGATAGGCCTCCGATTCGGCCTTGGCCAGTTGCACGAAGGCTTCGGTCAGTGCCAGTGCCCGGCGTACTTGTTGCTCGATCTGCCCATAGACCTGCTTGGGCAGCGACGGCTGGCGCTGCTGGACATCCAGCAGCGCGAGGATCGCCGAATGCGGCGCGCGCAGGTCATGGGACAGGAACCGCAGGAGCACCCCGCGCTGCTGTTCGGCGTCACGCTCGACACTCAGGTCGGTCAGGCTCAACAGCCAGCCGAGCGGCGTTTCGCTGTCGACCGGCAATAACGGCGCCAGCTCGACCCGCAGGCTGCGCTGCTGAATGTCACGAAACTCCACCGCGGGCAACTGTGCCAGGCTGGGGTACGACGCCGGTTCAGCCAGGCCCGGATAACCCAGGGCTGCCAGTTGCGGCAGTAACGGGTGGCCCACCAGCGAATGGTCGAACACTTCACGGGCGTTGCGGTTGGCCAGCAGGATCCGGCCCTCGGGGTCGCTGATCAGGGTCGCCACCGGCAGGCATTCCAGGCCATCGGAAATGAAGCGCCGGGTATCCCGGGTTCGGCCCAGGGCCTGCTCCAGGGCCACGATCTGCCCTTGCAGCACATCTCCCATCGGCGCCTGGCTGCGTCGGCGCTCAGGCAATACCTTGGGTTCGCTGTCCAGGCGCTGCAGCTCCCAGCCAAAGTAGGTCAGGATCACCTGCAGGCGTCGCCAGTTCCAGATCAGGTACGCCAGCAACATGCCCAGGAGGCTGGCTACCGGCGACCACCAGTAGCCCAGGCGCAACATCGCGACCGAGCCCACTAGCGCCAGGCCCATGCAGCCCAGGGTTATCCACAGGGCGTGGCGCGGACGCCACAGCAGCAACCCGAGCAGGGCGGCCGTCAGAGTCATGGACAGCAGCACTCCCGGCCACTGTCCCAGCGCCACCACGCTACGGTGCTGCAACAGGCCGTTGAGCAGGTTGGCCTGGATCTCGACGCCCGGGGTGGTGCCCTGGCTACCGGATTGCGCAGTGACATAGCGGTCACCCAATCCCGGAGCCGTGGAGCCCACCAGGATCAGCCGGTCCCGCAGCAACTCCGGTGGGACTTCGCCACGCAGCACGCTGACATAGGGCACGCTGGGAAAACCTGCGGCCTTGCTGATGAAGGGTATGCGCACCGGGTTGGCTCGCAGCCAGCCCCGAGCCACCTCCGGCTGCCCGTTACCCGGCATCCGCGGCGCCAGCGGGTCGGCCTCGGTCAGCTGGTACAGCAGCCAGGTCAATTGCGCCCGTGGCGCTTGTTGCGGGCCTTCGCGCAAATAGACGCTGCGCACGGTGCCGTCGGCATCGGCCTCGGCATTGATATGACCCAGGCCTCGGGCACAGTTGCGCAACGGCGGTACCGGCAACAGTTCGCCCAGGTCCTGGCCATAACGGGCCACGCCTTCGCGCAGTACCGGCAGGAACACATTGCCGGCACGGCACAGGGCGGCGGCCAGGCGGGTGTCGTTTTCCACCGTGCTACCCGGCTCGCTGAGGATCACGTCGAACAGCACGCCCTTGGCACCCGCGGTGGCCAGGCGGTCCAGCAACTGGCCATGGATCGCCCGTGGCCAGGGCCAGCGGCCCAGTTGCTGGAGACTGTAGTCGTCGATGGTCACCAGCAGGATCCGCGAGTCCACCGGCAGCGGGGTGAAGCGCCGCAATTGGTCATAGAACAGGTTGTTCAGGGCCAGGCCATGGCTCAGGGACAACGCCGCCGTCAGTGGCAGCAGGAGCAGGCTGACCCACAGCCATTCGCGCACCAGGCGGTGGAACAGCTGCTGGGCCTGGGTCGGTTCCCGGCCATCGCGGCGACGGCGCCAGGGACTCATGGACGACTCGATGACGGGTTACTGGACACGGGTGTTTCTGGGGTAATAGAAAATGTCATAGACCCCGGTTTCTCCTTCCAGGCCGTGCTCGTCGAATGCCGAGAGGCGTACATGATAGAAAAACGCCTGCAACCCGGTGAAGTTGACTTTGGGGGTGCTGGAAAACTGCTCCTGCTTGATGTTCAGGAAGTCCTTGTCGGTGGCCACCTGGGCTCGATAACGACGGGCGCCCGGCAGGGGTTCCAGAATCAACTGCCACACGGGCAGGGGGCCCATCTGCCCCGCCTGCCCCAGCAGCCGAGGCGCGGCCAGCAGTTCCACAGGCTTGAGTTCGCCTTCCTTGCGAATTCGCATGCCCTGGCGCGCCATCACCTGCACTTCGCCTGGCAGGGGGCCGGCCGGTTTATCCACAACCTGCTTGCCGCGACGCAACGGTTTCTTGTCGGGGGTCTCTTCGTCCCGGTTCACCGCCACCTGGCCATTGAGCACTTCGACCAGGGACTGTTCATCGTCATTGCGCACCCGGAAGTGGGTGCCGCGCACACCCAGCACGCCAACTGGCGTCACGATCTGGAAGCGATCATGGTCGCTGGTGCGCTTGATCACGTAGGACTCGATCTGGCCCTGCTGCAACACGACCTGGGGAATGCTGTACTGGTTGTTCAGTTGCAGGGTGACCTGGGAACTCGATGGCAACACCACGCGCGAGCCGTCTCCCAGGGACAGGCTGACAAACGCCGAAGGTGACGTCTTCACGCCTTCCTTCTCGTCGATGTCCATGCCTTCTTCCAGGGCTGTCTCGCGACCCTTGGCATCCAGCTTCCAGGCTTCGCCAGTCAGGTGCTCGACCGTGGCCGGTAGTGGCTGGCCACGGCATTGCTGGTTGTCATCGATGTAGGGCAGGCGCTTGGCCGGGGAGATCGCGGCGCTGGCCACCGTGCCGGACAAGGCCAGTACCACGCCAAACAAGAGCGGGGCGCACATGGCCCGGTGGCGAATAGGCAAGTAGGTCATGAGTTCATCGGGTCCGTGGTCGCGCTCTTCTGGCGTCCGTGCCATTAGAACTAGATTGTTGGCGTTCTGGCCATAGCTCTCTATCGAGACCGGTCCACAGCCTTTCATTCCAACTGGAACGGCACAACCGCTCTGAAGCGGTTGTGCGTTCATGGGGTGATTCACCAGTCGGGGTAGAGCCCCTTCCGGCATTTGGGGTTAATCCCGGTCAGTGGCGATCAAGCGATAGGCCAGAGCGCCAAGGCCTGCACCCAGCATCGGAGCCACCCAGAACAGCCACAGCTGGGACACCGCCCACTCTCCGGCAAAGAATGCCACAGCGGTACTGCGGGCCGGGTTAACCGAGGTATTGGTGACTGGGATGCTGATCAGGTGGATCAATGTCAGGGTCAGGCCGATGGCGATCGGAGCAAAACCCGGAGCCGCCCGCTTGGACGTGGCGCCCAGGATGATCAGGAGAAACATTGCCGTCAGCACCACTTCAGTCAACAGGGCCGCGAACATCGAGTAGCCGCCGGGCGAGTGTTCGCCGTAACCGTTGGCGGCAAAACCAGCCGAAGCGTCGAAACCGGCCTTGCCGGAGGCGATCAGGTACAGCACAGCGCCGGCTGCCAGGCCGCCGAGGACCTGGGCGACGATGTAAGGCAACAGACGGTTACCCGCAAAGCGCCCGCCCAGCCACAGGCCTACCGAGACCGCCGGGTTGAGGTGGGCACCCGAAATAGGGCCCAGGGCATAAGCCATGGTCAGCACGCTGAGACCGAAAGCCAGGGCGACCCCCAGGTAACCAATGCCGAACTGTGGAACGCCGGCAGCCAATACGGCACTGCCACACCCGCCCAGGACCAACCAGAACGTACCAAAGAATTCCGCGCCGAGTGTTTTCATCAGAGGCCTTCACAGATATTTGAAATAAAGGGGGGAGTATCTAGATCGCCGGGAGTCGACGAAGAGGGGGGAAGACACATCCGTGTGTCGAGTATTACGTCCTGAGGAGGCACTCCCTGTTTTCCCCTGTACGGCAAATCGAAGCGAGCTTCGGTCCGCAGCCGCCAAACCGGCGGATGACACTCCCTGTGTCGGAGCACTTCCGATTGCCCCCGTGTGCCACTCAGCGAGTGCGAATTTACCGGGCGCACGAAGCCTGGTGTCGCTTTGCAATATTTGTTCAGAATTTTCAGGTCCATGGTTAAAAAACCCAGCGCTGCTGTTCCTGATACACCAGCGCGGGTGCCGACGGCGGAATGCTTGCGGGGGCAAATCCCCGCGAACCGCTGAGGTCGGCCGGGCTCACCGAGGGACTGAAGTACCGCTGGACCGGCAGGTCGTAGTGAGGGGGCGCCGGCACGGCGGTGACGGTAGAGGAAGCCTCAAAACTCAAGAGCGCAGCAACCGACAGCGTGACGAGCTTCACCAGCCCCGCTCCTTCGGAAATCTTTCTCCACCCCATATCCACTCTTCCCGACATGTTGCCCATGGCCCTTTTCCTTGCTCGTTCGAGCCGGTATCGTCCTTCAATGAATTCGGCGCTGAGGGTCCTCCCAACAGCTACCGGCTATTTGATATCAGCGTACCGAGGGAGCCGTGCTCCTAGAGCAATTCGCCACAATTGTTCAGATTCGGCTCTGGGGCCTAAACTTCTCCCCAGCCCGAGGCGCGCACAGCCCAGCCTCGGGCTGACTCCCGACCCCTAAGGACCTGCCTCGCATGCGTGTCGCGATACTGGATGACGAACCCGCAGAACTGGCGCGGGTAGAACAGACACTGCGAGATATTCCCGGCCCGGGCGAACAACCCTGGACCGTGCACCGTTTCGAGCGGGGCGAGGACCTGCTGCGTCAGTTGCGGCGCGAGACCTTCGACCTGCTGATCCTCGACTGGCAGGTACCGGACCTGAGCGGGCTGTCGCTGCTACGCTGGACCCGCGAACACCTGGACTCGCCGCCGGCCGCCATCATGCTCACCAGCCGCGATGCCGAGAGCGATATCGTCCAGGCCCTCAACACCGGTGCCGACGACTACCTGAGCAAGCCGTTTCGCCCCAATGAGCTCAAGGCCCGGGTCAACGCGGTGCTGCGCCGCCATGGCCTGCAACGCAACAACAGTGAAGAAGTGCTGAACTTCAACGACCTGTCCTTCGACGATGCCGAACTGACGGTAACCCGGGCCGGCGTGCCCATCAGCCTCACCGAGCGCGAGTACCGCCTGGCCCGCTGCCTGTTCGCCAACCTGGGCCGCCCGTTGTCCCGAGAATACCTGTACGAACGCTTCTGGACCCATGAGGAAATCCTTTCCTCCCGGCCTCTGGATACCCACATATACCGGCTGCGCAACAAGCTGGGACTGACAGCAGATCGGGGCTGGCAGTTGCTGACGATCTACGGCTACGGCTACCGGCTGGAAAGCGTCACGTCGCCTGGCGAGCAGGACAACTGACTGCTTGCCGCAAAAAACGGCTTGATATCATTCCGGGTCCTGCCAGACATCTTCATAGCCCGCGCGGTCGATGATGAAACGCGTCCCGCTCGGCAGATACAGGTAGTCGATCACCTCCGGCAGCAGCTCGACCAGGTGCTCGGCGCACAAAGGTTGGTAGAAATCCGCAGCGCTGGAATGTTCGCCGCAGTGGATAAACCAACTGACCGTACCGTTCTGCGGCAACTCGATCCGGGTGCCATAGATGGGCGAATGCGCGAGGGAGCCGGTGGCCAATGCAATCATCGGCTCCGGGGCCTGGGGAGCGAGGTCGTAGCGTTCACAGATAAGCTGCTGTCTTTCGTTCATTGGTCCAGCCATCAAGGGAAAATCGGGAGAGTCCTGCCCAGCGCAAAGACCTGTTCGAGTGCAACTTCATCATCGCTGTCACCGTCCTCGAGACACCTGAAGCGGCGCCCCCGCAGTGCCGGTTCCAGGCAGTCGTGCAACGCCGCGGTGCGGAACAGCAGTTCCATCCAGAGCGCCTGGTCGCTCTCCAGGGTCAGGCGCAGATCATGGTCGGCGCGGCTGCCCAGGCCTGGGTCCTTGAACTCGACGACCTGGTCTGCAGCCCGCACACAATCCGCACTGGCGCGCAGCTTATCCATGACCTGCCGCGCGCCCAGCGGCTCATCAAACACCAGCCGATATTCGTAGCTCATGTTCGTCTTCACTCCTTCGCCGTCAGCTGTCCAGCCACCAGTTGAGCAAGGTCTCGTCATCGGTGTCATCGAGATTTTTATAGATGTTGGCGTAGTACCACTCAACGCCTGTGGTCTCGCGGAAGCGATTGAAGAACAGGGCGATGTTGTCCATGCCATTTCGCGCTGGCACCGACAATGTCAGATTGCCCTTGTAGCGCCCATCAAGCATGCCGCCCAGTTCGGTCGCCACATCCGCCGCCAGGACAGCGATATGTTCTTCCGGAATGTGAGCCGAATAGATGTGGATGCAGAAATTGCCGCCACGCTTGAGCACCACGGCCGGGACCTGGGGATCCTTGATCGAGATGATGTCGCCCTTGGCCAGGTTCAGCGCCAGCCCCGGTGAGTAGAGAATCTCGTAACTGTCCTCATCAATGCGCCGGACATGCAGCGGCTCATAGACCGGGCCGCGGCTGTTCTGCCCTGCGACAACCCGAATCGATATTTCCTGGTGTTGATCATCCATAACAAGTTTCCGAGCGATTACTGTTTACCAAGGGTGGAAAGTGCCGAGCCGGCACCGGAAAACGCCACAAGCTATCCATCGTCTTCCAGGGTTGCGCAGAAACAACTCTCAGGCCATTCGACAGTCATGCTTCAACTTCCAGTGAAGCCAGCGAAGAGCACTCGTTCATGCGCGCAGGCTCAATGGCCCCGTGCTGTAAACAGGCATCTTCATAGGCGATATGTTGGTCGTCAGTGATGGAGGACAGGTAGTGGTCAATTGCGGAAAAACTGACCTCGGGCGCGATATCCACCGTGAACAGTGACAAGCCCCGGGTAACCGTACACTGAGCACCGAGGCTGCGCAGGTGCTGCACAATACCGGAGCGCTCTGGCTCGCGCTCGGCAAAAACCCGCAACGTCGAGTGCCCGGATTGCCGTACCACGCCAGTAGCGATCAGCTCATGGGCATCGGCACGAGTCAGCACCCAGTCACCTTTGCTCACGCCGTAGAGATAGTAGGGCGTGTTGTCCAACTGGTAGACACCTGCGCCCCGTTGAATACCCCACAGCGACTCATACTCAACCGGTGGATAACCGTCGGCATCGGTGGTGAGTTTGAAAATGATCTTGTGAAACTGAGCTGTCGAGTTATCCATTCGATCTCACAGAGGCGCCGCCATGGGCCTCATGAACTGTCCGTAAAAGAAGTTTTCCTCGAAGGAAAATATGACCTCTGCACTGCCCGACATGACCAGGGCCGTATTCTCATCGGACGGGTAGAAAAAGTCGTCCCAGCATTTTATAAAAATATCCCTGGGCACCTGTGCTGCACAGCGCTTGCCCCAGAACAGCCAGAGCCAGTCCTCACCCTCTAGGACCTTCTGGAAAAACCTGGCGCCGTCAGCCCGACGCTTGAAATCCAGGGTGGTCGTTTCGCTGACCAGGAACGTCCCGGCGCTGACGCTCATCAGGTGCGAAACCGGAACCCACTCATCCCATAGCGCCTGGGACTGCGCCTGCTGGTACAAACACAGACGCTGTTTGTCGCTATCGGACAACCCACAATCCCGAGCATTGAACCGCCAGGCAATGGGGTAGCGTTGCTCATCAAAAAGGTAATGCTGCCTATCCATGCATGCCAAACCTCAGAACGGATGGGCCCACTGACGAGGCACTATCTGGTGGATCAACAGGGCGCTATCGGGCGTGGGCTGGTAGCGGAATGTCGATACCTCGCTGTGCGGCGACAGCAGTTGAAGGCGCAGACAAGCCTGTGGATCAAACCGGTCGACCCCATCAAACAGCACCAGCGCGTCGCTTGACCAATCAATACTCAATCGCTCGATCAGGGTCAGTGAACCAAGCTCAAGCAGCTCAAGCTGCGCCAGCACCTCGGCCTCGGATGGGGCGCACATCCAGCGGATAATCAGCAAGGCATCGTCTGCCGTGGCAATCGCCGTGTCCAAAGGCTCGTCACCCAGGACAAGAGTGTCGCCATCGACACACTCAAGCCGGCCAGCATAGTCATCAATCTGGCACGCCCTGTGGTAATCCGAGGGATCGCCTTCGAGGCCACGCCACATACCGGCCAAACCTTCCCCCATCACCACCAAGGGGCCACCGGAACTGGACAGCCATGGAGAAATCTTGAATCGACTCATAGGCTCCTTGCCTTCCTGTTGAGCAGAACAGCTACATGAACCACAGACAACGCCATGATGTCCGCGCAAAAAAAAGCCAACGCTAGGCGTTGGCTTTTGAGGTGCCGCTGCGGATCAGAAGTCCAGGTTGGACACTGCCAGGGCGTTGCTTTCGATGAAGTCGCGACGAGGCTCGACCGCATCACCCATCAGGGTGTTGAAGATCTGGTCGGCGCCGATGGCGTCTTCAATGGTCACCTTGAGCATGCGGCGCATGCTTGGGTCCATGGTGGTCTCCCACAGTTGATCCGGGTTCATTTCACCCAGTCCTTTGTATCGCTGGATGGTGTGGCGCTTGGTGCTTTCGGCCATCAGCCAGTCCAGGGCTTCCTTGAACTCGGTCACGGCCTTCTTGCGCTCACCGCGCTGAACATACGCGCCCTCGTCCAGCAGGGTGCTCAATTGAGCGCCCAGGGAGACGACCGTCTTGTAGTCGTTGCTGCCGAAGAAGTCGCGGTTGAAAGTGACGTAGTTCGACAGGCCGTGGGAGATCAGCTCGACCTCCGGCAGCCACACATTACGCTCACGGTCTTCGCGCAGGCTGGCCTTGTAGACCAGACCGGACTTCTCGGAGGTGCGCAGGCGGGCATCGAAACGGGCCAGCCAATCCTGCATCGCTGCGTGATCGGACAGTTGCTCCAGGGTCACGGCCGGCAAGTAGATGAAGTGCTCGGTCAGCTCCTGCGGGTACAGGCGGGACAGGCGCTTGAGGGTCTTCATCACCATGCGGAAATCGTTGACCAGGCGCTCCAGGGCTTCGCCGGAAATGCCAGGCGCGTCTTCGTTCAAGTGCAGGCTGGCATCTTCCAGAGCCGACTGGGTCATGTAGTCTTCCATGGCCTCGTCGTCTTTGATGTATTGCTCTTGCTTGCCTTTCTTGACCTTGTACAGCGGCGGCTGGGCGATGTAGATGTAGCCACGCTCGATCAGCTCCGGCAACTGACGGAAGAAGAAGGTCAGCAGCAGGGTACGGATGTGCGAACCGTCGACGTCAGCATCGGTCATGATGATGATGTTGTGATAACGCAGCTTGTCGATGTTGTACTCTTCGCGGCCGATGCCGCAGCCCAGTGCGGTGATCAAGGTGCCGACCTCTTGCGAGGAGATCATCTTGTCGAAGCGGGCTTTCTCTACGTTGAGGATCTTGCCCTTGAGCGGCAAGATCGCCTGGGTCCTGCGGTTGCGTCCCTGCTTGGCGGAACCGCCAGCAGAGTCACCTTCCACCAGGTAGAGTTCGGACAGGGCAGGGTCCTTTTCCTGGCAGTCCGCCAGTTTGCCCGGCAGGCCGGCGATATCCAGCGCGCCTTTACGACGGGTCATTTCACGGGCTTTACGCGCCGCTTCACGAGCACGAGCAGCGTCGATCATCTTGCCCACCACCAACTTGGCTTCGTTGGGGTTTTCCAGCAGGAAGTCGGAGAAGTACTTGCCCATCTCCTGTTCGACAGCGGTCTTCACTTCGGAAGAGACCAGCTTGTCCTTGGTCTGGGAACTGAATTTCGGATCAGGCACCTTCACCGAGATGATTGCGGTCAGGCCTTCACGAGCATCGTCACCGGTCGTGGCAACCTTGTGCTTCTTGGCCAGGCCTTCGGCTTCGATGTAGGTGTTCAGGTTACGAGTCAGGGCAGAACGGAAGCCCACCAAGTGGGTGCCGCCATCGCGCTGTGGAATGTTGTTGGTGAAGCACAACAGGTTCTCGTTGAAGCTGTCGTTCCACTGCAGGGCGATTTCCACGCCAATGCCGTCTTCACGCTGGATGTTGAAGTGGAACACCTGGTTGACCGCTGTCTTGTTGGTGTTCAGGTATTCAACAAACGCCCGCAGGCCACCTTCGTACTTGAACAGCTCTTCCTTGCCGGTGCGCTCATCCTTGAGGATGATGCCGACACCGGAGTTGAGGAAGGACAGTTCACGAATCCGCTTGGCCAGGACGTCCCAGCTGAAGTGGATGTTCTTGAAGGTTTCAGCCGAAGGCTTGAAGTGGATCTGGGTACCAGTGGTTTCGCTGTCGCCAACGATCTTCATCCGCTCTTGCGGAACACCGTGGACATAGGTCTGTTCCCAGATCTTGCCGCTGCGGCGCACAGTGAGGATCAGCTCTTCGGACAGGGCGTTCACTACCGACACACCTACACCGTGCAGGCCGCCGGATACCTTGTAGGAGTTATCGTCGAACTTACCGCCGGCGTGGAGCACGGTCATGATGACCTCTGCCGCCGAGACGCCTTCTTCTTTATGCACATCTACCGGGATGCCGCGACCATTGTCGCGAACGGTAATGGATTCGTCCGGGTGGATGATAATGCTGATGTCGTCGCAGTGGCCGGCCAGCGCTTCGTCGATGGAGTTATCGACCACCTCGAACACCATGTGGTGCAGACCGCTGCCGTCATCGGTGTCACCAATGTACATACCGGGACGTTTGCGTACGGCATCCAAACCTTTCAGCACCTTGATGCTGGTCGAGTCGTACGTATTTTCTTCGCTCATGCCTTCACTCCCGATGGTCGTGGGTCTGGGTGATACGGCCTTGTTCCACGTGGAACAAAGCGACTGGCGTTTCCGTCTGCCAGCCTTCCCTCAATAATTCGTGGTCTACACAGGTGATAAACACCTGGCAGCGTAAGTCTTCCAACAAGCGACAAAGTGCGCGGCGATGCTGCTCGTCCAACTCGGACGGCAAGTCATCCACCAGATAAATACACTGACCGCGACGGGCCTGGCTCACCAAGTGCCCCTGGGCAATGCGCAAGGCACAGACCACCAACTTCTGCTGGCCACGGGACAAGATGTCCGCGGCGTTGTGTCCGCCTAAGCGCAGACGCAAATCAGCACGTTGTGGACCGGCCTGGGTATGACCCATTTGCTGGTCACGGTGCAGGGCCGTCGCGAGAACTTCACTGAGTTCTCGGTCCTTGTCCCAACCACGGTAATAGCTAAGCGTCAGGCCCTCGAGCTCCAGCAGTTCGCTCAAGGTGCGCTCAAAGACTGGTTTCAAGGCTTTGATATAAGCGCGGCGGTATTCATCGATTTCAGCGCTGGCCTGGCACAGTTCCCGGTCCCAGGCCGCTTGCGAAGCGGCGTCAAGTGTACCATGCCGCAGCCATGAGTTCCGCTGCCGCAGGGCCTTCTGCAAGCGCTGCCAGGTGGACATGAAACGAGGTTCCACATGGAACACTCCCCAGTCCAGGAACTGTCGACGAATTTTCGGCGCTCCTTCCAGCAAGCGAAAACTGTCGGGATTGATCAATTGCAGGGGCAGTATTTCGGCCAATTGCGCCGCACTACGGGCATTCTGACCGTCGATGCGAATCTGGAACTCGCCCTGGCGATCGCGGGATATTCCCAGGTTGCTATGGCCACCCTCGGCCAACTCGACCTGGCCAAACACCGTGCAGGCCAATTGTTCATACTGGATCACCGGCAATAGGCGGGCGCTGCGAAACGAACGGGCGAGCCCCAGCAGGTGGATGGCTTCCAGCACGCTGGTCTTGCCACTGCCATTGGCGCCGTAGAGAAGGTTGATGCGGGGGGAAGGGGAGAAGGTCACCGGGTGCAGATTGCGCACCGCGGTGACCGAGACGCGACTGAGGGACATCTAGCTTCTGCTGAGCATGATTACAGGCGCATCGGCATGACAACGTAAGCCGAATCGTCGTTGTCGGATTCCTGCACCAGCGCACTGCTGTTGGAATCGGACAGGATCAGGCGAACCTGTTCGGTGGTCATCACGCCCAACACATCCAGCAGGTAGCTGACGTTGAAGCCAATCTCCAGCGAACCGCCGTTGTATTCCACGCCTACTTCTTCTTCCGCTTCTTCCTGCTCCGGGTTGTTGGCCTGGATCTTCAACTGACCAGCGGCCAGTTGCAAACGGATACCACGGTACTTTTCGTTGGACAGGATCGCAGTACGGCTGAAGGCCTCGCGCAAGGCCTGGCGGTCGCCCAGCACCAGCTTGTCGCCGCCTTTGGGCAGCACCCGCTCGTAGTCCGGGAACTTGCCGTCCACCAGCTTGGAGGTGAAGGTGAATTCGCCTGTGGTGGCGCGGATGTGATGCTGGCCCAGGACGATGCTCACATTGCCATCCGGCTCGGTGAGCAGGCGGGCCAGCTCCAGGATCCCCTTGCGAGGCACGATCACCTGGTGGCGATCCTGCTGGCCGATGTCGGCCTGCATCGAGCACATGGCCAGGCGGTGGCCGTCAGTGGCCACGGCACGGATGATTCCGGCCGACACTTCCAGCAGCATGCCGTTGAGGTAGTAGCGTACGTCCTGTTGGGCCATGGCGAAGCTGGTGCGCTCGATCAGGCGACGCAACTTGCTTTGTTCCAGCTGGCAGGTCAGCGAGCCTGGGCCTTCTTCCACAGTAGGGAAGTCGTTGGCCGGCAGGGTCGACAGGGTGAAGCGGCTACGCCCGGCCTTCACTACCAGTTTCTGCTCGTCGACCTTGATATCGATCAGAACGTCGTTGGGCAGGCTCTTGCAGATATCCATCAGCTTGCGCGCGGGAACAGTGATTTCCCCTTGCTCGGCTGGTTCTTCAAGTTGCACGCGACCGACCAGTTCGACTTCCAGGTCGGTACCGGTCAGCGACAGCTGCTGGCCTTCGACAACCAGCAGCACGTTGGAAAGCACCGGCAAGGTCTGGCGGCGTTCGACGACGCCGGCGACCAGTTGCAGGGGTTTCAACAGGGCTTCGCGTTGAATGGTGAAATGCATGGTCTAGTCCCTTGCCTTAATAAGCTGCGTTGGAATCATCAGGTAGTCAGGGTACGCAGCAGGTTCTTGTAGTCCTCGCGGATGTCCGCGTCGGATTCCTTAAGTTCATTGATCTTGCGACAGGCGTGCAGAACCGTGGTGTGGTCGCGGCCACCGAATACATCACCAATTTCCGGCAGGCTGTGGTTCGTCAGTTCCTTGGACAGGGCCATGGCCACCTGGCGCGGCCGGGCAACGGAACGCGAACGTCGCTTGGACAGCAGGTCGGAAATCTTGATCTTGTAGTACTCGGCGACAGTGCGCTGGATGTTATCCACAGACACCAGCTTGTCCTGCAGCGCCAACAGGTCCTTCAGGGACTCGCGAATCAACTCGATGGTGATATCGCGCCCCATGAAGTGCGAGTGCGCGATGACCCGCTTGAGCGCACCTTCCAATTCGCGAACGTTGGAGCGAATCCGCTGGGCGATGAAGAACGCCGCATCGTGGGGCAGGTCAACCTTGGCCTGGTCGGCCTTCTTCATCAGGATCGCTACGCGGGTTTCCAGCTCTGGCGGTTCAACCGCTACCGTCAGGCCCCAGCCGAAGCGGGACTTGAGGCGCTCTTCCAGGCCTTCGATCTCTTTCGGATAACGGTCGCTGGTGAGAATCACCTGCTGACCGCCTTCGAGGAGGGCGTTGAAGGTATGGAAGAACTCTTCCTGGGAACGCTCCTTGCGGGCGAAGAACTGGATGTCATCGATCAGCAGCGCATCGACCGATCGGTAGAAGCGCTTGAATTCGTTGATGGCATTGAGCTGCAACGCCTTGACCATGTCCGCAACGAAGCGCTCGGAATGCAGGTACACGACCTTGGCATTCGGATTCTTCTTCAGCAGGTGGTTGCCCACCGCATGCATCAAGTGGGTCTTACCCAGGCCAACGCCGCCATAAAGGAAGAGGGGGTTGTAGCCATGCTTGGGATTGTCCGCCACCTGCCAGGCTGCCGCGCGGGCCAGCTGGTTGGACTTGCCCTCGACAAAGTTCTCGAAGGTGAAGGTACGGTTCAGATAGCTGGTGTGCTTGAGCGCACCTTCCACCTGTACGGTGCGCTGTTCGGTGCGTACCGGAGCCTGTTGCGAACTGGCACCCGCCATGGGGTCGAAGCTGTCACGAGAAGGTTCTTCGCTGGCCTGCTCAGTCTTCTGCCCGACGGCCTTCTTGGCTGAAGCAGCGACCGGCACCGGCGTTGGCACAGCGGGTTCAGTCGCTGCCGCCTTGGCCGTGGCAGCTTGCAGCGCCTGGGACGCGGCAGCAGCCAACGGTGCGTTAGGTGCGGCACGAGGCGCCGAACTGCGTTTGCTACCTATTAATAAGGAAAGAACCGGCGCCGTACCGTTGCCGTGTTCATCCAGTAGCTCAAGCACGCGGCCCAGATACTTTTCATTGACCCAATCGAGAACGAAACGATTCGGTGCGTAAACACGCAACTCGTCGCCTTCGGCTTCGACCTGTAGTGGACGGATCCAAGTGTTGAATTGTTGGGCAGGCAGCTCATCACGTAGAAGCTCCACGCACTGCTGCCAAAGTTCCACTGACACGGATATCCCCTGAGTTGAAAGCCGGTGAGGCAAAAACAAGCGGCCATTGTAACGGTCGGCTGCGTACTTATCCACATGTAGCGTGCCTTCAGGGCACTAAGAATCAATGCCTTAACCAGAATAAACACGACCAGCGGTATGTGCATAAGCCCTGTGGATAACCGTGCTTGAGATCTTTGCACAAGTAGGGTGGAAACCCGGTGGATAAATCGCCTGTGGATAACAGCCCATTCCACACACAGCTTTTCCGCCCTCGCAGCACAGGCAGACCACGGTTTCTTAACCATGTTGTCATTCTCTGTACAGTACGAACTAGAAGGGCTCAAGGTAGTTATCCACAGAAAGGTCGGCCCCTAGCCTTTATAAGCTTTACAGAAAAGCTTTAAATACTTTCCTTCTCTATTTTTATATTTGGCTGAACCAGGCCCATTAGGTCTGAATCCAGTCATAGGTAGATGAAGGAAAAGCTGGTTGGAAATTGACCTAGAGGCTTGCTTTCTCTAGAATCGCCGATCTCTTAAAACGGGGGCCATTCCGGCCCGTTGTGGACGAACCAGGTAACACGACATGAAACGTACTTTCCAACCAAGCACTATCAAACGCGCTCGTACCCACGGTTTCCGTGCTCGCATGGCTACCAAGAACGGTCGCGCCGTCCTGTCGCGTCGTCGCGCCAAAGGTCGTGCGCGTCTGGCAGTTTGATAATCCGGCACTGGAGGTGAGTCAGGACTTCAGTCGGGAAAAGCGTCTGCTTACTCCCCGACACTTCAAGGCAGTCTTTGACTCCCCTACCGGCAAGGTTCCGGGGAAAAATCTCCTGCTCCTTGCTCGCGACAACGATCTTGATCATCCCCGCCTGGGGTTAGTGATCGGAAAGAAGAGCGTAAAGCTTTCCGTTGAGCGCAATCGCCTGAAGCGTCTGATGCGCGAATCGTTTCGTCTGCACCAGGATTCACTGGTTGGATGGGATATCGTTATCGTCGCGCGCAAAGGTTTGGGCGATCTACAAAACCCTGAATTGATCCAGCATTTCGGCAAGCTGTGGAAACGTCTGGCACGTAACAAGTCGGCATCTGCAGCAAAATCCGAAACTGTAGGGGTAGACAGTCCCGATGCGTAAACTGGCACTCGTTCCGATCCAGTTTTACCGCTATGCCATTAGTCCTCTGATGGCCGATCACTGTCGTTTTCACCCCAGCTGTTCCTGCTACGCGTTGGAAGCCATCGAAACCCATGGCCTTCTGCGCGGTGGTTGGCTGACCTTTCGTCGTTTAGGTCGCTGTCATCCGTGGAATCCCGGTGGTTATGACCCGGTTCCACCTATCCCTACCTCCCGTTCTTCTTCGATGGCCGAGTAATCATGGATATCAAACGCACGATCCTGATCGTCGCCCTGGCAATCGTGTCCTATGTCATGGTTCTTAAATGGAACCAGGACTATGGCCAGGCTGCCCTGCCGACTCAGAATGTTGCTTCCAGCACGACCACTCCGGGCTTGCCCGACACGCCAACCGGCACTCCAGCTGCCAATGACGACATTCCGCGCGCGACCAGCGATACCGCTGCCCCTGCCGAAGTGCCAGTAGCTGCAAGCAAGGATCTCATCCAGATCAAAACGGATGTGCTCGACCTGGCTGTCGATCCTCAAGGTGGGGATATCGCGCAACTGCGTTTGCCACTGTATCCACGTCGTCAGGACCATCCGGAAATCCCGTTCCAGCTGTTCGATAACGGCAACGAGCGGACTTACCTGGCACAGAGCGGCCTGATCGGCAGCAATGGCCCGGACGCAAACCCCGCTGGTCGCCCGATCTACTCCTCGGAGAAGAAAAGTTACCAACTGGCTGACGGCCAGGACCAGTTGGTGGTCGACCTGAAGTTCAGCAAGGACGGCATTCACTACATCAAGCGCTTCACCCTTAAGCGTGGCCTGTATGACGTCACCGTTTCCTACTTGATCGATAACGAAAGCGCTCAACCTTGGACCGGTGCGATGTTCGCCCAGCTCAAGCGCGACGCCAGTTCCGATCCGTCCTCCAGCACCGCCACGGGCACCGCGACTTACCTGGGCGCCGCCCTGTGGACAAGTTCCGAGCCGTACAAAAAAGTGTCCATGAAAGACATGGACAAGGTGAACGAGGACAAGTCCAAGGCTCCAATCACTGAAAACGTTCAGGGTGGTTGGGTTGCCTGGCTGCAGCACTATTTCGTGACCGCTTGGATTCCGCCAAAAGGCGAGAACAACCAGGTTCTGGCGCGCAAGGACAGCAAGGGCAACTACATCATCGGCTACACCGGCCCTTCGATGACCGTTGCTCCAGGTGCCAAGGCTGAAACCAGCGCCATTCTGTACGCCGGCCCGAAAAGCCAGGCTGTGCTGAAGGAACTGTCCCCAGGCCTGGAACTGACCGTGGACTACGGCTTCCTGTGGTTCATTGCCCAGCCAATCTTCTGGCTGCTGCAACATATCCACAGCCTGGTGGGTAACTGGGGCTGGTCGATCATCTTCCTGACCATGCTGATCAAGGGGATCTTCTTCCCACTGTCGGCTGCCAGCTACAAGTCCATGGCGCGCATGCGTGCAGTGGCTCCAAAACTGGCCGCGCTGAAGGAAAAATTCGGCGACGATCGTCAGAAGATGTCCCAGGCGATGATGGAGCTGTACAAGAAAGAGAAGATCAATCCGCTGGGCGGCTGCTTGCCGATCCTAGTGCAGATGCCGGTCTTCCTCTCGTTGTACTGGGTACTCCTGGAAAGCGTGGAAATGCGCCAGGCACCGTTCATGCTGTGGATTACCGACCTGTCGATCAAGGATCCGTTCTTCATCCTGCCGATCATCATGGGCGCCACCATGTTCATCCAGCAGCAGTTGAACCCGACTCCTCCGGACCCTATGCAGGCCAAGGTGATGAAAATGATGCCAATCATCTTCACCTTCTTCTTCCTGTGGTTCCCGGCCGGACTGGTGCTGTACTGGGTAGTGAACAACTGCCTGTCGATCGCACAACAGTGGTACATCACTCGTAAGATCGAAGCGGCTACCAAGAACGCAGCCGCCTGACCTACTCTGTGGATAACCACACAAGACGCCCCCTAGTGGGGCGTTTTGCTATCTGTCACTTTTGTCTGGATGTCGGGTTATGAATGTCCCTCGTGAAACCATTGCTGCCATAGCCACCGCCCAGGGGCGCGGTGGCGTGGGTATCGTGCGGATTTCCGGGCCACTGGCGGCCGCGGCTGCCAAGGCCATCAATGGCCGGGAACTCAAGCCGCGGTTTGCGCATTACGGGCCTTTTCTCAGCGAGCAGGGTGACGTCCTGGATGAAGGCATCGCCTTGTATTTCCCGGGGCCGAATTCCTTCACCGGTGAAGACGTGCTGGAGTTGCAGGGCCATGGCGGTCCCATAGTCCTCGATATGCTCCTGCAGCGTTGCCTGGAATTGGGCTGCCGCCTGGCCAGGCCGGGAGAATTCAGCGAACGCGCCTTTCTCAACGACAAGCTCGACCTGGCCCAGGCCGAAGCCATTGCCGACCTGATCGAAGCCAGTTCTGCACAGGCCGCTCGCAATGCATTGCGTTCGTTGCAGGGAGCCTTCTCTCAACGCGTGCATCATTTGACCGAGCAACTGATCGCGTTGCGGATCTATGTCGAAGCCGCCATCGACTTCCCCGAGGAAGAAATCGATTTTCTCGCCGACGGCCATGTATTGAGCATGCTCGATGGCGTTCGTAATGAGTTGTCCACAGTACTGCGCGAAGCCGGGCAGGGGGCGCTGCTCCGTGATGGCATGACAGTGGTGATCGCCGGACGCCCAAATGCGGGCAAATCCAGTCTGCTCAACGCCCTGGCCGGACGTGAAGCCGCTATCGTTACCGATGTCGCCGGCACCACCCGGGACATCCTGCGCGAACATATCCACATCGATGGCATGCCCCTGCACGTGGTGGATACGGCGGGACTTCGGGATACCGACGACCAGGTGGAAAAGATTGGAGTGGAGCGCGCGCTCAAGGCAATTGGTGAGGCAGACCGGGTGCTGCTGGTGGTCGACGCTACTGCGGACGAGGCAAGTGATCCCTTTGCCCTATGGCCGGAATTCCTCGAGCAGCGTCCAGATCCGGCCAAGGTCACCCTGATCCGCAACAAGGCCGACCTGAGCGGGGAACCCATTGCCCTGGAAACCTCCGACGATGGCCATGTCACCATCAGCCTCAGCGCCATGGCTGCCGGTAGCGGGCTGGAATTGTTGCGTGACCACCTGAAAGCCTGCATGGGTTATGAACAAACCTCCGAAAGCAGCTTCAGTGCTCGCCGACGGCATCTGGAAGCATTGCGCTACGCCAGTGCTGCCCTGGAACATGGCCGGGCACAGTTGACCCTGGCTGGCGCCGGCGAACTGCTGGCCGAAGATCTGCGCCAGGCCCAGCAATCCCTGGGAGAGATAACCGGGGCCTTCAGTTCCGATGACCTGCTGGGACGGATCTTCTCCAGTTTCTGCATCGGCAAGTAAACCTTCCCCCGGCTATCAGGGCCGGGAGCTTACGCCTGTGGGCAAGGCTCGTTGGAGCACGCCTGCAGGCGCTTTTCTTTTCCCCTTCGCGGGTACCGCTGCCTCTTCACGCATAGCGACTGCCGCTGATCGTGATGAGTGCGCTTGTAAAAACCACTTGTATTCACTCGTTCACGGGACGTTCTTCGATCCTGGGGGGCAAATTTCTGCGCCTGGAATACTGTCCGCACCATTGCCGACCTTCTGAAGCAAGTCGAAACTGTGGATTAAGCCCTGTGAATAACTGCTCTTCAGCTCAGTTGATAACTGGCCTTCATCACTGAGGAAAAAGTGCCCTGTGGATAACGATCTCTTTAATCCACAGCCTCAAGCCGTTTATCCAAGGGGCTCATTGACACCTAACCACAGGGTTCAAAAACCTTGTACACATTGATAAGCAAGGGCTGTAGATCTTTATCCACAGATAGGAGGCGATATAAGAATAAACATAAAAACAAGGTTTTAATAAATTTCTTTCTTTTTAATTTCTATTGTCTGTCAGTCATCCACAGCTGGTTAAATTTTGTGCAAAGGGTTCTTTAGAAAGGTCGAAGTCCCTATACTTGCCCCCTTGGTCCAAAAACCAACCCAACAACCATTCCTAATTACTCCTACTTGAAGCAGGCACGAGGTGCGTGGTGGATTTCCCTTCCCGTTTTGAAGTGATCGTCATCGGCGGCGGTCATGCCGGTACCGAGGCAGCACTTGCATCAGCACGCATGGGGGCAAAAACCCTGTTGCTGACGCATAACGTGGAAACCCTCGGAGCCATGAGCTGCAATCCCGCGATCGGTGGGATCGGCAAGAGCCACCTGGTCAAGGAGATCGATGCCCTGGGCGGCGCGATGGCCATGGCTACGGATAAAGGCGGCATTCAGTTCCGAGTATTGAACAGCCGCAAAGGCCCTGCGGTACGGGCGACTCGGGCCCAGGCCGACCGGATCCTGTACAAGGCAGCTGTTCGCGAGATTCTCGAGAACCAGCCCAACCTGTGGATATTTCAGCAGTCCGCCGATGACCTGATCGTCGAGCAGGACCAGGTCAAGGGCGTAGTGACCCAGATGGGCCTGCGGTTCTTTGCCGATTCCGTGGTGCTGACCACCGGGACCTTCCTCGGAGGACTTATCCACATCGGCTTGCAGAACTATTCCGGCGGTCGTGCCGGCGATCCACCCTCGATCGCCCTGGCACAACGGCTGCGCGAACTGCCACTGCGGGTCGGGCGCCTGAAAACCGGTACTCCACCGCGCATCGACGCTCGGTCTGTGGATTTCTCGGTGATGACCGAGCAACCAGGTGATACACCGATCCCGGTAATGTCGTTCCTGGGCTCCAAGGAACAGCATCCGCGGCAGGTCAGTTGCTGGATTACTCACACCAATGCCCGGACCCACGAGATCATCGCTTCGAACCTCGATCGTTCGCCGATGTATTCCGGAGTCATCGAAGGTATCGGCCCGCGTTACTGCCCATCCATCGAAGACAAGATCCACCGCTTCGCCGACAAGGAAAGCCATCAGGTCTTCATCGAGCCTGAAGGGTTGACCACCCACGAGCTGTACCCGAACGGGATATCCACATCCTTGCCGTTCGACGTGCAATTGCAGATCGTGCAGTCGATCCGTGGTATGGAAAACGCCCATATCGTGCGGCCGGGCTATGCCATCGAGTATGACTATTTCGATCCACGGGACCTGAAGTACAGCCTCGAAACCAAAGTCATTGGCGGCTTGTTCTTTGCTGGCCAGATCAATGGCACTACCGGTTACGAAGAAGCCGGTGCCCAAGGTTTGCTGGCCGGCGCCAACGCGGCCTTGCGCGCGCAAGGCAAGGACAGCTGGTGCCCACGTCGCGATGAAGCCTACATCGGCGTGCTGGTCGACGACCTGATTACCCTGGGTACCCAGGAACCGTACCGGATGTTCACTTCCCGGGCGGAATATCGGTTGATCCTGCGCGAAGACAACGCCGACCTGCGCCTGACCGAAAAAGGCCGCGAGCTGGGCCTGGTGGATGACGTTCGCTGGGCGGCTTTCTGCAGGAAACGTGAAAGTATCGCTCTGGAAGAACAGCGCTTGAAGTCGACCTGGGTCCGCCCCGGTACCGAGCAGGGCGATGCTATCGCGCAGAAATTCGGCACGCCGCTGACCCACGAGTACAACTTGCTGAACCTGCTGAGCCGTCCGGAAATCGACTACGCTGGGCTGGTCGAGGTGACCGGCCAGGGCGCAGAAGATCCACAGGTCGCGGAACAGGTTGAAATCAAGACCAAGTACGCCGGCTATATCGATCGCCAGCAGGATGAAATCGCCCGCCTCAGGGCCAGTGAAGACACCAGACTGCCTGTGGATATCGACTACACCACCATCTCCGGCCTGTCCAAGGAGATTCAGAGCAAGCTGGGTACCACCCGTCCGGAGACGCTGGGCCAGGCATCACGGATCCCCGGCGTCACGCCGGCGGCCATTTCCCTGTTGATGATTCACTTGAAAAAACGCGGCGCTGGCCGTCAGTTGGAGCAAAGCGCTTGAGTTCACTGGTCACCTCGCAACACGCGGATGAGTTATCCACAGGCGCCCATCACCTCGGTGTCAACCTGAGTCCGGTCCAGCACGAATTGCTGCTGGGCTACCTGGCGCTGCTGATCAAGTGGAACAAGGCCTACAACCTGACTGCCGTGCGCGACCCGGATGAAATGGTTTCGCGTCACCTGCTCGACAGCCTGAGCGTGATGTCCTTCATCGAAAACGGCCGTTGGCTGGACGTGGGCAGCGGCGGCGGGATGCCCGGCATTCCCCTGGCGATCCTGTTTCCCGAGTCGCAGGTCACGTGCCTGGATAGCAACGGCAAGAAAACCCGCTTCCTGACCCAGGTCAAACTCGAACTCGAGCTGGATAACCTGAACGTTATCCACAACCGGGTCGAGGCCTTCACTCCTGAACAGCCTTTCAACGGGATCATTTCCCGGGCGTTCAGCAGCATGGAGAACTTCACCAGCTGGACCCGCCACCTCGGGGACAGTGATACACGCTGGCTGGCAATGAAGGGCGTCCATCCCTCTGATGAGCTGTTAGCATTGCCGGCAGACTTCCACCTCGATAGCGAACACGCCCTGGCCGTACCCGGTTGCCAAGGCCAACGCCATCTGCTGATACTGCGCCGCACGGCATGATTGGGAACACAAGCAAGAATGGCTAAGGTATTCGCGATAGCGAACCAGAAAGGTGGTGTGGGCAAGACCACCACCTGCATCAACCTCGCAGCATCCCTGGTCGCGACCAAGCGCCGGGTGCTGCTGATCGACCTTGATCCACAGGGCAACGCCACCATGGGTAGCGGTGTGGATAAACATGGCCTGGAAAACTCGGTCTACGACTTGCTGATTGGTGAGTGCGACCTGGCCCAGGCGATGCATTTTTCCGAGCATGGCGGTTACCAGCTATTGCCGGCCAACCGCGACCTGACCGCGGCGGAAGTGGTCCTGCTGGAAATGCAGATGAAGGAAAGTCGCCTGCGCAGTGCTCTGGCCCCCATCCGCGAGAACTACGACTACATCCTGATCGACTGCCCGCCGTCGCTGTCCATGTTGACGCTCAATGCCCTGGTGGCCGCCGACGGGGTCATTATCCCCATGCAGTGCGAGTACTACGCACTTGAGGGTTTGAGCGACCTTGTGGATAACATCAAGCGTATCGGCGAGTTGCTCAATCCCCAGCTGAAGATCGAAGGCTTGCTGCGCACCATGTTCGATCCGCGCCTGAGTCTGATGAACGATGTTTCCGCGCAGCTCAAGGAGCACTTCGGCGACCAGTTGTACGACACCGTGATCCCGCGCAACATCCGCTTGGCCGAGGCGCCGAGCTACGGCATGCCGGCATTGGCGTACGACAAGCAATCCCGCGGCGCCCTGGCCTACCTGGCCTTGGCCGGCGAGATGGTTCGTCGGCAACGTAAACAATCGCGCATCGCAGCCGCCCAGCCAACTTAAGGAGTCCCCATGGCCGTCAAGAAACGAGGTCTCGGACGTGGACTGGATGCACTGTTGAGTGGTCCGACTGTCAGTACCCTGGAAGAACAGGCCGCGCAGGCCGACCAGCGTGAGCTGCAACATCTGCCACTGGACCTGGTCCAGCGCGGCAAATACCAGCCACGTCGGGACATGGACCCTCAGGCCCTGGAGGAGCTGGCAAATTCGATCAGGTCCCAGGGCGTGATGCAGCCCATTGTGGTGCGTCCCATTGGCGACGGTCGCTTCGAAATCATCGCCGGCGAACGGCGCTGGCGCGCAAGCCAGCAAGCTGGCCGGGAAACCATTCCGGCAGTGGTTCGCGATGTGCCGGACGAAACCGCGATCGCCCTGGCGTTGATCGAGAACATCCAGCGCGAAGACCTCAATCCCATCGAGGAAGCACTGGCCCTGCAGCGCTTGCAGCAGGAATTCCAGCTGACCCAGCAACAGGTCGCTGAAGCGGTAGGCAAGTCTCGCGTCAGCGTGGCCAACTTGTTGCGTCTGATTACCTTGCCTGAAGTGATCAAGACCATGCTGTCCCACGGTGACCTGGAGATGGGGCATGCCCGCGCGTTGCTCGGATTGCCCGAAAATCAACAGGTTGAAGGGGCGCGACACGTTGTCGCACGAGGTCTCACTGTACGCCAGACCGAGGCTTTGGTTCGCCAGTGGCTCAGCGGCAAGCAAGAGCCTGCTGAACCGGTCAAGCCCGATCCGGATATTGCCCGTCTCGAGCAACGTTTGGCCGAGCGCCTAGGCTCTGCGGTGCAGATTCGCCACGGAAAGAAGGGCAAGGGGCAGTTGGTGATCGGCTACAACTCTTTGGATGAGCTGCAAGGCGTCCTCGCACACATTCGTTGAAACATTTCCTTGTGTAGCGCGCAGTCGGAAATCACTACCCGGCAGTTGAATAGGGGCTGAACCGCCCCTATACTCTGCGCGCATTTTGTCGGCACAAATTATGCCAAGTCACAGAATTCTGGCAGCCGACTCTTGAGGAGCAAAAGCGATGGAAACCCGCACGCCAAACCGCTTGCCGTTTCATCGCTTGGCGGTTTTCCCGGTTCTACTGGCCCAGTTTGTCGTTGTGCTGATAGCCGCTCTGGTGCTTTGGCAATGGCGTGGAGTCGTAGCCGGATATTCAGGCCTTTGCGGAGGACTGATAGCCTTGCTACCCAATGTGTACTTCGCTCACAGGGCATTTCGGTTTTCCGGCGCCCGAGCGGCCCAAGCTATCGTTCGGTCTTTTTATGCCGGCGAGGCGGGCAAATTGATTTTGACGGCAGTGCTGTTCGCGCTGACGTTTGCAGGTGTGAAGCCACTGGCGCCGCTGGCTGTATTCGGCGTCTTCGTGTTGACCCAACTGGTCAGCTGGTTCGCTCCCCTGCTAATGAGAACAAGACTTTCGAGACCTTAGGGCGTTTGAGGCAACCATGTCAGCAGAAACAACCGCTTCGGGCTATATCCAGCACCACTTGCAGAACCTGACCTTCGGTCAGCTACCCAATGGGAGCTGGGGCTTTGCCCACTCCGCAGCAGAAGCCAAGGAAATGGGCTTCTGGGCATTCCACGTCGATACCCTCGGCTGGTCTGTCGCACTGGGTGTGATCTTCATTCTTCTGTTCCGCATGGCGGCCAAGAAGGCGACTTCCGGTGTTCCGGGCGCCTTGCAGAACTTCGTAGAAGTCATGGTTGGCTTCGTCGATGGCAGCGTGAAGGACAGCTTCCACGGTCGCAGCCCGGTCATCGCACCGCTGGCACTGACCATCTTCGTCTGGGTGTTCCTGATGAACGCCATTGACCTGGTTCCCGTGGACTGGATCCCACAATTGGCGATGCTGATTTCCGGCGACCCGCACATTCCGTTCCGCGCCGTATCCACGACTGACCCGAACGCTACCCTGGGCATGGCCCTGTCGGTATTCGCTCTGATCATTTTCTACAGCATCAAGGTCAAGGGCATCGGCGGCTTCATCGGCGAACTGACCCTGCATCCGTTTGGCAGCAAGAACATCCTGGTTCAGGCGCTGCTGATTCCGGTGAACTTCCTGCTGGAGTTCGTGACGCTGATCGCCAAGCCAATCTCTCTGGCACTGCGTCTGTTCGGCAACATGTACGCTGGCGAGCTGGTGTTCATCCTGATCGCCGTGATGTTCGGCAGCGGCCTGCTGTGGCTCAGCGGCATGGGTGTTGTTCTGCAGTGGGCGTGGGCTGTGTTCCACATCCTGATCATCACCCTGCAGGCCTTCATCTTCATGATGCTGACCATCGTCTACCTGTCGATGGCTCACGAAGAGAATCATTAAGACCAGTCTCGACTAGTCTGATGTCCCTCTCGTTGCGGCGAGAGGGGGCCCGTCTCGGGTCAATGAAACGATTTGTTTTACCGCTTTAATCTAAAAAACCTAAACCATACGACGTAAAAGTCGGGAGGAAAGATGGAAACTGTAGTTGGTCTAACCGCTATCGCTGTTGCACTGTTGATCGGCCTGGGCGCACTGGGTACCGCAATTGGTTTCGGCCTGCTGGGCGGCAAGTTCCTGGAAGGCGCTGCGCGTCAGCCAGAGATGGTTCCAATGCTGCAAGTTAAGATGTTCATCGTTGCCGGTCTGCTCGACGCCGTAACCATGATCGGTGTTGGTATCGCTCTGTTCTTCACCTTCGCGAACCCCTTCGTTGGTCAACTCGCTGGCTAATCACTCGAGTATTCGAGTTGATTGGTGTGACGGACAACGAACGAGCGAGGTGTTGGCGTGAACATTAATGCAACCCTGATTGGCCAGTCCGTTGCGTTCTTAATTTTTGTATTGTTCTGCATGAAGTTCATTTGGCCTCCGGTCATTGCAGCTCTGCACGAACGTCAAAAGAAGATCGCGGATGGACTGGACGCTGCCAGCCGAGCAGCTCGTGACCTGGAACTGGCCCAAGATAAAGCGGGTCAGCAACTGCGCGAAGCCAAAACTCAGGCAGCTGAAATCATCGAGCAAGCCAAGAAGCGCGGCTCTCAGATCGTCGACGAAGCCCGTGAACAGGCCCGTGTCGAAGCTGAACGCGTGAAGGCTCAGGCTCAGGCCGAGATCGAACAGGAACTGAACAGCGTCAAAGACGCCCTGCGTGCCCAACTGGGTAGCCTGGCGGTCAATGGTGCAGAGAAGATCCTGGGTGCCACAATCGATCAAAACGCGCACGCAGATCTGGTTAACAAACTGGCTGCTGAAATTTAAGCGAGGGCGATCATGGCAGAACTGACCACGTTGGCCCGACCTTACGCTAAGGCGGCCTTCGAGCACGCTCAGGCCCACCAGCAGCTGGCCTCTTGGTCAGCCATGCTCGGCCTGGCTGCAGCGGTGTCACAAGATGACACCATGCAGCGCGTGCTTAAGGCCCCGCGACTGACGAGCGCAGAAAAGGCCACCACGTTTATTGAAGTGTGTGGCGACAAGTTTGATGCACAGGCACAGAATTTCATTCAAGTTGCCGCCGAAAACGACCGTCTCCTGCTGTTGCCGGAGATCTCCGCTCTGTTCGACCTGTACAAGGCCGAGCAAGAGAAGTCGGTGGATGTGGATGTGACCAGTGCTTTTGCATTGAACCAAGAACAGCAAGACAAACTCGCCAAGGTTCTCAGTGCACGGCTCGGCCGGGAAGTGCGCCTGCACGCTGCGGAGGATGCCAGCCTGATTGGTGGCGTCGTAATCCGCGCCGGCGACCTGGTTATCGATGGCTCGATTCGCGGCAAACTCGCGAATCTTGCCGAAGCATTGAAATCTTGAGTTTGAAGGGGCAGCAGAGCAATGCAGCAACTCAATCCTTCCGAAATAAGTGAAATTATCAAGGGCCGCATCGAAAAGCTCGATGTGACCTCCCAAGCCCGTAACGAAGGCACTGTCGTCAGCGTATCTGACGGCATCGTGCGGATTCACGGTCTGGCCGACGTCATGTACGGCGAGATGATCGAGTTTCCGGGCGGCGTCTACGGTATGGCCCTCAACCTTGAGCAAGACTCTGTAGGTGCCGTGGTACTGGGCGCATACACCACTCTGGCTGAAGGCATGAGCGCCAAGTGCACTGGCCGCATCCTCGAAGTTCCGGTTGGTAAGGAACTGCTGGGTCGCGTAGTCGACGCACTGGGCAACCCAGTCGACGGTAAAGGTCCGCTGAACAACACCGAGACCGACGCGGTCGAGAAAGTTGCTCCAGGCGTGATCTGGCGTAAGTCGGTAGACCAGCCTGTACAGACTGGCTACAAGGCTGTCGATGCCATGATTCCTGTCGGCCGTGGCCAGCGTGAGCTGATCATCGGTGACCGTCAGATCGGCAAGACCGCTCTGGCGATCGACGCGATCATCAACCAGAAAGACAGCGGCATTTTCTGCGTCTACGTAGCCATCGGTCAGAAGCAATCGACCATCGCCAACGTGGTTCGCAAGCTGGAAGAAAACGGCGCCCTGGCCAACACCATCATCGTGGCTGCCAGTGCTTCGGAATCGGCTGCACTGCAGTTCCTGGCTCCGTACTCCGGTTGCACCATGGGCGAGTACTTCCGCGACCGCGGTGAAGACGCGCTGATCGTTTATGACGATCTGTCCAAGCAGGCTGTGGCTTATCGCCAGATTTCCCTGCTGCTGCGTCGTCCACCAGGCCGTGAAGCCTACCCAGGTGACGTGTTCTATCTCCACTCCCGCCTGCTGGAGCGCGCATCCCGCGTTTCGGAAGAGTACGTAGAGAAGTTCACCAACGGCGCAGTGACTGGCAAGACCGGTTCCCTGACTGCCCTGCCGATCATCGAAACCCAGGCTGGCGACGTTTCCGCGTTTGTTCCGACCAACGTGATTTCCATCACCGACGGTCAGATCTTCCTGGAATCGGCCATGTTCAACTCGGGCATTCGCCCTGCAGTGAACGCCGGTGTTTCGGTATCCCGTGTAGGTGGTGCCGCTCAGACCAAGATCATCAAGAAGCTGTCCGGTGGTATCCGTACCGCCCTGGCTCAGTACCGTGAACTGGCGGCATTCGCCCAGTTCGCTTCTGACCTGGACGAAGCGACCCGCAAGCAACTTGAACATGGTCAGCGCGTTACCGAGCTGATGAAGCAGAAGCAATACGCGCCGATGTCCATCGCTGACATGTCGCTGTCGCTGTATGCCGCTGAGCGTGGGTTCCTGACTGACGTCGAAATCACCAAGATCGGCAGCTTCGAGCAAGCGCTGATTGCTTACTTCAACCGCGATCACGCCGACCTGATGGCGAAGATCAACGTGAAGGGTGACTTCAATGACGAAATCGACGCTGGCCTCAAAGCCGGTATCGAGAAGTTCAAGGCCACCCAAACCTGGTAAGCCGCAGCGGGAGCCGCAAGGCTCCCGCTTGCTAACCTGATAGGTGTTACATGGCAGGCGCAAAAGAGATTCGCAGTAAGATTGCGAGCATCAAAAGCACGCAAAAAATTACCAGCGCCATGGAAAAAGTGGCGGTCAGCAAAATGCGCAAGGCACAAATGCGCATGGCTGCTAGCCGTCCTTATGCGGAGCGCATCCGCCAGGTTATTGGTCATCTGGCCAACGCCAACCCGGAATATCGTCACCCCTTCATGATCGACCGCGCCGTCAAGCGCGTCGGTTACATCGTGGTGAGCAGTGACCGTGGTCTGTGTGGTGGCTTGAACACCAACCTGTTCAAGGCCCTGGTCAAGGACATGGCGGTAAACCGCGAACAAGGCGTCGAGATCGATCTGTGCGTGGTTGGTAGCAAGGGTGCGGCCTTCTTCCGCAGCTTCGGCGGTAACGTCGTTGCAGCTATCAGTCATCTGGGTGAAGAGCCGTCGATCAATGACTTGATCGGCAGTGTCAAGGTGATGCTGGATGCTTACCTGGAAGGCCGGATTGACCGCCTGTCCGTGGTATCCAACAAGTTCATCAACACCATGACTCAGCAGCCGACCGTGGAGCAGTTGATTCCACTGGAGGCAACCCCGGATCAAGAACTCAAGCACCACTGGGACTATCTCTACGAACCGGATGCCAAGGAGCTGCTGGACGGCTTGATGGTCCGTTACGTGGAGTCGCAGGTCTACCAGGCGGTGGTCGAGAACAACGCAGCTGAACAAGCCGCGCGGATGATCGCAATGAAGAACGCCACCGACAACGCCGGTGATTTGATCAGCGATTTGCAGCTGATCTACAACAAGGCGCGTCAGGCTGCGATCACCCAAGAGATCTCGGAAATCGTCGGCGGCGCTGCCGCGGTTTAACGGTTCAAATATTCAGAGGATCCAGCTATGAGTAGCGGACGTATCGTTCAAATCATCGGCGCCGTTATCGACGTGGAATTTCCACGCGACAGCGTACCGAGCATCTACGACGCCTTGAAGGTTCAAGGCGCCGAAACCACTCTGGAAGTTCAGCAGCAGCTGGGCGACGGCGTGGTGCGTACCATTGCGATGGGCTCCACCGAAGGCTTGAAGCGCGGTCTGGACGTCAACAACACTGGCGCAGCCATCTCCGTACCGGTCGGTAAAGCGACCCTGGGCCGGATCATGGACGTACTGGGCAACCCAATCGACGAAGCCGGTCCTATCGGTGAAGAAGAGCGTTGGGGCATCCACCGTCCAGCTCCTTCCTTCGCAGAACAGGCAGGCGGCAACGACCTGCTGGAAACCGGGATCAAGGTAATCGACCTGGTTTGCCCGTTCGCCAAGGGCGGTAAAGTCGGTCTGTTCGGTGGTGCCGGTGTAGGCAAGACCGTAAACATGATGGAACTGATCCGTAACATCGCCATCGAGCACAGCGGTTATTCCGTGTTCGCCGGTGTGGGCGAGCGTACTCGTGAGGGTAACGACTTCTACCACGAGATGAAGGACTCCAACGTTCTCGACAAGGTAGCGCTGGTCTACGGTCAGATGAACGAGCCACCAGGAAACCGTCTGCGCGTAGCGCTGACCGGCCTGACCATGGCCGAGAAGTTCCGTGACGAAGGTAACGACGTTCTGCTGTTCGTCGACAACATCTATCGTTACACCCTGGCCGGTACCGAAGTATCCGCACTGCTGGGCCGTATGCCTTCGGCAGTAGGTTACCAGCCGACCCTGGCTGAAGAGATGGGCGTGCTGCAAGAGCGCATCACTTCGACCAAGCAAGGTTCGATTACCTCGATCCAAGCGGTATACGTACCTGCGGACGACCTGACCGACCCGTCGCCAGCGACCACCTTCGCCCACTTGGACGCCACCGTCGTTCTGTCCCGTGACATCGCTTCCCTGGGTATCTACCCAGCGGTAGACCCACTGGACTCGACTTCGCGCCAGCTGGACCCGAACGTGATCGGCAACGAGCACTACGACACCGCTCGCGGCGTTCAGTACGTACTGCAGCGCTACAAAGAGCTGAAGGACATCATTGCGATCCTGGGTATGGACGAGCTGTCGGAAACCGACAAGCAGTTGGTATCCCGCGCTCGTAAGATCCAGCGCTTCTTGTCGCAGCCGTTCTTCGTGGCTGAAGTCTTCACTGGTTCTCCAGGCAAATACGTTTCCCTGAAAGACACCATCGCTGGCTTCAAAGGCATCCTCAACGGTGACTACGACCACCTGCCAGAACAAGCGTTCTACATGGTCGGCGGCATCGAAGAAGCGATCGAGAAAGCCAAGAAACTGTAATCCCGGCGCCCGGTAACGGGCGCTAATTTAGGTTGAGGCAAGCAGATGGCTATGACAGTCCATTGCGATATCGTCAGCGCGGAAGGGGAAATCTTCTCCGGTCTGGTGGAGATGGTAGTTGCGCACGGTGAACTGGGTGATCTTGGTATCGCTCTGGGTCACGCACCGCTGATCACCAACCTGAAGCCAGGTCCGATCCGCTTGATCAAGCAGGGCGGGGAAACCGAGGTGTTCTACATCTCCGGTGGTTTCCTCGAGGTTCAGCCGAACATGGTCAAGGTTCTTGCCGACACCGTGCAACGTGCTGCCGACCTGGACGAAGCCTCCGCTCAGGAAGCCGTCAAGGCTGCTGAGAAGGCCCTGAATGAAAAAGGCGCAGATTTCGACTACGGATCTGCTGCTGCACGTCTGGCCGAGGCCGCAGCCCAGCTGCGTACCGTTCAGCAAATCCGCAAGAAGTTCGGCGGCTAAGCCGCAGGCTTTTTGTGTGATTGATTAAAAAGGGTAGCCTCGGCTACCCTTTTTATTTTCCGCATTTCCCCTCTTGGTCACACTCGCGGACCACCCAGGATTGGTAGCCAGTCATGTCTCTCGAAATCGTTATCCTCGCAGCAGGCCAGGGCACTCGCATGCGCTCTGCGCTGCCCAAGGTGCTTCACCCGGTCGCTGGCAACTCCATGCTCGGGCATGTTATCCACAGCGCCCGCCAGCTCGATCCACAGCGCATCCACGTGGTGATCGGCCACGGTGCGGATGCGGTGCGCGAGCGCCTGGCAGCCGATGACCTGAATTTCGTGCTGCAGGACAAGCAGCTGGGCACGGGGCACGCCGTGGCCCAGGCGGTGCCTTTCATTACTGCCGATACCGTGCTGATTCTCTACGGCGATGTGCCGCTGATCGAAGTAGAGACCCTGCAGCGCCTACTCAAGCAAGCGGGCCCGGAGCAACTGGGCCTGCTCACCGTCGAGCTGGACGATCCTACCGGCTACGGGCGCATCGTCCGTGACGCCCACGGCAAGGTGGCCGCCATCGTCGAGCAGAAGGATGCCGACGAAGCCACGCGCGCCATCACCGAAGGCAACACCGGAATCCTCGCGGTACCCGGCAAGCGCCTGGGCGACTGGACCGGCCGACTGTCCAACAACAATGCCCAGGGCGAGTACTACCTCACCGACGTGATCGCCATGGCGGTCAGCGACGGCCTGGTCGTCGCCACCGAGCAGCCCCACGACGCCATGGAAGTGCAGGGCGCCAACGACCGCAAGCAACTGGCCGAGCTGGAGCGTCACTATCAGCTGCGCGCTGGTCGCCGGTTGATGGCCCAGGGCGTGACCCTGCGCGACCCCGCACGATTCGACGTGCGCGGAGATGTCACGGTGGGTCGCGACGTGCTGATCGACATCAACGTGATTCTCGAAGGCCGGGTGGTGATCGAGGACGATGTGGTGATCGGCCCCAACTGCGTGATCAAGGACAGCACCCTGCGCAAGGGGGTGGTGATCAAGGCCAACAGTCACCTCGATGGCGCAGTGATGGGCGAGGGCAGCGATGCTGGTCCGTTCGCCCGCCTGCGTCCCGGCACCGTGCTGGAAGCCCGCGCCCATGTGGGTAACTTTGTCGAGCTGAAGAACGCTCACCTGGGCCAGGGTGCCAAGGCCGGTCACCTGACCTATCTGGGCGACGCGGTGATCGGCGCGCGTACCAACATCGGCGCCGGCACCATCACCTGCAACTACGACGGGGTGAACAAGCACAAGACGGTCATGGGCGAAGACGTGTTCATCGGCTCCAACAACTCCCTGGTCGCGCCTGTGGATATCTCCTCCGGTGCCACCACGGCTGCCGGCTCCACCATCACCCAGGACGTGGCGCAGGCCCAACTGGCAGTGGGCCGCGCACGGCAAAAGAACATCGACGGCTGGAAACGTCCGGAGAAGATCAAGAAGGACTGAGGTTATCCACAGGCACGGATGACCTGCACACCGACGAGCTGGCTCCTGCAGAGTGTTGCAAGGGCTGTCTTGTCGGTTTTTTATGCGCTTGTGCTTGACGAAGTTTCGATCATCGGGTTTTATTGCTTCCGTTATCTTTCGAATCGAAACTTAAGACCATCATGTCGAAACGCAACACACCTCAACGCCGTCACAACATTCTTGCCTTGCTCAATGAACAGGGCGAAGTGAGTGTCGACGAGCTGGCCAAGCGTTTCGAAACCTCGGAAGTTACGATTCGAAAGGACCTGGCTGCCCTGGAAAGCAATGGTCTGTTGCTGCGCCGTTATGGCGGGGCGATCACCATGCCCCAGGAACTGGTCAGCGACATTGGCCAGCCCGTATCCCTCTACAAGCAGGCCATTGCTCGTGCTGCGGTGCAGCGTATTCGTGAACATGCGCGCATCATCATCGACAGTGGCAGTACCACCGCCGCGATGATCCCCGAGCTGGGCCTGCAGCCCGGCCTTGTGGTCATGACCAATTCGTTGAACGTGGCCAATGCCCTGACCGAACTGGAACACGAGCCGATGCTGCTGATGACCGGCGGCACCTGGGACCCGCATTCCGAGTCCTTCCAGGGGCAGGTGGCCGAACAGGTCCTGCGCTCCTACGACTTCGACCAGTTGTTCATCGGCGCCGACGGCATCGACCTGGTCCGTGGCACCACGACCTTCAACGAATTGCTGGGCCTGAGCCGAGTGATGGCCGAAGTGGCCCGTGAGGTGGTGGTGATGGTCGAGTCCGACAAGATCGGCCGCAAGATTCCCAACCTGGAGCTGCCATGGAGCAGCGTCCATACCCTTATTACCGATGATCGCCTGCCTTTCGAGGTCCGCGACCAGATCCAGGCCCGCGGCATAACTCTGATTTGCGCGGCTGTCAGCTAGGAGAGAAACCATGTGTGGAATTGTTGGCGCCGTTGCTGAACGCAATATCACCGCCATTTTGCTGGAAGGCCTCAAGCGCCTCGAATACCGCGGCTACGACAGCGCTGGCGTAGCGGTCTATACCAACGCCGGCAAGCTGGAGCGCATGCGCCGTCCGGGCAAGGTCAGCGAACTGGAACAAGCCCTGGCCAGCGAGCCGCTGGTGGGCCGCCTGGGCATCGCCCACACCCGCTGGGCCACCCACGGTGCGCCCTGCGAGCGTAACGCCCACCCGCATTTCTCCGGTGACCTGGCGATCGTGCACAACGGCATCATAGAGAACCACGAGGCCCTGCGCGCCCAACTCAGCGCCCTGGGTTACGCGTTCACCTCGGACACCGACACCGAAGTCATCGCACACCTGCTGAACCACAAGCTCAAGGACCTGGGCGATCTCACAGTGGCCCTCAAGGCCACCGTCAAGGAACTGCACGGCGCTTATGGCCTGGCCGTGATCAGCGCCAGCCAGCCGGATCGCCTGGTCGCAGCCCGCAGCGGCAGCCCGCTGGTGATCGGCCTGGGCCTGGGGGAAAACTTCCTCGCCTCCGACCAACTGGCCCTGCGCCAGGTCACTGACCGCTTCATGTACCTGGAAGAAGGCGACATCGCTGAAATCCGCCGCGACAGCGTGCAGATCTGGGACATCGACGGCAAGGCCGTGGAGCGCGAGGCGGTGCAGTATCGCGATGGCGCCGAAGCCGCGGACAAGGGCGAATACCGCCACTACATGCTCAAGGAGATCCATGAGCAGCCGTCCGTGGTGCAACGCACCCTGGAGGGCCGCCTGAGCGCCAACCAGGTACTGGTCCAGGCCTTCGGCCCGCAAGCCGCCGAGCTGTTCGCCAAGGTGCGCAATGTGCAGATCGTCGCCTGCGGCACCAGCTACCACGCTGGCATGGTCGCCCGTTACTGGCTGGAAGAGCTGGCCGGCATCCCGTGCCAGGTGGAAGTGGCCAGCGAGTTCCGCTACCGCAAGGTGGTGGTGCAGCCCGACACCCTGTTCGTGACCATTTCCCAGTCCGGTGAAACCGCCGACACCCTGGCCGCGCTGCGCAACGCCAAAGAGCTGGGCTTCCTCGCCAGCCTGGCGATCTGCAACGTCGGCATCAGCTCCCTGGTGCGTGAATCCGACCTGACCCTGCTGACCCAGGCCGGTCGCGAGATCGGCGTGGCCTCCACCAAGGCCTTCACCACCCAGCTGGTGGGCCTGCTGCTGCTGACCCTGTCCCTGGGCCAGGTCCGTGGCACCCTGGCCGCCGGTGTTGAAGCCGAGCTGGTGGAAGAACTGCGTCGCCTGCCGATCCGCCTGGGCGAAGCCCTGGCCATGGATGGCGTGGTGGAAAAAACCGCCGAGCTGTTCGCCGACAAGCACCACACCCTGTTCCTGGGCCGTGGTGCCCAGTACCCGGTGGCGATGGAAGGTTCGCTCAAGCTCAAGGAGATTTCCTACATCCACGCCGAAGCCTATCCGGCCGGCGAGCTCAAGCACGGCCCGCTGGCGCTTGTGGATAACGACATGCCGGTGGTTACCGTGGCGCCGAACAACGAGCTGCTGGAAAAGCTCAAGTCCAACCTGCAGGAAGTGCGGGCCCGTGGCGGCGAGCTGATCGTGTTTGCCGACGAACAGGCCGGCATGACCGATGGCGAAGGCACGCACGTGATCCAGATGCCGCACATCCACGACATCCTCTCGCCGATCCTCTACACCATCCCGCTGCAGCTGCTGTCCTACTACGTGGCCGTGCTCAAGGGCACCGACGTCGACCAGCCGCGCAACCTCGCCAAGTCGGTGACCGTGGAGTGAGTTATCCAAAGTGACCGCCCAAGTGGTGGATTTAGAGAATTAAAACTGTCGCAAGGGCCGGTCAGATCTGTTCTACCGTCTCTTGCGATGCTTCCCGCCTCCGTATCCTCACATCCTGTTCACCACACAGGACTGCTCAGTGCTGTTGGCATGCTGATCTCTTTGAACGCTTCAGTCGCTTCCGGAGCGACAACCTCCTCATTTCTCAGTGAGGTGCTGTCATACCAAGTGGTTGTGTCAGTTAAAAGATTGCCTGTCGCGCAATCTGGGGAAAAACTACTTCGTAATTTCGGTGAGAAGTTTTCTCGTCTTAGGATAACGTGATCTTTTCTCAAGCGAAGAGAATAGATTGTGTACCAGTTGGTAGAGGTCGCACTTACGGACTTTTTTCAAGTCTGAAGACGCTGTTGTCAATAACTGATTAATCAGTGAACAAAAATTCTCATCGCGTGCATCCCAGTCAATCGTCACATGGTTTCCGCATCTACCACTTGGTAGTGCGGCTGTCTGTGAAAATAACCAAGATCGGTCATTTCTATAGAGCCAAGCGTAAATATCTGGAGCTAAGTTTTTAATAGTCTTCGCGCTCGCACCGGGATAATTACGAACTGTTGCACTCCAGATGGCTCTCTTTTCTTCAAGTTTGTTTAGGCAAGATTTATTGATAACCTTTTTCTCGACGTCTGGGTTTAAACGCAGAAGCCGATTAACTGTACATGTAGATATATTAAAATTTGAACATATCTCTTTTTTGGTGGAGCCGTTCAAAAGCGCGTTAAAAATTTCTATCTTCAGATCATTAAATATTTTTTTTGATCTCGGAGCGCCTCTACGAGCCGGATAGCTATGCACCGCTGGCCCGTATCGACAGCGACCCCGAACTGCCGGAACAGGAAGCTCGACACTACTACTTCCACACCGACCAGATCGGTACGCCGCAGGAAATGACCAACGCCGAGGGGCACGTGGTGTAGCGCGCCTATTACAAGGCGTGGGGTGGACTGGAGGCGTTGTCACCGAATCTGGTTGATCAAAATTTACGCTTTCAGGGGCAGTACCACGACCGGGAAAGCTGACTGTACTACAACACGTTCAGGTACTACGATCCGGCGGTGGGGAGGTTTACCGCTTTTTCTACCCTCGAGTAGCAAAGTTAGGCAGGCTGCGGGAGTTAATGCGCCAGCGCACTTAAAAATTCATACAGAGCTATATAAACAGAATGTCTTTGATCGACTTAAAGGGGTTGCTGATAAGCCCAGCTTTGAAGCGGAGTTAAGCAAAATTGCTTCCGAAATTTCCAGCGGCAGTTTTGCTTTTTAAATAACAGGAATATTATTTCATGAATAAATCTCACGAGCTTCAACAGCAATTCCACGAGCTTCAATTAAAGACCGAGCACTTCCTGAGTGCCTATTTAAGTAGCGCAAATTTACGTGTGGTGAGAAATACCATAAGCAAAGGTGCTCTGTATAATTTTAGACCGTTTGAAATTCAGAGGTCAGGCTCTAAGCTTGGTAAGGTTCTAAAGTCTCTGCCAAAAAACATAAAAAATATTCATGTTTACTATTTTGACAGAGAGAATAGGGTTGTATTTGTAGAAATTTACGGGCAGTCAGAAAACGTAATAAATAGAGAGTTCTATTTTTACGAGGAAGGAGAAATTAAGAGCATATATTTCAATGCTGCTGGCAGCATTAGGAATGTAATGCTCAGCCTGAATGAAGGCGATAAAATTAAGCAGGATATTAACTATGGAAAATATGGCGAAAGCATTTCCGACTATATGTATGTAGGCGACAGGCTAGAGTCAATAGAAGTCAAACAGAAAGAGCATGGCCAAGAAAATTGGTCCAGCTATCAGGTCTTGTTCGAATATTCAGATGGGCAAGTTAGCAAGATTACTAACTCATTCCCTAACGGATATCAAGAACAGCGTTATCCATAGTTATGAGGTGTCTTGGCAGAGGTTCCTGCACGCTAGTAGCCCAAGGTGGCCGGAGAATCGGCCATGTTTACCATGATCCTTTTCCCAGGTGACACCCCAGTCGACAGTTCAACCCACGTCTGGTTGATGACCATCGGTCTCGTTGCCTACTTCATCCCTCGTCGATGATTCTACGACCGGCGGCCACCTGCCGCCGGTCCTCTTGAACGCGCGTGAAAGCCGTGTCGTTTCTGGTTGCGACAGTTTTAATTGTCTAGAGCATGAGGCTTAAGTCGCGATTTATACTGTTGCGACAGTTTTGCGTTTCCTCCGAAGATGGCTGGAGAGCCCGAGGAATCAGCAGCGGCTGCGACAGTTTTAATTCTCTAAATTCAGTGGCGGTCCTGGATCATCGAAGCTGACACAGCAAGAGGGGAGCCCAGCCAGGCTCCCCTCTTTGCCATCTACCTTTGCCTGCCTGCAGCGATCAGCGCTGGGGCGTGGCGGCGCAGAACAGCCCTCAGCGCGAATGCTGTACCGAAACGATGTCGCCATTCGATGCGTCGATATCCACCCTGAACATTGCCTGGTCACGCTGACGGCTGAACATGCAGGTGAAGATGCTGGGCGAAGCCTGCGGGAACTGCTCGAACCAGCTGTAGGTACCTGCCTCGAGCTGGCCATTGATCAGCAGCTGGTCGGTAATCCGGATCTGCTGCTGGCGGTCGCCGGAGACCACGTAGAGGGTTGCGGCCACACCCGTATCGTCGTCGTTCCACAGGATGGCCAGGTGTTGCCGATCCGGCACCACGATCGCCAACAGGCCGCGGCTGTTGACCACGCTCAGGGGCTGTTCCTGCCAGCGCCAGCGAGCCTCGACGACCCGGCAAGGCGACCACCCCAGGGCGATCATCTGGTCCACCGTCATGTTTTCGTCGATGACCTTGCCGTCTTCGCGGATCCGCTCGAAATCACTAATCACAACTTTCACTCCACAGGCAGCACACTCGGCGTGCCGACAATTTTCAGATTCCTGTCACCGACGAACTCCACTTGCTGCACTCCACCCTTGTAGTTCTCCAGCGGACCGGTGATGCCACTGTGAATCTTTTGCGGTGCGGTGGTTTCGACGGTGATCACATGGGACACGTCTGTCTTGAATCGATCGAGGATCACCAGTTTATCCCGGGCATAGGCCTGGTTGGGAATCGGCTCGGGGGCGGCGAAACCTCCGAAGGCTGGCTTGCCCTGCATGATGGCCTCGGCCTGGCCCTTGGCGACGACCATCTGGTATTGCCTTCCCGGCGGCACTATTTCGGTCTTGACCTGGGTGCCTTCCAGCCACGCCGGCAAGTTGCCCTCGGTGACCATCGCTTCGTTGACCTGGGCGGCCGTGCGCACCTCGAGCACTTGCGACTGGTTGGCCAGTCGCGCGGCATTGCGTTCAGCGCTCAACTTGGCCATTTTCGGCCCGGCGCCGAGCAGCGCCAGGCCGGCGACGCCTTGCAGCAGGTCACGGTAGCCCGGGCCGAGCCGGTCGCCGAGTTGCCCCAGCAACTCCATGCCGCCGTAGATCGCGGCCCCCACCGCCACGGTAGTCAGCAGGGCCGCGAGGCCGGCCATGGCGGCCAGCACCAGTGCCCCGGCGGCGGCGACCAGGCCCAGCACCTCGAGGCCCGTGTGCAGCCAGCCCTCGATATCCAGCACGAACTCCACCTGCAGCGTCGGACCGCCGATGAAGGTGTTCTGGCTACCGGACTTGATATGCGCACCGCAGGTCATCTTGCTGGTCAGGCGCGCCGCCGGCTTGCCGTTGATGTACACGGTAGCGCTGCCCTCGGCGATGGTGACCGGAAGGGGCCAGGGTGGATGCGCCACGGGAAAGCCGGTACAGGAACTGGACACGTCCTCGCCTGCACGCATGGCATTGCGCAAGTTGACGAAAACGTTGGGGCTGCCCCTTATGAGTTCCCCGGTGGTTGGCTCGGGCAGATCGAAGATGGTCGACAGTCCCTTCACCAACTGGAACATCGACAGGCCCCCGGCGGCGACCGAACCCGCGAGGATTACCACCGCCAGGCCACCCGTTGCCGCGGTTGCCGCAATGACGGCCGCGCCAATGAGAGCGCCCGCGACCGCGCCGGCGAGCATGGCGGCAACTCCGAATCCATGGGCGATTTCATCGCCCAACCGCGCTGCGGCCTGTACATCCATGCTGAGCTCCGCCTCTGATGCGACACGCATCCCTGGGGCCAGTGGTTGGCCCGAGCGGCGGATTATCAAAGAGCAACCAGGGACGCGGCAAGACCTGAAAGGCAGTCTGTCGTCACCGCGGATGACGCGAGCTTCACGCCGCCGATGGGAACGATCCAGGCGGCTGAGGCGCACCGGTTTCCTCGCCCGCCTGTCCGCGTTGGATCTTGGAAAAACAATTGAAATCAGAGCGTTATTTTTGTGCGACAGTTTTGGGGCTTCGAACCCACAGCGACTGCAAGGGGACGGCCCGGCGAATCCCGACTTGTGCACAGGCCGTAACTTTTTATCGCGCTAATGGAAAACCAATGAAACTTCGCCTGATTCATGGATGGATGATCGTTCTGATGGTAGTTGTCCTGGGGCTGGGAGCCCTGACCCCAGTGCTCTCCAACAGCCTCTTGCTGTTGATGGACCGAGCCAATTTCATTCCTGCTGAATCGTCCATCTGGACGTTTGAACCGACCCTGATCAACCAGGGTTCCTCTTCCTATTGGCTGTACGGGGAAGATCGGCAGTACTACTTCTATTTTTCCTACGCCGAAGACCAGCCTTACCGGCTGATTGCCAAAACCAACCGTTGTCCCGGATTCGACAAGCACGAGGTGCAGACCTGGTGCGCTCCCTGACGTCGTGGCTGTGGATTATGCTGCGCGAGCGGGGCGCCTGTCGGGTGGGCGCTGCCAGGTGAGATAAGACATGGACAGGTTTCAGGAAATGCAGGTGTTCGTCTGTGTCGCCCAGGAGCAGGGGTTCGCCGCGGCTGCGCGGCGCCTGAACCTGTCGGCGGCCAGCGTCACCCGGGCCGTGGCAGCCCTCGAACAGCGCATCGGCACCCAGTTGCTGGTGCGCACAACCCGCAAGGTGCACCTGAGCGAAGCCGGGCAACGTTATCTGGAGGACTGCCGACGCATTCTTGCCGAGGTCCAGGATGCCGAGGCCTCGGCCGCCGGCATCCACGCCCAGCCCCGGGGGCAATTGAGCCTGACCGCGCCGGTGCTGTTCGGCGATCTGTTCGTCACCCCGCTGCTGGTGCGTTATCTGCAACGTTATCCACAGGTCAGCGTCAACGCCTTGCTGGTGGACCGAGTGGCGAACATGGTGGATGAAGGCATCGATGTGGCGGTGCGCATCGGCGAATTGCCGGACAGCGGCCAGCACAGCATCCGAGTAGGCCAGGTGCGCCGGGTGGTGTGTGCGGCTCCAGGGTTCCTGGCAGCCCAGGGTTGCCCCCAGCACCCCGATGAACTGCGCCAGGCTCCGCTGATTGCGCCATCCTCCACCGGCCAGGCGCGCCACTGGCAATTCAACGACGCCGGTCGCGTCCTGAGCATCCGTCCCGAGCCGCGGCTGCTGGTGAGCGCCAACCAGGCAGCCATCAGTGCTGCGGTTCTGGGGCTGGGCCTGACCCGGGTGTTGTCCTATCAGGTGGCCGATCAGGTGGCTGCCGGCCGGTTGCAGATCGTGTTGGCGGATTTCGAGCTACCGCCCTTGCCGATCCATGTGGTGTACCAGGGCGGACGCAAGGCTGCGGCGCGGGTCCGCAGCTTTGTCGATTTTGCCGTGCAGACCCTGCGTGAGCATCCATCGCTCAATTCCTGATCAGCTTTATTGCGCAGGATGAAATGCCAGATTGCGATTTATGGTGATTCTGTTGTTTTGCGTCATGGAACAAGATGCCTCTGCCAGCGCGGCCCTTCGACCGCGTCCCAGCCTGCGGAGTCGAGCATGTCCCTGCTTCCCATCAAGTTCTACAACTTTCCCCGGTCCGGCCACGCCCATCGCGTCGAGCTGATGCTGTCGCTGCTGGATCTGCCCACTGAAACCGTCTTCGTCGACCTGGCCCAGGGCGCCCACAAGCAGCCCGAGTTCCTGGCCCTCAACGCCTTTGGCCAAGTGCCGGTGATCGATGACCAGGGCACCGTCCTGGCGGACTCCAACGCAATCCTGGTGTACCTGGCGCAACGTTATGGCCGCGGCCACTGGCTGCCCACCGACCCGGTAGGCGCGGCGCAGGTACAGCGCTGGTTGTCGGTGGCGGCAGGCCCGATCGCTTTCGGTCCGGCCGCGGCGCGGCTGATCACGGTGTTCGGCGCGACCTTCAATGCCGAGGAAGTCATCGCCCGTGCCCATGGCCTGCTCAAGGTCATGGACCAGGAACTGGCCGGCCGCCCCTTCCTGGTGGGTGAGCAGGCGACCATCGCCGACGTTGCAGGCTACAGCTACATCGCCCACGCACCGGAGGGCAACGTGTCCCTGGCGGACTACCCCAACGTGCGGGCCTGGCTGGCGCGGATCGAAGCCCTGCCGGGCTTCGTGCCCATGCCATCCACGGCAGCCGGCCTGAAAAGCGCCTGAGGCGCTGGAGGTTCAGCATGAGTGTCCAGTCCCCCTGGCATGCCGGCGAGCGGCAGTTGCAGGTTCGGGCCGGGGTGGCCGAGCGCATGGAAGCCTGGGGGGCCAAGGTTATTCGCCAGGCGATGCCCGACCAGCACCGGCAGTTCTACCAACAGCTGCCATTCATGCTGGTGGGGGCGGTGGATGCCGATGGCGCTCCCTGGGCGAGCATTCTCGAAGGGCCGCCCGGCTTTGCCCGAGCCCCACAAGACACCCTGTTGCGCCTGGACAGCCTGCCGGCCATCGACGATCCGTTGCAGCTGCAGGAAGGTTCAGCCCTGGGCTTGCTGGGGATCGAGTTGCACACGAGGCGGCGCAACCGCCTCAATGGACGGATCGCCAGCCTCGATTCCCGGGGTTTTGGCGTGACGGTGCAGCAGTCCTTCGGCAATTGCCCGCAGTACATCCAGCTGCGACAGATGTGCACTGTGCCCCTGGCCGCGCCTGCCAGCCGCCCCGCCCAGTGGCGCCAGGGCCTGGATGACGCAGCACGGGCGATGATCGGCGCGGCGGATACGTTTTTCGTGGCCAGCTACGTCGACCTGGAAGGCCAGCGCTCGGTGGATGTGTCCCACCGTGGCGGGCAGGCCGGGTTCGTGCGGGTCGAGGACAATTGCCTGACCATCCCGGATTTCGCCGGCAACCTGCATTTCAATACCCTGGGCAACCTGCTGCTCAACCCCAGGGCCGGCCTGTTGTTCATCGATTTTCATAGCGGCGAGTTGCTGCAGCTCACAGGCCATACCGAAATTATCCTCGATGGCCCGCTGGTCAGTGCCTTCCAGGGCGCCGAGCGGCTGTGGCGCTTTACCGTGGAGCGGATGGTACGGCGTCCGGCGGCCCTGTCCCTGCGGTGGCAGCTGGAGGGTTTTTCTCCCAACAGCCTGCTGACCGGCACCTGGAGCCTGGCCGAGGCGCGCTTGCGGGCCCACGCCCTGGGCGCGCAATGGCGGCCGCTGCGGGTGGCCCGGATCGAGGACGAGAGCTGCAACATCCGCTCGTTCTACCTGGAGCCTGCGGATGACGCCGGCCTGCCGGGCTTCCTGCCCGGCCAGCATCTGCCAGTGCGAGTGACGCTCGACCAGCAGCCGCTGATTCGCACCTATAGCCTGTCCAGCGCGCCTTCCGACGGATTCCTGCGCATCAGCGTCAAGCGTGAGGGCCAGGTATCCAGGCACTTGCACGATGCCGTCGGCGCAGGTGACCTGTTGCAGGCCCGGGTTCCTCAAGGTCGCTTCACGGCCGAGTCCAGGGGACTTCGCCCCCTGGTCTTGGTGGCGGCGGGAGTGGGCATCACCCCGTTGCTGTCGATGCTGCGAGAGGTGGTGTATCAGGGCTTGCGTACCCGACGCATGCGGCCTACGTGGCTGCTGCAGAGTTCGCGCAGCCTGGCCGAGCAGCCATTCGCCCGTGAGCTGCACACATTGATGGAGCTGGCCGGGGAATCGTTGCAGGTACTGCGCCTGCTCAGCCAGCCGGAGCCCGAAGCACAGCCGGGCGTGGACTTCGACCGATCAGGGCGGATCGACACGCGGCTGGTGCTGGATCACGTGGGGCTGGATGACTATGACAGCGCGGATTTCGTCCTCTGCGGTCCCGGCGCCTTCACCCAGGCCCTCTATGACGGCCTGCGGGACCTGGACATCAGCGACGGGCAGATCCACGCCGAGACCTTCGGGCCCTCGACCCTGCATCGCCGGCCCGATCCACAGGCGGCGTCGTGGCACCAGCCGGCTGCGGCGACTGGCGTGGTGCCGGTGCGTTTCCAGCAGTCGGGCCTGGTACCTGACTGGCAGCCGGGCAGCGGCAGCCTGCTGCAACTGGCGGAGAGCGTCGGCCTGCGCCCGGAGTTCAGCTGTCGTGGTGGTTCCTGCGGCACCTGCCAGACGCGCCTGCTCAGCGGCCAGGTGAATTATCCACAGGTGCCGGCGCAACTGCCCGAGCCGGGCCAGGTGCTGATTTGCTGCGCGGTGCCCGCGGCTGTGGATAACGTTGCATCACCCTTGATCCTGGACCTGTAGCCGCGAGAAAAAATCCTCCCCGGCGATTGCCGCCAACCCCACCCCTGCGTAGGCTGGCGCCAACTGTGTCACTGTCGCTGCAGGTTGCAGGCGAGGGCACCTGGGGGGATTGCCAGGCAAGGCCCTGCGGTCCTCTTCGCAGCGTCGCGGGCTCAGCAGTGGCTACAGGCAACATCGATCAAGTGAATGGCGCCCGGTATTGCTGGGCTTCCTGTGTTAAAGGGAATCAACGATTCATGCTCTCCCGGGCCTTGCTCCGTTTCTGCGCCGTGTTCCTCTGCGGGCTGCTGCTCACTGCCTGCCGCCATGAAGACGCGCCCCCGCTGGATCAGCAGCTGTATATCTGGCAACGCCAGTGGACGCCTGCCCATGCCGCCGCCCTGGCAGGTTCCCGGGCAGACTTTTCCACCGTTCGGGTGCTGGCCTTGCAGGCTTTTCCACAGGCCGGCTGGAGCCGTGCGCGAATCGATGCCGATGTGCTGCGCCAGGACGGTCGCCCGGTGATCGCGGTAGTCCGCCTCGATGGGCAATTGCCCTCCTTGAATCAGGACGAGATTCTCGCCCAGGTGCAACAACTGCTAGCCGATTGGCAGGGGCAAGGGCTGACCCTGGCCGGCCTGGAGATCGACCACGATGCCGGGTCCGCGCGGCTGCCGGGTTATGCCGAGCTGCTGGCGCGCCTGCGGGCCCAGTTGCCGGCGTCCCTGGCCCTGAGTATCACTGCGCTGCCGGCCTGGCTCGACAGCCGCGAACTGCCGGCGCTGCTGGCCCAGGTCGACAGCAGCGTGCTTCAGGTGCATGCGGTGAGCGATCCTCGGCGTGGTCTGTTCGATCCCGGGCAGGCCGAACAATGGGCCCGGCGCTGGGCGCGAGTGACCGACAAACCCTTCTACCTGGCCGTGCCCGCCTATGGCGTAGCCCTGTTGTCGGCCAGTGAAGGGGCACCGCTGGTGGAGAGCGAGGCGCCCATCGCCCGGCGCGGCGAGCGTCGCGAGCTGATGGCCGATCCCGGCCAGCTGAGCGTGCTGGCCAGCACCCTGCGCAACGATCCGCCGCCGCACCTGGCCGGGCTGATCTGGTTTCGTCTGCCGCTCAAGGGGGATGTCCGGGCCTGGAGCCTGGAGACCCTCAGGGCGGTGGCCCGCGGCGATACCCTGGACAGCCGGTTGAGCATCAGCCTGCATGAGCAGGATGGCCTGTTCGATATTCGCTTGAGCAATCCGGGCAACCTCGATCGCTCCTTGCCTGAACAACTGACCCTGGCCGTTGCCCAATGCGACGGATTCGACGGGCTGGGCGGATACACCGCCCAGTTGCACGACGGCCAGCTGCAATTGACCCGCCAGCAGACCGGCCGCCTGGCGGCCGGTGGCAGCCGGGCCGTAGGTTGGGCCCGCTGTATAAAAATTGACCAAGGAGCTGTGCATGTTCGTCCCTAGATCCCGCCATTTGTTGTGCCTGAGCCTGTTGCTGCCCCTGGCTCCGGCCCAGGCCTGCGGGCCGACTTTTCCCATGCGCCTGCTGGAGGATCGCTCGCAAACCCTGGCGCAGCTCCCGGAGGGCAGTTTCAAGTTCGAAGTCAGCCGCCTGGGCCAGGCCGTTGCCGGGCTCAAGCCGGTCGTCAAGCCAGTCGATAGCGCCGATTACGAAACCGAGGAGCAAAAGCGCCTCAGGACCGAACAGGATGGCCTCGATAGCACCCAGCGCAGCCAGGTCGCGGAATTGCGCAAGCTCATTGACGCTCGCGTGGTGGAACAACAGGGCGCCAGCCTGCCGGCCGAGCTGAGGCTGTATACCGCTGGCGCGGTGGCCTTCAACGCGGGGGAGCACGAACTGGCAGCCGAGTATTTTCGCCAGGTCCTGGCACTGCCCGCCGAACAGCGGGCGCTACGCAGCACCTGGGCGGCCTATTCCCTGGGCCGGGCCTTGAGCGCCATCAGTGCAGAAGCCAACGAGCTGGACGACCAGGGCCGACGGGATACCTTGCTGGCCGCGCGCAAGGCGTTTGCCCAGAGCCGCCAATTGAGCATCGACGGCTTCAGCGATCCGCAGGAACTGGGGATTGCCAGCCTGGGCGAAGAGGCGCGCATCCTGAAGAACCAGGGCGACTGGAGCCAGGCCATCGACCTGTATGCCAGCCAGAGCCTGCTGGGATCGGATGTCGGCTACAGCTCCCTCAAGCAAGTGGTGAACGAGCTTGGCAGCCTGCCGGACGAGCAACTGCTGCAGCAGCTCAAGCAGCCTGCGGTAGCACGCCTGCTGACTGCCTCGCTGGTGTCCCACCAAGGCTGGTCCTTTGGCGAAAGACCGGACTCCGAACGCAACCTGGTCAAGCTGCTGAGCCAGGGCACCGCCGGGAATTTCGACAATGCCGACCGGCTGGCGGCGCTGAATTACCAGAACGGTGATTTCGCCACCACCCAGTTGCTGCTCGAGCATGCCGGCGACGGCGGCCTGGCCTGGTGGCTGCGGGCCAAGATGGCCGTGCGCGCCGGCGACAAGGTGGCTGCCGCAGGGGCCTATGCCAAGGCGGCCGCCGCGTTCCCCCGGGATGAAAGCTGGGGCTTTCGCGGCGACTACGGCAGCAACTATGAAGACCTCAAGCCGGGCTGCCGGGTAGAAGGTGAAAGCGCCTTGCTGGCCCTGGACCGTGGCGACTACGTGCAGGCGTTCGAACTGCTCTATCGCAGTGGCGACATCTACTGGCACGACGCGGCGACCGTGGCGGAGCGGGTGCTCACCAGCGATGAACTCAAGCAGTTCGTCGACGCCCAGGTACCGGCGCCGCCGCCCACCGCCAAGCAGCCAGATGCCTACTACGAGAGCTTGCCGATTGCCGCGCAGTTGCGTGAACTGCTGGGCCGCCGGTTGCTGCGCGAAGGGCGCTATGAAGAAGGCTGGGGCTACTTCGACAGTCCGGAGCGCCAGGCCATCGCCAAGGCCTACGGCGAGTACCGGCGCAGCGCCGAGTCGGCCTGGTTGCCCACCCGTCGGGCCGAGGGTTACTACCAGGCGGGCAAGCTGGCGCGGGCCTCGGGCATGGAGATCCTCGGCTACGAGATGGGGCCGGACTACCACAGCCTCTGGGGTAGCTACGACCTGGAGATCCCGCCGGTGCAGGCGGGACCGTTCCTCGGCGCCGATGAGGTGCAGCGCCAGCAAGCCAGCACCGCCGAGCCCGATGTGCGTTACCACTACCGTTACGTGGCCGGGGAACTGGGCAACCGGGCGGCGGACTTCCTGCCCCACACCAGCCAGGCCTTCGCGGCGGTGCTGTGCAAGGCCTCGCGCTGGACCCGGGGCAGCGACCTGGAGATCGACTACTACCGGCGCTACGTGGAGAACGGTCCCTTTGTGGAGTGGGCCGGCAATTTCGGCATGAACTGCGAGGAGCCGGATTTCGGCAGCGCCAACAAGCGTTACCTGACCCAGTGGGTCGATGCCAGCCGCTCCAGCCTCAAGGAGCATGCGCTGGCCGCCACCGGTGGCGCGGCGCTGCTGCTGTTGGGGGGGGCGTACCTGATCCGCCGCCGACGCAAGGCCTAGATGCCAGGTATTGCGGGCGCTGCGCACCCGGTCGCAGCCTCGCTGCGCTCGACAGCGGCTACAGGGTTTCGTGTAGCCGCTGCCGCAGGCTGCGCACGGCTCGGCACGAGCCGCCAGGCCAGCTGGCGCGGTGTGCCGGATGCAGCGCAGTGCCAGGTATTGCGGGTGCTGCGCACCCGTTCGCAGCCTCGCTGCGCTCGACAGCGGCTACAGGGTTTCGTGTAGCCGCTGCCGCAGGCTGCGCACGGCTCGGCACGAGCCGCGAGGCCAGCTGGCGCGGTGTGCCAGATGCAGCGCAGTGCCAGGTATTGCGGTCGCGGCCTAGCGGCTACATCAGGCTTGCTGGACGAAGGTCAGGCGCACGGCGAAGCCGATCAACAGGCTACCGAACAGCCATTGCTGCAGGCGCTGCGCGGAGGGGCTGCGTTGCATCCAGCGGCCCAGCCCGGCGCCAGCCAGGGCGTAGCAGCAGTCGAACAGCGCACCGACACCCACTAGCAATACACCCAGTGTGACGAATTGAGGTGCCACAGCCCCGGCCTGGGGGTCGACGAATTGCGGCAACAGCACCGAGCAGAACAGCAAAGCCTTGGGGTTCAGCAGGTTGGTCAGCACTCCACGCTGGATCGCCTGGCGCCAGCGCAACGGCGTGGCGACGGCGCCACTGCTGTCCAGCGTGGGCAACAGGTTGCTCCTCAGGCACTGGATACCGATCCACAGCAGGTAGGCGGCGCCTGCCAGGCGAACCACATCGAAGGTCCAGGGTGCGGCCTTGAACAAGGCCGCCAGGCCCAGGGCGGCCAGGGCCACATGGCAGCCCCGGGAAATGGCCAGGCCCAGGGCCGTGGCCAGTGCCTGGGCCTTGCCCTGGCGGGCACCCGTCTGCAACAGCAGGATCATGTCGGGACCGGGCAGCAGGTAGACCACCGCCAAAGCCAGGAAAAACATCCACAGTTGCGCCACCTTGCACCCCCATTCGTTGTCGAGTCGGTGCCTCCAGTTTAGGGCCGCAGGGCAGGGCAGGTGCTTGCGTAATCCCTCAGCAGGTTCGCGAAAATTGGCATAATCTTCCAGTATTCAGCCAATGGACCAGCCGGATATGCCAACCATGAAACTCGATGCCTACGACCGCAAGATCCTCGCCGCCCTGCAGCGCGACGGCCGCCTGAGCAATGTGCAACTGGCGGAGGAGATCGGCCTGTCGCCCTCGCCTTGCCTGCGCCGGGTACGGATGCTGGAAGAGGCCGGGGTGATCCGCGGTTACCAGGCCGTCCTGGCCCGCGATGAGGTGGGCCTGGGGCTGACGGTATTCGTCGGGGTCAAGGTCGAGCGGCACAACGACGCCGAGGCCGAAGCCTTCCGCCAGGCCGTGTTGCAGTTGCCGGAAGTGATCTCGGCGTTCCTGGTGTCCGGCGAATCGGACTTCCTGCTGCAGGTGGTGGTGCCCGACCTGCGGGGCTACGACCGCTTCCTGACCGGCTATCTGCTGAAGATTCCCGGGGTCAGCGATATCCGCAGCAATTTTGCCATCCACACGGTGAAGACCCCGGGTCCACTGCCGCTGGGGCATTTGCCGGGCTGATGATCCTTGCCCGGCTGTGGGTGGCGAGGGAGCTTGCTCCCGCCCGGTCGGCCGGCGCCCCGGCGCGCAGCGGCCGCAGAATCAGGCCATGCGCTGTGTCAGGCACTCGGTGCTGGCCGGGTGTGGGGCCGCGCTGCAGTCCAGCGCGAGCAAGCTCGCCCGCCACAGGGGGTCAGGTCCACCAGTAGCGCACCAGGTGGAAAAAGATCGGCGCGGCGAAGCACACCGAATCCAGGCGATCGAGCATGCCGCCGTGGCCCTCGATCATGTGCCCCCAGTCCTTGACCCCGCGGTCGCGCTTGATCGCCGACATCACGATGCCGCCGGCAAAGCCCAGCAGGTTGATCAACAGGGCGATGAGGAACGATTGCCAGACGTTGAACGGGGTGATCCAGAACAGTGCACCGCCGATCATCGAAGCCAGCAGGATACCGCCGACAAAACCCTCGACGGTCTTGGAAGGCGACAGGTTGGGGGCGATCTTGCGTTTGCCGAAGAGTTTTCCACAGACGTACTGCAGCACGTCCGAGAGCTGCACCACGATCACCAGGTAGGCGATCAGCAGCAGGTTGCGGCCCTCATAACCGGCGATGTCCAGGGTCAGCAGAGCCGGCACGAAGGACACGCAGAACACCGCGATCATCAGGCCCCACTGGACCTTGGAGGCGCGCTCCAGGAAGTGCGTGCTGTCACCGCCCAGCGAGGCGAGGATCGGCAGCAGCAAAAACACATAGACCGGAATGAAGATCGAGAACAGCCCGTACCAGTCCGAGTAGATCAGCAGGTATTGCAGGGGCAGGGCTAGGTAGAAGGCTGCCACCAGCGCCGGGTAGTCGCTGCGCCGGGTCGGGGTCAGGGTCAGGAACTCGCGCAGGGCGTAGAACGAGACTGCGTAGAACAGCAGGATCACGGCCGCGGTGCCGAGCCAGAAGGCGATGCCGATCACCAGCACCATCACCCACCAGGCGTTGATTCGCGCATTGAGGTTGTCGATCACCGGGTTGGGGCTGGCCCGGGTGCGCCATTTGAGGATGAATCCGATCAGCGAGGCCAGCACCAGAATGGCGCCGATGCCGCCGAACAACATCAGGGTCTGCTTATCCATCTCAGGCGTGCTCCGGGGCCAGGGCCAGCAGCGCGGCGCGGCTGCGTTCGAGAAAGTGTTCCTTGCTTTCGTCTTCTTCCAGGGTCAGCGGCGCGCCGAAACTGGTGGTGCACAGCAGCGGCAAAGGCAGGAAACGCCCCTTGGGCATGACCCGGTTGAGGTTGGCGATCCACACCGGAATCACCTCCACCTGTGGATAACGCTTGGCCAGGTGGTAGATCCCGCTCTTGAACGGCAGCAGGCCGTCCTCCGGGTTGCGCGTGCCTTCCGGGAAGATGATCAGCGAGTCGCCGTTGTCCAGGGCGTCGAGCATCGGCTGCAGGGGATTGTTATCCACAGCCTCCTTGCGTTCGCGGTCGATCAGCACACCGTTGAACACCCGATTGATGATGTAGCGGCGCAGATTGCTTTTCTGCCAGTAGTCGGCACCGGCCACGGGCCGGGTCAGGCGCCGCAGGGCCGGCGGCAGCGAGGCCCAGAGCAGCACGAAGTCGCCGTGGCTGCTGTGGTTGGCGAAGTAGATGCGTTGCACCGCCTGCGGCGCCGAGCCCAGCCACAGGCTGCGGGCGCCGGTGATGCTGCGGGCGGCGGAGGTGATGAGGTTGGCAACCAGAGGTTCGAACATGGGCATTCCTTATCCGGCAAAGGCCAGCCAGGGGCTGGTCAGGATCACGCTCAACAGTATCAGCACCTGTGTCGCCAGCAGCAGTGCCTGGCGGCGCAGCAGGCCCAGGGCGCCCTGGCTGCGTTCATGCCAGGGCCGGCCGCCGCGGTCGGCAGGTTGCAGGCCCAGGCTGCTCAGGGCCTGGTCCAGGGCTTGGGTACTGTGCTCCAGGGAGGCGGGGGCGTCGGCCACCCGCTGGAACAGGTCGGCATCGAAGGCGACGCGCAGCGCCAGGTACTTTTCCACAAGGCCCAGCGCCACCAGGCTCACGCTGAGCACCAGGCCGACCAGGCTGACGCTGGCCAGCAAGAACTGACCCAGGCCATACAGGGCACCGAGCAGGGTCAGGCCTGTGGATAACTGATCCAGGGCCTGGCCCCGACGCAGCAGGCTGGCGACGCTGAACAACTGCATGTCACTGGCCATGGGCTGGGCTCCGGTCTTTCACCAGGCTTTCCAGGGCCTGGCGATGGGCGGCTTGCAGGACGATCCGCGGGCGTGCGCGCTGCAGTTGCACCACGGCGCCATCCACCGTGGCTGCGCGTCCGCTGTGCAGCAACCAGGCGGCAATCGCCGAGGCACTGCGCGAATAACCCAGGGCGCAACACACCAGCAAGGGTCCCTGTTGGCGCAGGCGCTCGATGGCCTGGGCGGCCGCCAGGCACTGGGCCGGGCTCGGTGCGCACAGGTCGAGCACCGGCAGGCTCTGGTAGGCGGCAAGCGAGCGCCCGTCCAGGGACAGTTCGGCGCACAGGTCGAGGACCGCAGCGAAGGGGCCAGTCTCCAGTTCATCCGGCGTTGGCAGGCGCCCGAGCCAGACGTTATCCACAACCTGGTCGGGTTGTGGATGGTTTTTTGTCCACAGCCGCGAATTGATCCAGGCTGCCGCCAGGTAAGGCGCCAGCAGCCAGCGGGCGGCCGGGCTCAGGCGTCCGTCCGCGCGCTTCTGGAAGCCTGCCGCGTCCAGCAGGGCGTAGTTCACCGCCACCAACAGCAGCGCCAGCGCCGGCCACAGCAGCCACCAGCCGACGCCGCCCCAGGTGAACGCCACCAGGGTCAATGCCGCTGCGCCCAGGGTGTAGCGCAAGGCCAGTTGGCGGCGCCTTGGCTCGTGGGTGAGGCGAGCGCTGAACAGCGGGCTGGGACGGTCCAGCGGCCACAGCCAGACGCACAGCCAGCCGGCCAGGGCGCCTGTGGGCACATCGATGAAGTGGTGTTGATAAGTGGTCAGTACCGAGACGCCGATCAGCGCGAACCAGCCATGCACCAGCCACCGCCAGAAGCCCTGGATATGCCGCGCGTAACAGACCCAGAGTACCACCAGCAGGGCGATGTGCAGGGACGGCGCCTGGTTGAAGGGCTTGTCGAAACCCGCCAGCACCGCGAACAGCCAGCCGAACACCCCATCCAGTTCCGGTCGGGGGAAGGTGAAGCGCAGCGGCCAGAGCAGGAAGCAACTGACCGCGATCAGCTGGGCGGTGAGCAGGCGCAAGGCATGGCGCTTGAGCTCGTCACGGCTGCGCGGCAGCAGCAGGGACAGGCCGTAGAGCAGGTCGATGGACCAGTAGGGCACGATGGTCCAGGCCCAGAACGGCATGTACCGCTCCCAGTCGAACACCAGGCTGGCGACGTCGTCTCGCTGCGCGGTGACCCAGGTGGCGAAACCATAGGTGCCGAAAAACAGCGGTGCCAGCAACAGCAGCCAGAGCACCGCGGGTTTCAGCAGGCCCGGCTCCCGGGCCGGCAAGGCGCCTGCGGCCATCATTGCACTCGCTGCGCCAGGGAAACGCTGAAGATCCCCCATTCATCCACGCGCATGGTCACCTTGCGAAAGCCGGCGGCCTCCACCAGCTGGTCCATTTCCGCCTGGGTGCGGCGGCGCATGACCCAGGCCTGGCCTTCGCGATGGCTGGTCAGGGCGCGGGCGATCAGTTCCAGCTGCGGGTGCCACGGCTGGCCGGTGTACACCAGGTAGCCACCGGGCTCCACGGCACTGGCCAGGCCGGCCAGGGAGTCGCCGACCATCTGGTTGTCGGCGAACAGTTCGTACAAGCCGGAAACCACTGCCAGGGTCGGTTTCGGATCGAGGGCGGCCAGGTCCTGGCGATCGAAGGCGTTGCCTTTGACGAAGCGGGCGATGTCGCCCAGGCCTTTTTCCTGGATCAGCGCGCTGCCGTCACGCACGTTGATGTCGCTGTAGTCGCGTAGCAGGATCGACTCCGGCAACGGGTTGACCCCTTGCAGGGCCTCGAGGATGTAGCGCCCGTGGCCGGCGGCGATGTCGACGATGCGCACTTCGCTGTCTTGCCCGCGGAGCTTTTCCATGGCCAGGCGCAGCAGTTCTTCCACGTGCAGCTTGCGCTGGCGGATGCCGCGCCAGCCGATGGAGTTCAGGTAGTTCTGGTCGATCATCCGGCCCACGGGCGTATGCCCGGTAGGGCGGTTGCGGTAGACGTAGTCCAGGGTGCTGCCGGAGTCGAAACCGGTGTCGAAGCCCAGCTTGACCCCCGCCGACAGCTGGCTGCCCAGGCGCATGCTGGCGCGGGTGGCGCGCCAGTAGAGGTCACGCAGGGAGTTGTGCGGCAACGGCGCGGACAGCGCTTCGGACTCGGCACAGGTAACACCCAGGCGGTCGGCGTCCAGCAGGGCAGGGCGGTTCAGCGGGCGCGCGAAATTCTGCAGGATGAAGCGGCGGATGCTGGCCATGGCCGGCGCGCGGTTCTTTTCCCCCAGGGTGTCGTGGAAGAAGCCCGGGAGGATGTGTTTTTCCTTGTGCAGGCTGCCCAGGCGCTCGAAGAACTGCTCCTGGGGCTTGCGGTGCACCACGAAGTCGGAACCGGAGATCAGCAGCTGGGTCGGCACCTGGATCGCCTGGGCGTCGGCCACCACCCGGTCTGCCGCTTCGTACAGGCCCAGCAGGACGTTGACCGAAATGGCCTTGGTGATCAGCGGGTCGCTGTCGTAGCTCTCGACTCGCTGCGGGTCGTGGCTCAAAAAGCGTGCCTTGACGTAGCTGTTGACGAAGAAGTTGCCGCGAAAGCGCCGCATCAGGGCCAGGCCAGGGCGTGCGAACGGCACATAGAGCTTGACCTTGAAGGCCGGCGAGGCCAGCACCAGTGAGCGGATGCGCGGCGCATAGTCGTGGACCCAGGTGGAGGCGATGACCGCGCCCACGCTCTGGGCGACCACGGCGATGTCTTCCTCGGCGATTGCGTGGGCGCTGCCCAGGTGGTCGCAGAAGGTCTGCACGTCACGCACGCTGGTGGCGAAGCTCGGGCTGTCGCCCCGGGCCCCGGGCGACTGGCCGTGGCCACGGGCATCCCAGGCGAAGAAGTCGATGTGCGGCAGATCCAGTTCATCCACCAGGTGGGCAATGCGCCCGGAGTGTTCGTGGCCACGGTGGAACAGCATCACCGCCTGGCGCGGCTCGCCAGGAGCCACTTCAGTGGCTGGCCAGTGGCGATAGAACAGTTCGACACCGTCATGGGTCAGGAACGTCTGGTGTTGAGCGTCGCGCATAGCCATTTCCTTATGCAGAGGGAGCATTGTGCTGAACTTCTTTGAGGCCCTGGCGAACCCGATTGATCAGGGTGTAGACCAGCAATGCGGCGACCAGCGCCAGCACGCCGTTGATCCACAGGGCCGTGAGCCAGCCCAGGGCGATGCCGGTGGCCAGCACGCCGAGGATGAAGGCCCGGTCGCTCTTGCCCATGGGGCCGTCATAGCGCCGCGATGCACCCACCATCGGGCCCAGTACGCCGGCGTACTCGCTGAACAGGGCCAGCAGGGTCACGGCCAGCACCAGCGGCAGGCTGACCCCGGGCAACAGGGCGAAGGGCAGGATCAGCGCGCTGTCGGCGACCACATCGCAGAGTTCGTTGAGGTAGGCGCCCAGGCGCGATTGCTGGCCGAATTCCCGCGCGAGCATGCCGTCGATGGCATTGAGCGCCATACGCAGGATCATCCAGGCGGGGATCAAGGCGAAGAGCCAGGCGTGGTTGGCGAACAGGGCGATCAGCGCGCCCACCAGCACAGAGATGACCGCAGCCAGCACGGTGATCTGGTTGGCGGTGGTGCCGTTGTCGTACAGGCGCTGCACCAACGGCCGCAACAGGTTCTGAAAGCGCGGTTTGAGCTGGTAGATCGAAAGCATGATGGGACGTTTCCTTGTCGCACGCAGGGAGCAGGGCTGGATTATTGCCTTAAATGCCAGGGGGCTGACATCACAAGTTGATGTATTCGTGCAATCAGCGATCTTCGCTTTACGACGCTCCCATTGGATGAAAAGGCATGAGGAGCGACGAAAATTTCACTTTGATCGTTATATAGTAACGAATTGTATCCAGATAATTCGGCCGCAGACTTCTCCACAGGGCCGGACCAGAGCGGTGGGGTGGTATGCAAGTCGATCTTGAGGGGCAACAGGCGCAGGTGGCCGATTTGCCGCGATTCCAGCGCGCGGCCTTCCATGCCGCGCGTTTGCAACGTTGGGGCAGTGGCTTGTTGGGGCTTGCCGTGATGGGATTGGTGTCGGCGGTCTTCGTCGATCTCTTCGCCGCACTGACCCTGTGGCCGGTGCTGCTGGTGAACCTGTCCTGCGCCTTGCTGGTGGTGGTCGCCGGCTTGCAGTCGGCGTGCGGGGTCAGCCGCTGGCGGGAGGAGGCGATGGCCCCCTCTGCGGCACCTTCCCAGGTGGATGAGGTGCAGGGGCCGCCGGCGGGAATCTTTGGTTCGTGGGTGAACGCCCGTGCTCGGCGCCTGTTGCGGCAGATCGGTGCCCCGACCTTGTGGCTGGGGGGCTGGGCGCTGGTGGTGTTGTATGGCCAGGCGCAGGTGTTCGACCTGACTTTGCCCGCCACGGTCCTGGGCCTGGGCGCCAGTGTATTCGCCGTGCTGGCCTTGCTGCTGGCCTTCGCCTTGCTGGTGCTGGAGCGCCAACTGGCCCAGGAGCACCCGGGCGAGTGGCCGGAAGCCGGGGCCCTGGCGCAGCTGCTGCGGGTGGCGATCCTCAGCCTGCTGGTGGGTGCCCTGTGCCTGTTGTTCAGCAGCGACACGGCCCTCTGGCCGGTGCGGCTGGCGGTAGTGATGGGGCTGTTGCCGGCGTTGGTGGCCGGCGAGTTTTTGTTGCGCGCGCTGCTGTCGTTGTTCAGCCCCCCGCGTGAACGCCTCGAACCCCCCATGCTGGCCCACAGTTTTGTCGCTGATCTGCTGCGCTGGCCGCCACAGCCTTTGCTCAGCCTGCAGCACGAACTGCACAACCGGTTTGGCATCGACCTGCGGCAGATCTGGGCCTTTGCCTATATGCGCCGCGCATTCTTGCCCGTGCTGGCGCTGGTCGTGGCGGCAGGGTGGTTGTTGACCGGTGTTCATGAAGTCTCCACCCAGGATCGCGGTATCTACGAGCGCTTCGGTAAGCCCGTGGCGGTCTTCGGCCCCGGCTTGCACCTGGGGCTGCCCTGGCCCCTGGGGCGGGTGCTGACGGTGGAAAACGGCGTGGTCCACGAACTGGCCACCAGCGTCGCCGACAATTCGCAGCCAGCCCAGCCTGCCTCGGCCGAAGGGCCGGCGCCGGCGATCGCCAACCGCCTGTGGGATGCCAGCCACGTGAATGACAAGTCCCAGGTGATCGCCAGCGGCAACGCCCGGCAGCAGAGCTTCCAGATCGTCAACATGGATGTGCGCTTCGTCTACCGCATCGGCCTGGACGATGCCGCCGCACTGGCGGCGACCTACAACAGCAACGATGTCCCGACCTTGATCCGCAGCACCGCCAGCCGGGTCCTGGTACATGACTTCGCTTCGCGCACCCTCGATGGCCTGTTGGGAGAGGATCGCACCCGGCTCGCCGACGATATCGGCCGCGCGGTGCAGGCTGATCTGGCCAGGCTCGACAGCGGCGTGGAGATTCTCGCCACAGTGGTCGAGGCGATCCATCCTCCCGCTGGAGCGGCCAATGCCTACCACGGTGTGCAGGCTGCGCAGATCGGTGCCCAGGTCCTGATTTCTCGCGAACGTGGGGCGGCTGCCGAGCAGACCAACCAGGCGCAATTGCGGGCCAGCCAAGCCAGCGACCAGGCCCGGGCCATGGCTCGCGAGATCCAGGCAACGGCCCAGGCCGCCGACCTGCGGTTTGCCGCCGAGCAAAAAGCCTATGCCGGTGCGGGGCAGGCCTTCGTTCTGGAACAGTACCTCGGCCAGCTGGCCCAGGGTCTGGGCAAGGCACGACTGCTGATTCTCGACCATCGTCTGGGCGGCGCCAGTGCGCCAACCCTCGACCTGCGCACCTTCACCTTGCCCGCCGACCCGATGGCGCCGCGTAAATCCGCACCGCCAGGAGCCGTCCATTGAGCCAGTCTTCCCACTCCCATTCCCACGACGAGCACGCCGGCCATGATCACGGCCACGGCCATCATCACCATCATGGACATCACCACCATCACCACGGTGCGCCAGCCGAGGCGGGGCCTTTTCCCTGGCGGCGCATGGGCTGGGCAGCGTTACTGGTGCTGTTCGCCCTGGCGGCGGCAAGCCTGGTCCAGGTGCGTTCCGGCGAGGCCACGGTGATCACCCGCTTCGGCAACCCGGCGCGCGTGCTGCTGGAGCCAGGGTTGAACTGGCGCTGGCCGGCGCCCTTCGAGGCGGCGATCCCGGTGGACCTGCGCCTGCGTACCACCTCCAGCGGTTTGCAGGACGTGGGCACCCGTGATGGCCTGCGCATCATCGTCCAGGCCTATGTGGCCTGGCGCGTGCAGGGCGACCCGGACAATGTGCAGCGTTTCATGCGGGCCGTGCAGAACCAGCCGGATGAGGCGGCACGGCAGATTCGCACGTTCGTCGGCTCGGCCCTGGAAACCACCACCAGCAGTTTCGACCTGGCCGACCTGGTGAACACCGACGCCGGCAAAGTGCGTATCGCCGACTTCGAGGCCCAGTTGCGCCAGCAGATCGACCAGCAGTTGCTGTCCACCTACGGCGTGCGTGTGGTGCAGGTGGGGGTCGAGCGATTGACCTTGCCTTCGGTGACCTTGACCGCGACGGTGGACCGCATGCGTGCCGAGCGCGAAACCATTGCCACCGAACGTACTGCCGTGGGCAAGCGCGAAGCGGCGCAGATTCGTTCTGCTGCCGAGCGTGACGCGCGCATCGTGCAGGCCGATGCCACGGTGAAGGCAGCGGACATCGAGGCCCAGTCGCGAGTCGAGGCGGCGCAGATCTATGGCCGTGCCTACGCCAGTTCACCACAGCTGTATAACCTGCTGCGCTCCCTGGATACCTTGGGCACCGTGGTCAATCCAGGGACCCGGCTGATCCTGCGTACCGATGCCGCGCCATTCCGGGTGCTGGTGGATGGCCCGCCAAGCCTGCCGAACAAAGCCTCTGGATCGCAGCCATGAACAGCGTTCCACGTGGAACAAATCAACTGGACAGTCCATGGATTCAGGCCGGACGCCTGGCGTTCATCGCGCTATACGCAGTCACTGTTCTCGCGGCACTGGCCTGGGCCTTGTCCAATGTGCGGCAGATCGACCCGCAAGACCGAGCCCTGGTCCTGCATTTCGGCGCTCTGGCGCGGGTGCAGAATGCCGGGCTGCTGCTGGCCTGGCCCCGGCCTTTTGAACAAGTGGTGTTGCTGCCGGCGGCTGACCGGGTCCTGGAGCGGCGGATCGAGGGACTGTTGCGCTCCGAGGAAGCGGTAAAGGGGGATCGCGTCGCAACCTTGGCCACGCCCCTGAACGATGCCCTCGCCGGTTCGGGGTATCTGCTCACTGGCGATGCCGGCGTGGTGCAGCTGGATGTGCGGGTGTTCTACAAAGTCGACGATCCCTATGCCTATGTCTTGCAGGGCGAGCATGTACTACCGGCCCTGGACCGCCTGGTGACCCGCAGCGCGGTGAGCTTGGCGGGTGCTCGTGACCTGGACACCATCCTGGTGGCCCGTCCCGAATTGCTGGGCAACGATCATCAGGCCGCGGAGCAGCGTGAGCGGCTGCGGGGCGACCTGCTCCAGAGCATCAATCGGCGCCTGTCTGACCTCGCCGCCAGTGGCCAGGGAATCGGTGTCCAGGTCACGCGGGTGGACGTGCAATCGAGTTTGCCCGAGCCAGCAGTCAGTGCGTTCAACGCGGTGCTGACCGCCAGCCAGCAGGCTGACAAGGAAGTGGCCAATGCCCGTACCGAAGCTGAAAAACTCACTCAGAACGCCAACCAGCAAGCCGACCGGACCCTGCAAGTGGCGCATGCCCAGGCCAGCGAACGACTGGCCCTGGCCCGGGCACAGACCGCCACGGTACAGAGCCTGGCCCAGGCTCAGCGCAACGGCACCGATCCGCAAATGTTGTTGCGCATCTACCGTGAACGCTTGCCACAGATTCTGGGGCAGGCCGGTTCAGTGACCACGGTCGATCCCCAAGACGATGCCCGCCTGATCATCCAGGGAGCCGAGCAATGAATGCTGAAAATCCTGCTATGCCCGCCAGCATGCTGACCACTGCCGAACAACGCAGCGCCGCGCGCCAGTTGACCCTGGCCATGCTGGCTCTGGGCTTGCTGGGCCTGGGCCTGGTGTGGCGCTGGATGGCACCGGGGCAGGTCGGTGTCAGCCAGTTGCTGCTGGGCGGCGCCTCGCTGCTGGTGGCTGTACCGGTGCTGCGTTCAGCCTGGTTCAGCCTGCGTTACCCGAGCCTGCACGGCATCACCGATCAACTGATCGCCCTGGCCATGCTCGGGGCCTGGGCCACCGGCGACCTGCTGACCGCGGCGTTGTTGCCGATCATCATGATCTTCGGCCATGTGCTGGAGGAGCGCAGCGTGATCGGTTCCCAGGAGGCCATCGATGCCTTGGGCCGCCTGACCCGCAGCCTGGCCCGCCGAGTGCAGGCCGATGGTCGGGTGGAGGAGGTCGACAACGCCAGCCTCAGGCGCGGGGACCTGGTGGAGGTGCGGGCCGGGGATCGCGTTCCGGCCGACGGGCTGGTGGTGTCTGGCCAGGCGAGCCTGGATACCGCGTCGATCACGGGCGAGTCGGTCCCGTTGGAAGCGAGCGTGGGCATGCAGGTGTTCGGCGGAGCGATCAACCTAGACGGCTTGCTGCGCCTGGAAGTGACCCGTACTGGCGAGGAGTCGACCCTGGGCAAGGTGATCGCCCTGATGCAGAGCGCCGAGCGGGCCAAGCCGCCCATCACCCGCCTGCTGGAGCGTTATGCCGGCAGCTACCTGGTACTGGTGTTGCTGCTGGCGGCAGTGACCTGGTTCATCACCAACGATGCCCAGGCCATGCTCGCCGTGCTGGTGGCTGCCTGTCCCTGCGCGCTGGTGCTATCGGCTCCTGCCACCGCCATCGCCGGGATTGCCGTGGCGGCCCGGCACGGCATCCTGATTCGCAGCTCGGCGTTCCTTGAAGAGCTGGCCGACCTGACGTCCCTGGTGGTGGACAAGACGGGCACCCTGACTTTTGGCTCCTTGCGCCTGCAAGCTGTAGACAGCCCTCGGGAGGATCGCCAGGTGATGCTCGGCCTGGCCGCGAGCCTGGGCTCAGCCAGCAGCCATCCGGTCAGCCGGGCCTTGGCGGCGCTGGTGCCGCCGGAGCAGCAATGGGCCCTGGAGCACATTCACGAACACCAGGGGCTGGGGGTGGTAGCCGGCACCGATCGAGGCCAGGCGGCCCTGGGCCGACCGGAGCTGTTTGCGCGGTTGTCGATCGATACCAGCCCGGTACCGAGCCATGACGGACCGATTGCCGGCCTGGCCCTCGATGGTCGGTTCCTGGGCTGGCTGCTGTTGGCCGACAGCATCAAGCCCGAAGCTTCGCAGGCCCTGCAAGAGTTGCGTGGGCTGGGACTGGGCCGCCAGTTGTTGCTGACCGGCGATCGGCAAAGCGTGGCGGACACCCTGGCGCGGGAGGTGGGCATCGGCGAGGTGGTGGCCCAGGCGCTGCCGCATGACAAGCTTGCACGTGTACTGGAAGAGATCGACAAGGGCTTTCGACCGATGGTGGTCGGCGACGGCATCAACGACTCCCTGGCACTCAAGGCCGGGGTAGTGGGGGTGGCCATGGGGGCAGGGGGAGCCGACATCGCCCTGGCATCGGCCGACGTGGTGCTGATCGGCAGCGACCTGCGGCGCCTGGGTACCTGCGTGCGCCTGAGTCGTGAATGCCGGCGCACCCTGCAGGTCAACGTGATCATCGGCCTCGGCTGGACCCTGGCCATTGTCGCCTTCGCTGCGTTCGGCTGGCTGGGAGGGGCGGGGGCGATGATCGCCGCCGTGCTGCACAACCTCAGCACCTTGCTGGTATTGGGCAATGCCGGACGCCTGCTGCGCTTCCAGGAGTCCCTGGCCAAGCCCTGACCCGCAGAGATTTATTTTTCTCCTGGCTGTAACGCCGGGAGCCTTCCTTTCTCTAGTGGCATGAAGGGGTTGCCCACGCAGCCCCGTCACCCCCTTGCGACTGACTACTAGAGGAAACACAAGATGAACATGAAGAAAACTGCTGCCGGTGCTGCCCTGGCGTTTGCTGCTGCCAGCCTGTTCGCCGGTGTCGCCACCCAGGCCACGGCCGCCGATGCTCAGGTGCACTGCTACGGCGTGAACGCCTGCAAGGGCCAGAACGACTGCAAGACCAAGGATCACGCTTGCAAGGGCATGGGCGCCTGCAAGGGCCAGGGCTTCAAGGCCATGACCCAGGCCGCATGTGAAAAAGCCGGCGGCAAGGTAGGCGAATAAGCGGCGATCGAGTGTTGCCGTGGCGGGGACGCCCACCGCGGCCACTTGGCAAGGAGTTGGCGATGTCTGATGTTCCTTCTTGCCTGGGCTACGGCCTGGGCCTGCGCAGTGCCTATTACCAGCAGATTCTTGATGATGAACCGCAGGTCGACTGGTTCGAGGTGGTATCCGAGAACTTCATGGTCCAGGGCGGCAAGGCCCTGTATTACCTGGATGCCATTGCCGAGCGCTATCCCATCGTGATGCATGGCGTGTCGCTGTCCATCGGTGGTCCTCATCCGCTGGACCACGCCTATCTGGCGCAGCTCAAGGTGTTGGCCGCGCGGGTACGTCCGGCCTGGGTTTCCGACCATCTGTGCTGGAGCCGCGGCAATGCCCATCAACTGCACGACCTGCTGCCGTTGCCCTACACCGAGGAAAGCCTGCACTACGTGGCTGGCCGGGTGCGTGAGGTGCAGGCAGTACTGGAGCGGCCACTGGTGCTGGAGAACGTCTCCAGTTATGTGCGAGCTGCGGCCGATGAATTCAGCGAGTGGGAGTTTCTGTCTGCCCTGAGCCAGCTCAGCGGCTGCGAGCTGCTGCTGGACGTGAACAACGTGTATGTCAGCTCGCGCAACCACGGTTTCGATCCCTGGCAGTTCATCCAGGCACTGCCGCCGCAGCGGGTGCGACAACTGCACCTGGCCGGTCATCAGGACCATGGCGATTATGTGATCGATACCCATGACCAGCCGGTGTGCGATCCGGTCTGGGCGCTGTACCAGCGCACCCTCGAACACCTGGGACCAGTGGCGACACTGCTGGAACGTGATGATCATTTTCCACCCCTTGAGCAATTGCTTGCCGAGCTGGACAAGGCCCGGGAGCTGGGGCATCGAGCCCTCGCCGGGAGGCAGCGATGCGCCTGAACGATTGGCAACTGGCCTTTGAGCGCTACTTGCTGGGTGAACACGTCCAGCCGGCCCAGGCATTGAGCGGCAGCCTGCTGGGAGGGCCGACCCTGGATGTCGATACCGGCCTGGCGATCTATCACCACGCCTACCGGGCTCGGCTGCACGAAGTGCTCGACAGCGACTTTCCGAGTGTCCGCCAGGGGCTTGGCGACCCGGCGTTCTCATCCCTGGTCGCGGCCTATCTGCAGCACTCGCCGTCCCGGCACTTCAGCTTGCGCTGGCTGGGACAGGGCTTCGCCGACTTCATCCAGGATTGGGTGGCCGGGCAGGGCCTGCCCCTGGCAGAACTGGCGCGCCTGGAATGGGCCTTCACCCTGGCCTTCGATGCGCCCGAGGCGACGGTGTTGACTGTGCCGGCCATGGCGGCCCTGGATGTGGCGCAATGGCCGGCCTTGCAACTGCGCCTGGCGCCCTGCGTCCAATGGTTGGCGCAGCGCTACAACAGCCTGGAGCAGTGGCGAGCGGTGAAGGACCGCGCGGTTTTCCCCCAGGCTGCTTTACTGGAACAAGAGCAGGTGTGCCTGGTCTGGCGAACACAGCGTATCTGTCGTTACCGCAGCCTGGCACCCGACGAAGCCTGGGCACTGCAAGGCATGTGTGAAGGGCATTGGAGTTTCGCGGAACTCTGTGCAGGGCTGGCCGTCACTTATGGGGAGGGAGCTCCGTTGCAGGCGGCATCCTGGTTGAAACAGTGGGTCGAAGAGGGCCTGGTGTTGCGTAGCGGACCATAGAGAGCCGCTATCAGATCGATAGCCTGCTAATTTTCAGGGATGGTCTACCCTCATTTCCAGACGTCTGAACAAGGGGGGATTTTCCATGCTCGCGCAACTTCCACCGGCCTTACAGAATCTGCATCTGCCCCTGCGCCTGAGGCTTTGGGATGGCCATGAGTTCAATCTGGGCCCTGATCCCAACGTCACCATCGTCGTCAAGGACCCACAGCTGGTGGCGCAACTCACCCACCCGAGCCTGGATGCGCTGGGGGGCGCATTCGTCGAAGGCAAGCTGGAGCTCGAGGGCTCCATCAGCGAGGTCATCCGGGTCTGCGACGAACTGAGCCAGGCCCTGCTCGATGACGACGAAGGCGGCCAGCCGGTGCGCGCACTGCATGACAAGGCCACTGACGCCGCAGCCATTTCCTACCACTATGACCTGTCCAATGCCTTCTACCAGCTCTGGCTGGACAGCGACATGGCCTATTCCTGCGCCTATTTCGAAACGGGCAGCGAAAGCCTGGAGCAGGCCCAGCAGGCCAAGTTCCGCCATCTGTGCCGCAAGCTGCGCCTGCAGCCGGGGGACTACCTGCTGGACGTCGGCTGCGGCTGGGGTGGGTTGGCCCGGTATGCCGCCCGCGAGTTCGGCGCCAGGGTCTTTGGTATCACCCTGAGCAAGGAACAGCTGGAACTGGGGCGCGAGCGGGTCAAGGCCGAAGGCCTGGAGGACCTGGTGGAGCTGCAACTGCTGGACTACCGCGACCTGCCCCAGGATGGCCGCTTCGACAAGGTGGTCAGCGTCGGCATGTTCGAGCATGTGGGCCACGCCAACCTGGCGGAGTACTGTCGCACCCTGTTCGGCGCCGTGCGTGAGGGGGGCCTGGTGATGAACCACGGGATCACCGCCAAGCACACGGACGGTCGTCCCGTGGGACGTGGTGCTGGCGATTTCATCGAGCGGTATGTCTTCCCCAACGGCGAGTTGCCGCACCTGGTGATGATCTCGGCGGAAATCAGCGAGGTCGGGCTGGAGATCGTCGATGTGGAAAGCCTGCGCATGCACTACGCCCGCACCCTGGATCACTGGAGCGAGCGCCTGGAAGACAACCTCGAGGCTGCGGCCAGGCAAGTGCCGGAGCAGGCGCTGAGGATCTGGCGGTTGTACCTGGCAGGTTGCGCCTATGCGTTCGCCAAGGGCTGGATCAACCTGCACCAGATTCTGGCGGTCAAGGCCCATGCCGACGGCAGCCATGAACTGCCCTGGACCCGCGACGACCTCTACAATCCGTAAGGCCTGTCTTCACAGGATTGGGGAAATCAGCCGCGCGACCCGCATGCCCAGTTGTTGCAAGCGGTGGATCTGGCGGCTTTCTTCCTTGGCCACTTCCCGCGCCCTGGCGAAGTCGGCTTCCAGCATGTCCTGCACCTGGGTGGCGAAACCTTCGTCCACGGTCAGCAGCATCACTTCGAAATTCAGGCGGAACGAGCGGTTGTCCAGGTTGGCGCTGCCGATGGCGCTGATCTCGTTGTCGACCAACACCACCTTCTGGTGCAGGAAGCCTGGCTGGTAGCGGAATACCCGGACCCCGGCGCGTATCGCCTCGAAGGCGAACAGGCTGGAGGCGGCATAGACGATACGGTGGTCGGGGCGTGCGGGGAGCAGGATGCGCACGTCCACACCGCGCAGCACGGCCAGGCGCAAGGCGGCGAATACTGCCTCGTCGGGAATGAAGTACGGGCTGGTGATCCATACCCGCTCGGTGGCGGCGTGGATCGCTTCGACGAAGAACAGCGAGCAGGTCTCGTAGGCGTCCGCCGGGCCGCTGGCCAGCAGCTGGCAGAGCACGCCACCATCGGGATAGGTGTCCGGCAGGATCAGGGGTGGTAGCTCCCGCGTTGCCCAGAACCAGTCCTCGGCGAAAGATTCCTGCAGGCAGGCCACCACCGGGCCGCCGACCTGGACATGGGTGTCGCGCCAGGGCGCCAGTGGCGGTTTCAGGCCCAGGTATTCATCCCCCACGTTGTGCCCGCCGACGAAGCCCAGCATCCCGTCCACCACCACGATCTTGCGATGGTTGCGAAAGTTGACCTGGAAGCGGTTGAGCCAGCCGCTGCGGGTGGCGAAGGCATGCACCTGGACGCCAGCTTCACGCAGGGGCTGCACGTAGCTGGCAGGCAGGGAGTGGCTGCCGATGCGATCGTAGAGCAGGTGGATCGCCACGCCTTCGCGGGCCTTTTCCAGCAGCAGGCGTTGCAGGCGTCGGCCCAGTTCGTCGTCGTGGATGATGAAGAACTGGATCAGTACGGCCTTGTGGGAGCGGCGGATGGCATTGAATATTGCTTCGAAGGTGGCGTCGCCGTTGACCAGCAGCCGCACCTGGTTGTTGGCCAGGCACGGCATGCGTCCCAGCTTGGGCATGGCCCGCAGTGAGGCGTAGGCCTGGGAGGCGCGGGCGGTGAGGGCCTCTTCGACCCAGGGTCGCCAGTTCAGGTCGCTGATGGCCTTGTGCATTTCAACGTTGGCTTGGCGCCGGGCCTGGATGTAGGCATCGAAGGTGCTGCGGCCGAACACCAGGTAGGGAATGAGGGTCAGGTAGGGCATGAACATCAGCGACAGGGCCCAGGCGATGGCGCCCTGGGCGGTCCTGACGGTCAGCACCGCATGGATGGCGGCGATCAGTCCGAGAAAGTGCAGCAGGGCGATGAGGTAGCCGAAAAGGTGTGGGCCAAAATAATCCATGGGGCGGTCATGCTCCTGAAGATTCGCTGCCTGGGTATTCGTTAACAGACCATGTTCCACGGCGAAAGTCGCTATTTTATTGTGCATGCAACGCCGAGCCACGGCCGAAGTCTAACGGCCACTACTGTCTAGGAGTCATTCGATGAAACATCGCTTACTGGGTTGGGCTTTGGCCGCGGGGTTGGCGCTGCCGCTGGTTGCACAGGCACAGATGCTGCAGCCAGGCTTGTGGGAGCTGACCAGCAGCAACATGAAGATCGATGACCAGAACCTGCCGGACTTGTCGCTGATCCTCGGTCAGTTGCAGCAGCAGATGACCCCGCAGCAGCGGGCGATGCTGGAGAAGCAGGGCGTGACCATGGGGGGCAAGGGCATTCGCGTGTGCCTGACCCCGGACCAGGTGAAGTCCGACACCATCCCGCTGCAGGACCCGCAGTCCGGTTGCCAGCAGCAGGTCACCGAGCGCACTGGCAACCAGTGGAAGTTTCGCTTCAGCTGCCCCAAGGCCCAGGGCGATGGTGTTGCGAAGTTCATCAGCGACCGCGAGTTCACCACCAACGTGATCGGTACCTTCAACGCCACCGGGATTCAGCAGAAGGGCAGCATGGACACCCGTGCAGTCTGGTTGGGCCAGGACTGCGGCACGGTCAAGCCGCGCGCCTCGTAAGTCGAAAGCAGGGCGCCTAGCGGAGAAAGCGCAGGGGCAGGCCCTGGCAATCCTCGTTCAGGCGCCCCTGGTGCCAGGCCAACTGCCCGGAGACCAGGGTGGTGCTCACGCTATGCCGCCAGCGCCTGCCGCTGAACGGCGTCCAGCCGCAACGGGCAAGAATCGGCTGCTCGTCCACCGCCTGGCCTTCAGGCTCCGGGCGAATCAGCACCAGGTCGGCCCAGTAGCCTTCACGCAGGTAACCTCGATCGGGAATGGCGAACAGATCGGCCACCCGGTGGCTGGTCTTTTCCACCAGGGTGGTCAGCGGCAGCACGCCATCGGCCACCAGTTCCAGGAGGGCGGGCAGCGCGTGCTGCACCAGGGGCAACCCGGCAGGAGCCTGGGTGTAGGGCAGCTGTTTTTGCGCCCAGGTGTGAGGCGCGTGGTCGGTGCCGATGACGTCCAGGCGCTGGCTGTTCAGGGCCTGGCGCAGGGCGTCCCGGTCGGCCTGGGACTTGATCGCCGGGTTGCACTTGATCAGGTGCCCCAGGCGCGGATAGTCACGATCATCCAACAACAGGTGATGCACGCAGACCTCGGCGGTGATGTGTTTGTGCGCCAGTGGCCGGTCTTCGAACAAGGCCAGTTCCCGGGCGCTGGTCAGGTGCAGCACATGCAGGCGGGTGCCATGGCGCCTGGCCAGGGCTACCGCCAGGGACGACGAGCGGTAGCAAGCGTCGGCGTCGCGGATACGCGGGTGGGCGCTGGCGGGAATCTGCTCGCCATACAACTGCTGCCAGCGTTGTTGCTGGACTTGAATGCTGGGCGTGTGTTCGCAGTGGGCCAGGAGAATGGTCGGCACCTGGCTGAACAAGCGGTCCAGCACTTGGGGGTCGTCCACCAGCATGTTGCCGGTGGACGCGCCCATGAACACCTTGACCCCGGCTACCGTGGTGGGGTCGAGGGCGGCAACCAGCTCGAGGTTTTCGTTGCTCACGCCAAAGTGGAAGCCGTAGTTGGCCACCGAGGTCTTCGCCGCGCGGCGCTTCTTGTCCTCCAATGCGGCCAGGGTCAGGGTGGCTGGCGAGGTGTTGGGCATGTCCATGAAGCTGGTGATGCCACCGGCCACCGCCGCCCTCGATTCGCTGTAGAGGGTGCCCTTGTCGGGTGAGCCCGGCTCGCGAAAGTGCACCTGATCGTCGATCATCCCCGGCAGCAACCACTGGCCCTGGGCGTCGATCTCCCACTCTGCGCTCAGGTGATCCAGGCTGCCAATGATCTCGATGCGACCGTTGTTCACCAGCAGGTCGGCGTCGAATTCCCGTCCCTCGTTCACCAGGCGGGCATTGCGGATGAGGATTCGGGGCATGTTCAAAACTCGTTCTGCAGGGCCTTGTAGCCACGGACCAGGTCGACGTTGGTGCGCGCCACATCTTCGGAAAACTCTGAAGCGCTGACACTCACCGGAGGAAATTGCCCCAGGTCGGTCTTGGGTCCGATACGGGTGGTCGAAGGCACGTAGAACCCCTGGGGCAGGTCGCGCCCGTCCACCACCGAGTTGTGGCGGACCACGCTGCCATCGCCCACCACACAGTTGAACAGCACGCTGTTGAACCCGATGAACACCCGATCGCCGACCACGCATGGCCCGTGGACGATGGAACGGTGGGCGATGGAGGTGTACTGGCCGATGGTGACTGCGGCGCCGGATTTGGAGTGGATCACCACCCCGTCCTGGATATTCGAGTTGGCACCGATGGTGATGGCTTCCATCTGGCCCGAGGCATCCACTTCGTCGGCGCGAATCACCGCATAGGGGCCGACGAAGACATTTTCGCCGATCACCACCTTGCCGCAGATGATGGCGGTCTTGTCCACGTAGGCCGATTCGGCGATCACCGGCAGGTCGCCGGACGGGTTCTTACGGATCATGGCGCGGGTCCTTCAAGGGAGAACTGATGACTTCCACCGCGCCCTCGCGAATGGCGTTGTAGAAACAGTTGGGGCGCCCGGTGTGGCAGGCCGGGCCGGTCTGCTCTACCCGCAGCAGCACGGCGTCGCCGTCGCAGTCTAGGCGTGCTTCAACCAGGCGCTGGCGGTGCCCGGAGCTTTCACCCTTGCGCCACAGGCACCGGCGCGAACGCGACCAGTAGCAGACCTGGCCGCTGGCCAGGGTCTCGGCCAGGGCCCGGCGGTTCATCCAGGCCAGCATCAGTACCTCGCCGTTGTCATGGCGCTGGGCGATGGCGGCGATCAAGCCGTCGGCGTTCCAGGGCAGGGCGTCGAGCACAGCAGTCAAAGGCCAGCGGCTGCCCTGGGGGGCCGCTTCCAGATCCAGCAGCGACAACGGTGGGCGCTGGATCATGGTCGCCCCAGGGCGTCGTACAGCGTATTGAGGTTGTACTCGAACAAGCCGGTGAAGGTGCTCGCCGGACCGCTGGCCGAGAGCGCATCGGAATACAGCGTGCCACCGATATGGGCCCCGCTTTCGTCGGCGATCTGCTTGAGCAGGCGCGCGTCCTTGATGTTTTCCATGAACACCGCCTTGACCCCGGCGTTGCGGATCTGGGTGATCAGCGCAGCGACTTCCGCCGCCGATGGCTCGCGCTCGGTGGACAGGCCTTGGGGCGCCAGGAACTCGATGCCGTAGGCCTGGCCCAGGTAACCGAAGGCGTCATGGGAGGTGACGATCTTGCGGTTGCCGGCGGGCAGTGCGCCGAACTTGGCCTTGGCTTCGGCCAGCAGTTGATAGATGCGCTCGAGGTAGGCCTGGCCATTGCGTTCGTAGTCGTCCCGATGGACCGGGTCGGCGGCGACCAGCGCCTTGGTGATGTTGTGGACGTAGAGTTCACTGTTGGCCAGGTTGTGCCACGCGTGCGGATCGGGAATGTGTTCGCCGTCTTCTTCCAGCGTACGGGGGATTACCCCGCGGCTGGCGGTGATGACCACGGCCGGGGTCGCGGTGCTGGCCACCAGGCGGTCCAGCCAGGGTTCGAAGCCCAGGCCGTTCTTGATGATCAGCCGGGCACGGAGCAGGGCCTTGGCGTCATCCGGAGTCGGCTCGTAGGTGTGGGCATCCTCATCGGCGCCCACCAGGCTGGTGATTTGCACATGGTCGCCGCCGACCTGGCGGGTCATGTCGGCGAGGATGCTGAAGCTGGTGACCACGGCCAGTTTGTCCGCCGCCTGGGCAGTGGATAGCGACAACGGCAGCAGCAGGCTGAACAGCACGAGTAGAACACGCATCGGCAGGCACCTCATGGGGATGTGGGCAAAGGCGGGCGGTGCAGCAAGCCGTGGACCGGGCCGAACACCACCGAGAGCAGGTACAGACCGCCGGCCACCAGCACGATCGCCGGTCCGCAGGGCAGCGAGTAGTGGAACGACAACAGCAGCCCCAGCCATACCGAGAGGCAACCGAACAGTCCGGCGATGCCGATCAGGGCCGGCAGGCGACGACTCCAGAAACGCGCAGCGGCGGCCGGCAGCATCATCAGGCCCACCACCATCAGTGCGCCGATGGCCTGGAAACCGATCACCAGATTGAGCACCACCAGGGTCAGGAACAGGCCGTGAGCCAGAGGGCCGAGGCAGCTGACGCTGCGCAGGAACAGCGGATCGAGGGTATCCAGCAGCAACGGTTTGTAGATCAGCGCCATGGCCAGCAGGCTGACCGTGCAGACGATCAGCATGCCGTCCAGGGTCGGGCCATCCACGGCCAGGGCCGAGCCGAACAACAGGTGCAGCAGGTCCAGGCGCTGGCCGGCCAGCCCGAGGATCAGAACGCCGCTGGCCAGGGAGATGGGATAGATCGCGGCAATGCTGGCGTCTTCCCGTAGGCCGGTGCGGCGGGTGATCCACGCCGCCATCCCGGCCATGCCCAGGCCCGCGCCGAGCCCGCCGAGCGTCAGGGCCGGCAGGCTCAAGCCGGCGAACCAGAAGCCCAGCGCCGCTCCCGGAAGAATGCCGTGGGCGACTGCGTCGCCGATCAGGCTCATGCGCCGCAGGATCAGGAACACTCCCAGGGGCGCAGTGCTGCAGGCCAATACCAGTCCGCCGAGCAGGGCCCGGCGCATGAACACGAATTCGTTGAAGGGTTGCCAGAGGTGGCTGATGAGATGCATCAGACCCCCTGCATGGACAAGGGTGGGGCGATCAGTTCATGGCTGGATGCGAACACGCAACCGCTGCCCTTGAGCAACAGCGTCTGGGGAATGTGCTGGCGCACGGCGGACAGGTCATGGCAAACCACCACCAGTGTGTGGCCTTGGGCATGCCAATGGTGCAAGTGCTGCCAGAGCAGGACCTGGCCGGCTTCATCGAGGGCGGCGTGGGGTTCGTCCAGTAACAGCAACGGCGCGTCGGTGAGCGTCAGCCGGGCCAGTAGGGCGCGTTGCAACTCGCCACCGGAGAGGGCCATCAGCGGACGTTTCTCCAGGCCTGCCAATTGCCAGTCGGTCAGTACCGCCTCCAGCTTGTACGCCCGGCGGGCAGCGCTTTCATGTTGCCCCCAGAAACCTGCGGCCACCAGTTCTTCCAGGTTGATGGGGAACTGTCGGTCCAGGTGGTGCTGCTGAGTCAGGAACGCCAGGCCGCCTCGGTTGGGCAGGCTATGTTCGACCTTGCCCGAAAGAGGTTTCTGCAATCCGGCCAGTACCTTCATCAGGCTGCTCTTGCCCGAACCATTGGCGCCAATGATGGCGGTCAGGCTCCCAGGCATCAGGTGCAGGTCCAGGGGTGGTGTCATGGGTTGGCCCGGCGGCCCCCAGCACAAGGCTTGGCAGCGCAGCATCAGGCCTCCCAGTTCCAGCGGCTTTCGGCCACGGCATCATGGGCGTGCAGACTTTCCGCATGCACCACGCGCAGGGCAAACGCATTGATCCCGGGTGAGCGCCGCAAGGCCAGGTTGAGGCGGCGGGCGGCGTCCTCGCAGAACATCAGGTTCTGTCCGTTGGCCAGGGCGAAGGCTTGTTCATCGGCACGTTTGACGGCGGTTTGCACGGCGGTGCCGAGGGAGTTTTCCGCATCGTTGATCACGGCAATCAACGGCAGCTCATCGATGAAACTGTCCAGGCGCAGGCGCAACTCTGCATGGCTGCGTTGACTATGGGGCGTGGCGACTATGCCTTGGGTCGATCCCAGCCAGGCCAGGACAGCGGAATGTTGCAACGCCTGGTTGGCGAAGTCGTCGATGAATTGCTGTTGGATCAGCTGGCGCGAAAGGGCTGCGGAGCAAGGGCAGGTCGAGGAATAAGGCACGTCGATTTTTAGTTCCACGTGGAACATGCCGTTTTTCAGCTGCGCTTCGATGCTTAGTGGATAACGTTTCCAGCCGGCCAGGGGGCTGACCAATGCCGGGCGCTTGAGCAGCAGATCCAGGTGGATGCGCAGATAGGCCTGCTGTGCCAAGCCGTCATGGCTGTCGAGAAAACGCTGCAGTACCTGGCGCAGCAGGGCCGGATCGAGGTTCTGTTGTTCCAGCATCTCCAAGGCCAGGTACAGGCGCGACATGTGGATGCCTCGCGCCTCGCCATCGTCCAGGCTGACGCCGGCGTCGGCGAGGGCGGAGGTTCGCTGGCCATCGATCACTACGGGCAGGGCAATGCCGCACATGCCGACCCAGTCCAGTGGCAAGGCTTGGCGTGAGGCCTGCGCGGCGATATCCGGCAGAGTCAGCGCGTTCATGAGCAGGTCCGTCGTTGGAAAAGATTCGACATGTTATATTATAACAATACAATCGATGGAAGCTTTTTCCCCAGCGGTCATCCACCCTGCCTTGTGAGTACGGACGCTCCTCATTTGCGGTAGTCGCCATGCATAGACGTCAATTGCTCAACCTGTTGTTGGCCGGTACGGCCCTGGTGTTTCCCTGGAGTGTTTGCGCAACGCAGATTCGCAGCGCCAGGTTGTGGAATTCCACCGACAAGTTGCGCCTGGTGCTGGATCTGAGCGGTCCGGTGCACTACAAGACTTTCACCCTGAGTGCCCCGGAGCGCTTGATCGTGGACCTGAGCGGTGCGCGCATGAGCGGCGACTTCAGTCAGCTGGCCCTGGCCAACACGGTGATCCGCTCGATCCGATCCGGGCATTTTGGCCAGGGTGATACGCGAATCGTCCTCGATCTGACGCAGCCGGTGCAGCTCAACAGCTTTCTGTTGCCGCCCCAGGACGGACAGGGGCATCGCCTGGTGCTGGACCTGTCCGGGAGCGCCGCGTCCGCACCGGCCATCGCTGCCGCCACCGTGCCCGCAGCCAGGCCCCAGGCTTCGGCGAACCCTACCCATCCCAAGCGCGACATCATGGTCGTGGTGGACCCCGGACACGGTGGCAAGGACCCGGGAGCGGTGGGTGCCAGGGGCGAGCGGGAAAAGGATGTGGTGCTGTCCATTGCCCGGCTTCTGGCCAAGCGACTCAAGCGCGAGAAGGGTTTCGACGTGAAACTGGTGCGCAATGACGACTTCTTCGTGCCCCTGCGCAAGCGGGTGGAGATCGCCCGCCAACACAAGGCTGACCTGTTCATTTCGGTGCACGCCGATGCGGCGCCACGCTTGACCGCCTCCGGCGCCTCGGTGTTCGCCCTGTCCGAAGGTGGCGCGACTTCGGCCACCGCCCGCTTCATGGCCCAGCGGGAAAACGGTGTCGACCTGCTGGGGGCCAGCAGCCTGCTCAATCTCAAGGACAAGGACCCGATGCTGGCGGGGGTGATCCTCGATATGTCGATGAGCGCCACTATCGCCGCCAGCCTGCAGTTGGGCAGCACGGTGCTGGACAGCCTGTCGGGGATCACCAGCCTGCACCAGAAGCGTGTGGAACAGGCCGGGTTTGCCGTGCTCAAGTCGCCGGACGTGCCATCGATCCTGGTAGAGACCGGCTTCATTTCCAATAGCCGCGACAGCCAGCGCCTGGTCACCGCGCGACACCAGCAGGCGATAGCCGATGGCCTGTTCCAGGGCTTGCAGCGCTATTTCGAGAGGAATCCACCGGTCAACAGCTACATGGCCTGGCTCAAGGAAACCCGGGACAACCAGGCTTAGCAGGCCGTTGAAAAACTACCTGCGTTGCCATCGCTGCGTTAAAAACACGCTGGTGCGCCAGCCCGGTCAAAATGCTCATTTAGCACTCGTAAACTGCGCTTTTTCGCCTGTTTTTGCCTTGCGCTGACTGCCTCGCCTACGTTTTTCAACGGTCTGCTAGAGCGCTATCAGCAACCGGTGATACGGCTGCAGGTGAACTGGGCGCGGCTGCCCCCGGAGCTGGAGAACCGATTGCGGGTGGTCCAGCCCACCCGCTGGCTGTAACCGACCCAGGCCTCGCCATCGGAGGCCAGGCCAGTGAAGAAGGTCAGCTGGCCGTAACGACTGCTGGTTTGCACCCAGTAGCGTTTGCCGATGACCTCGAAACCCCGCAGATAAAGAGTGTTGCCGACAGTGGCGACGCTGTAGGCGTTGCCCAGTGGATCGACGCAGGCCAGCAGGGTGGCGCTGCGGGTGCAGGTCGCCAGGGTGCTGGGGGCAGCGGCAGTGGCATGGCCAGTCAACAACATCAGGCTGCAAAACAGGACAGGCAGGAACGGGCGCATGGCGATTCTCGAGACGGCAGGGGCGCAGCATCGCGCCCTTCGTCATGTCGGACAAGAGAGCGTTGGCGAATATGTGTTGTTATAATATAACATTAAATAAAGCCCAACCCGTGATCCGCCATGACTGAACAAGACCTGCTCGCCCAGCCCGATACGCACTACCTGAACGAAGCCCAGCAGGGCTTCTTTCGCGAGCTATTGCTGGCCCAGCGCCGTGAACTGCAGGAGCGCATCAGCGGTGAGTTCGACCTGCTGCGCGAGCAGGAACCCCACAGCGACCCTGCGGATGTCGGCAGCGCCGAAGAACAGCGCCAGTGGCAGCTGCGCCTGCTGGAACGGGAAAAGAAGCTGCTGGACAAGATCGATGAGGCCCTGGAACGCCTGGCCCGTGGCGAATACGGCTGGTGCCGCGAGACCGGCGAGCCCATCGGACTCAAGCGCCTGCTGCTACGCCCCACCGCCACCTTGTGTATCGAAGCCAAAGAACGCCAAGAGCTGCGCGAGCGCCATCAACGGACGCTTTGAGCCAGCCGCGAACCTGATGAGGAACCACCCATGACCGAGCGTCTTCCCGTTACCGTGCTCTCCGGCTTTCTCGGCGCCGGCAAAAGCACGTTGCTCAACCACATCCTGCGCAACCGTGACAATCTGCGGGTGGCGGTGATCGTCAACGACATGAGCGAAATCAACATCGACGGCAGCGAGGTGCAGCGCGATGTCAGCCTCAACCGTGCCGAAGAAAAACTGGTGGAGATGAGCAACGGCTGCATCTGCTGCACCCTGCGCGAAGACCTGCTTGAAGAGGTGGGCAAGCTGGCCCGCGATGGCCGCTTCGACTACCTGCTGATCGAATCCACCGGTATCTCCGAGCCGCTGCCGGTGGCCGAAACCTTCACTTTTCGCGATGAATCCGGCCAGAGCCTGGCAGACATCGCCCGGCTCGACACCATGGTCACCGTGGTCGATGGCATGAACTTCCTGGTGGACTACCAGGCCGCGCAGAGCCTGGCATCACGGGGAGAAACCCTGGGCGAGGACGACGAGCGCTCGATTGCCGACCTGTTGATCGAGCAGGTCGAGTTCGCCGATGTGATCCTGGTCAGCAAGATCGACCTGATCAGCAGCGAAGAGCGCCAGGAGCTGTTGGCGATCCTGGCGCGCCTCAATGCCCAGGCGCACATCATCCCCATGGTCATGGGCCAGGTGCCCTTGGCGCAGATCCTCAATACCGGTCGCTTCGACTTCGATCGCGCGTCCCAGGCGCCGGGCTGGTTGCAGGAACTGCGAGGCGAGCATGTGCCGGAAACCGAGGAATACGGCATCGCCTCCAGTGCCTACCGGGCCCGTCGGCCCTTTCATCCGCAGCGTTTTTTCGACTTCATCAACCGGCCCTGGAGCAACGGCAAGCTGCTGCGTTCCAAGGGTTTTTTCTGGCTGGCCAGCAAGTACCAGGAGGCGGGTAGCTGGTCCCAGGCCGGAGGCCTGATGCGCCATGGTTTCGCCGGACGCTGGTGGCGCTTCGTACCCAAGCAGTACTGGCCCGAGGATGAGGACAGCACGGCGGCGATCATGCACAACTGGACTGCGGCCTCCGGCGATTGTCGTCAGGAACTGGTGTTCATCGGCCAGAACATCGATTTCGCAAGGCTTCATGCCGAGCTGGACCAGTGCCTGCTGGACGACGCCGAAATGGCCCAGGGGGTCGAGGCCTGGAGCTTGATGACCGACCCATTCGGCCCCTGGCATGACGAGGAGGCGGCCTGATGCTCGCTCTGGGCACCCGGCTGACGCTGCTGCCCCGGCAGCCATTGTTCCGGCCCCTGCCAGCCGCTTTCAGGACCGTGCGCCGCCCGGCCATGGGGACCACTGCCGCGGTGCTGGCCGAGGTCCTCGATGATGAGGTCAACCTTGGGCTCTGGCAGCGCCAGTTACCGGTCCATATCGCCGATTTTGGCGAGTTGCTGTTGTCGTTGAACGAACCGCTGGCCGAGTCGTTGAGCCTGGAGCTGGCCGATGAGGAGGCGGTGCCGAATCTTCGCGGATTGGCCTCAGGGTTCAGCGACTTGCAGGGTTATGAGGGCTTTATCGCCGACGTTTCCTGGCTGGTCAGTGCTTTTTCTTGCTTGCTGGGGGCTCGTCGGGTGGGCTTGCGGTTGCGGGTGCTGGACAAGGCCATGTGCCCGCGTTTTCACGTGGACCATGTACCGATGCGCCTGATCACCACTTATGCCGGCGTGGGCAGCCAATGGCTGCGCGAGGGGGCGATGGATCGTCGCCAGCTGGGCCGGCCCGAGGCCGAACCCTCGGACCCGACCCTGATCCAGCAGGTCGGTTGCGGCGAAGTCGCGCTGTTCAAGGGTGAGAAATGGCACGGCAACGAAGGCTTCGGCCTGATCCACCGCTCCCCGCAGCTGGCTCCGGGCGAACGGCGCCTGATCCTGACCCTGGACTGGCTGGGCTGATGGAGGCGCTGGCGCAGGCGGCGCCAGGGGCCGCAGGGGTTTGGGCGCCAGGGCAATCCCCGCGCCCTTGCCGGGCGTGCGCAGCCGTCGACAGCGGCAACACACCGAAGGCTGCAAGCGGGTGGTTTTCGCCTGGGCCGGGAAGGGCGTAGCATCACCTCACAGCGTTGCGGACCCCTTTCCATGTTGCAGAACATCCCCACCCACGTGATTGCCGGCCCCCTGGGCGCCGGCAAGACGAGCCTGATTCGACATCTGCTGGAGCAGCGTCCGGCCAACGAGCGTTGGGCGATATTGATCAACGAATTCGGCCAGATCGGCCTGGATGCGGCCTTGCTCAGCCGCGACGAAGACGGCATCGCCTTCGGTGAAGTGGCCGGCGGTTGCCTGTGCTGCGTCAGCGGCGCGCCGTTCCAGGTCGGGCTGGGGCGCCTGCTGCGCAAGGCCCGACCCGATCGGCTGTTCATCGAGCCGTCAGGTCTTGGCCATCCTGCCCAACTGCTCAAGCAATTGGCGGCGGCCCCCTGGCAGGGGGTTCTGGCATTGCAGCCATGCGTGCTGGTGCTCGATGCCCAGGCCCTGGCTGCCGGCCAGCCTCTGCCTGTGGCCCAGCGGGATGCCCTGTCCAGTGCAGGCCTACTGGTGCTGAACAAGGACGAGCAGCTCAGCGACAGCGATCGACTGCGCGTGCTGGAGCAGCTACCGGCCTTGCCATTGTTCTGGACCCGTCACGCTGCGCTGCCCCTGGCCGAGTTGCCGGGGCTTTCGGTCAGCGCCCAGGCGGCCCTGGAGCCGCCCGAGCTGCCCCATGGCCTGGGGCAACTGCCAGCGGTGTGGAGTGATCCGGCACTGCCGATCTGCCTCAGCCAGTCCCAGCCCGATGGCTGGAGCATCGGCTGGCGCTGGCACCCAAGCCAGCAGTTCGAGCTGGCGCGGATCGATCACTGGTTGCAGAACCTCGACTGGCGTCGGGCCAAGTTGGTGATCCACAGTGACGAAGGCTGGCGGTCGGGCAATGGCCTGGATAATTCGCCGTTCAATTGGCTGCCCAGCGAATGGCGGCGCGATTCACGCCTGGAGCTGATCTTCAACCAGCCCCAGGACATGGCTTCGCTGCAGGCGAGCCTGGCGCAGTGTCTGCGGTAGCGTTGGCCGCTGCTTCAGGAGAGGGCGGGGCTCAGTTGCGCCTGCGGTGTTCTTCGCGCCACTGGCTCAGTTCGATGACCTCGGCACTGGGAAGTGGCTCCTTGACCTCAAATGGATAGGGCGCCAGCTCGATATGTGCGCTATGGGGGCCGAACTGGGTGATGGTCCCCGAATGTCGGGTCTCGCCGGTGACCGTGAACTCGAAATTGTAGACCCGCGCCAGGCGCCGGCGGCCCTTGGCATCCTTGACGAAAGCGATGCGCTTGAGGGCGACGTTGCCGTCCAGCAGCTCGATGTCGAGCCTGGCGCAATGCTGCTTGACCCGCTCCAATGCCCGCTCGCGCAAGCCGTGGTTGTGCCACAACCAGGCCGCGCCGGTTGCCAGCAACATCAGCACAAAGATGTTTCCAAGGGTCAGCATGAAGGTTTGCTCCAACGAAGTGACATCAGCTTAACTGCGTCTCCGGTCTGTCGTACAGGCTGCGTTTAGTCGCATACTGCGCGGCTTGAATTCTCCCGGTTCTATGGAAAATCCCGCATGAAACGTACGCCTCACTTGCTTGCGATCCAGTCCCATGTGGTCTTCGGCCATGCCGGCAACAGCGCCGCGGTATTTCCCATGCAACGGGTCGGGGTGAATGTCTGGCCCTTGAACACGGTGCAGTTTTCCAACCACACCCAGTATGGCCAATGGGCCGGGGAAGTGCTGGCGCCCCGGCAGATTCCCGAACTGGTAGAGGGCATCGCCGCCATTGGCGAGCTGGGCAACTGCGATGCGATCCTGTCCGGCTACCTGGGCAGCGCCGCCCAGGGGCGGGCGATCCTCAGCGGCGTGGCGCGGATCAAGGCGGTGAACCCCAAGGCGCTGTACCTGTGCGACCCGGTGATGGGCCATCCGGAAAAAGGTTGCATCGTGCCGGCCGAGGTCAGCGACTTCCTGCTCGACGAAGCCGCGGCAATGGCGGACTTCCTCTGCCCCAACCAGTTGGAGCTGGACAGCTTCTGCGGGCGCAAGCCGCAATCGCTGTTCGATTGCCTGGCCATGGCCCGCTCGTTGCTGGAAAAGGGCCCCAAGGCAGTGCTGGTCAAGCACCTGGACTATCCGGGCAAGCTGGCCGAAGGCTTCGAGATGCTGCTGGTGACCGCCGATGGCAGCTGGCACTTGCGCCGGCCGTTGCTGGCCTTCCCGCGCCAGCCGGTAGGGGTGGGCGACCTGACGTCGGGGCTGTTCCTGGCCCGGGTGCTGCTGGGCGATAGCCTGGTGGCGGCCTTCGAGTTCACCGCAGCGGCCGTGCATGAGGTCCTGCTGGAAACCCAGGCCTGTGCCAGCTACGAGCTCGAGCTGGTACGGGCCCAGGACCGCATTGCCCATCCACGGGTACGTTTCGAGGCGGTGCCGATCGGCGTCTGAGCTGCCTGTCAGGCCTGCTCGGAGAACTGCACCGTCGGTGCCGGCTGACGAAAGCCCCGGGTGTGCACGGCCAGGTAGCCCAGGCCCAGGGCGAACCAGGCCAGGCCGATGCCCAGGGTCAGGGCCGAGAGGCTGGTCCAGAGCCAGACGATCAGGCCGAAGCCGATCAACGGCAGCAGGCCGTAGCGCAGCAAGTGTCCTGCACTGCGGGGCTGGCCCTGGTCCAGGTGACTCTTGATCACCGCCAGGTTGACCACGGAAAACGCCACCAGGGCCCCGAAGCTGATCATCGATGCCAGGGTCGTCAGGTCGACGAACGCGGCCAGCAGGGACACCAGCGATACCAGGACAATGGCCGTCACCGGCGTCTTGTAGCGTGCCGACAAGGTGCCGAACACCCGGCGGGGCAGGATGCCGTCGCGGCCCATGCTGAACAGTATGCGCGACACCGAGGCCTGGGACGCCAGCGCCGAGCCCGCCGCGCCGGCCACGTAGGTCGCGGTGAAGAAGATCTCCAGGAAACGTCCGCCGGTGCGCAGCATGACTTCGCTGGCGGCCGAGTCGGCGTTGTCGAAACGGCTGCCCGGGAAGGCCAGCTGGCTGGCCATGGCCAGCAGGATGAACAGCAGGCCGGCGCCCAGGGTGGTGATGAGGATGGCCCGCGGGATATCGCGGCGCGGATCGCGGGTTTCCTCGGCCAGGGTCGATACCGCGTCGAAGCCCAGGAACGACAGGCAGAGCACCGCGGCGCCGGCCATCAGCGGCAACAGGCCGGCCTGGCTGCCATCACCGACCCACGGTGCACTCAGGTCCAGGTCCGTGGTCCCCGCCAGCTGGCGAATCACCAGGGCCAGGAACACCACCACGAACACCAGCTGGGCGCAGACGATCAGGTTGCTCATGCTCGACACCGAGCCGATGCCGCGGATGTTCAACAGCGTCACCAGGCCGATGGTCGCCACCACAAATACCCAGGCGGGCACGGCGGGGAAGGCCAGGTTGAGAAACAGCCCGATCACCAGGTAATTGATCATCGGCAGGAACAGGTAGTCGAGCAGCAGCGACCAGCCGGCGAGAAAACCGATACTCGGGCCGAAACTCAAGCTGGCGTAGGAATAGGCCGAGCCGGCAATCGGGTACTTCTTGACCATCACGCTGTAGGAGCGGGCGGTGAAGATCATCGCCAGGAGCGTAATCACGTAGGCTGCGGCGGTACGCCCGCCGGTCATCTGGGTGACCACGCCGTAGGTGGTGAAGACGGTCAGCGGCACCATGTACACCAGGCCGAAGAACACCAGGGCCGGCAGGCCGAGGATGCGACGCAACGCAGTGCCTTGGGCGCTATGGGAAAAATCGCCCAGGCTGCTGTGGCCAGGCGACAGGGCGGGACTGCTGGGCAGGGGATGGGCGCTGGGCATTGTTATTGTTCTCACGCGTTCGTTGGCTCGAAGGCTCCCGGGGCAGGGAGTGCGTTTGTGCCTTGCCCGTTGATTCTGGCAGCGCTGTCGGGCCGGTATAACTCTCTATGTGGTCAAAAAGGGATCGATATGGCCATTCGGGATGACCGTAAACATGGCCTGTGAGGCGCTGGCGGGGAGATGAAGGGCGTTCTGGCGGCTGGGGGAAGGGCGTGCGGACCGTCCTTGGTCCGGTGGGGTCAGCGTGCGGCAATCAAGGACCGTCGGCCTTGATCTCCTGGTAGCGCTTTTCCAGCTCCTGGCGGATCTGGCGGCGCTGCTGGGCCTGGATGTAACGGCGCTTGCCGTCGGCGGTTGCCGGCTGCAGTGGCGGTACCGTGGCCGGCTTGCGCTGTTCGTCCACCGCCACCATGGTGAAGAAGCAGCTGTTGGTGTGGCGTACCGAGCGCTCCTGGATGTTCTCGGTCACCACCTTGATCCCGACCTCCATGGAGGTGTTGCCGGTGTAGTTGACCGAGGCCAGGAAGGTCACCAGCTCGCCGACGTGGACCGGCTCGCGGAAGATCACCTGGTCCACCGACAGGGTCACCACGTAGCGCCCGGCATAGCGGCTGGCGCAGGCATAGGCGACTTCGTCGAGGTACTTGAGCAGGGTGCCGCCGTGGACATTGCCAGAGAAGTTGGCCATGTCGGGGGTCATCAGTACTGTCATCGACAGTTGGGCGTTTCCGGGTTCCATAGCACGCTCACGGGTCAGGGCAGGGATTGCTGGAGCACCTCTGCGGGTGCCTGGTCCAAAAGGGTCTCAAACCATCGATAACGGGACGCCGGGCTGCGTCGAGCCGTCACGCTTCGGTGGATCTGTTTCCATATATTGCACTGCCTTCCTGCCGGAAGTCGCAGTGTTACCCTGCAAAACACCCGTTCCAGGGGTTTTTCATCGTTCCTACAGGACTTTTTCTTTCGATTGATCAGACCTTTCTTTTAGGGATCTCTGAACAGGCAGCGAGTGACGCCAGCACAGGCGGTTGTTCAAACGCTCTCTCCACGGACGGCCCCCGCCCAACATTCAAGGAGAACCTCGGTCATGCATGCCATCAGCTTCATTCAGGACCTGGCCGTGATCATGTTGGTCGCGGGCGTGGTGACGGTGCTCTTCCATCGCTTCAAGCAGCCAGTGGTGCTGGGCTACATCGCCGCCGGTTTCATCATCGGCCCCCATACCCCACCTTTCGGACTGATCCACGACGAGCAGACCATCAAGACCCTGGCCGAGCTGGGGGTGATCTTCCTGATGTTCTGCCTGGGGCTGGAATTCAGTCTGCGCAAGCTGTTCAAGGTAGGCGCCACGGCGTTCATCGCGGCGTTCCTGGAAATCGTCCTGATGATCTGGATCGGCTACGAGATTGGCCGCTGGTTCGATTGGAGCACCATGGATTCGCTGTTCCTGGGGGCGATCCTGGCCATCTCTTCCACCACGATCATCGTCAAGGCGCTCAACGACCTGAAGATGAAGAACGAGCGCTTCGCCCAGCTGATCTTCGGCGTGCTGATTGTCGAGGACATCCTCGGGATCGGCATCATCGCCTTGCTGTCGAGCATTGCGGTCAGCGGTACGGTGAGTTCCGGCGAGGTGTTTTCCACGGTGGGCAAGCTTTCGCTGTTCATGGTGGTGGCGCTGGTGATCGGCATCCTGCTGGTGCCGCGCCTGCTGGCCTATGTGGCGAAGTTCGACAGCAACGAGGTGCTGCTGATCACGGTGCTGGGGCTGTGCTTCGGCTTCTGCCTGCTGGTGGTCCGCCTGGAATACAGCATGGTGCTGGGGGCGTTCCTGATTGGCGCGATCATGGCCGAGTCTCGCCAGCTGCTGAAGATAGAACGGCTGATCGAACCGGTTCGCGACCTGTTCAGCGCTATCTTCTTCGTCGCCATCGGCCTGATGATCGACCCGCAGATCCTCCTGCAATACGCCTGGCCGATCGCGGTGATCACGGTGGCCGTGGTGCTTGGCAAGATGCTGTCTTGTGGCATGGGGGCCTTTATCGCCGGCAATGACGGCCGTACCTCCCTGCGGGTGGGCATGGGCCTGTCACAGATTGGCGAATTTTCGTTCATCATCGCCGCCCTCGGCATGACCCTGCAGGTCACCAGCGACTTTCTCTACCCCGTGGCGGTGGCGGTCTCGGCCATCACCACCTTGCTTACGCCCTACTTGATCAAGGCCGCCGACCCGCTGTCGCTGAAGCTGTCGACGGTGCTGCCCAAGCGGCTGAGCCGGGTACTGGGCATGTACGGTGAATGGTTGCGCAGCATCCAGCCCCAGGGCGAGGGAGCAGTGTTGGCATCGATGATCCGCAAGATCCTCCTGCAAGTGGGGGTCAACCTGGCGCTGGTGGTGGCGATTTTCTTTTCCGGCAGCTATTTCTCCAGGCGCATTGGCGCTTATCTGCAGGACTGGATCAGTGATCCCGGGTGGCAGAAGGCGCTGATCTGGGGGGGAGCGCTCCTGTTGTCGCTGCCGTTCCTGATCGCCGCCTATCGCAAGCTCAAGGCGCTGTCGATGCTGCTGGCGGAGATGGGGGTCAAGGCGGAAATGGCCGGGCGCCATACCCAACGGGTGCGACGAGTCATTGCCGAGGTGATCCCGATCCTGTCATTGCTGGTGATTTTCCTGCTGCTGGCGGCGTTGTCGGCGAGCATCCTGCCGACCCTCGAGTTGCTGGTGCTGGTGGCGATCGTGGCGGCGGCAGTGGCTGCCCTGTTGTGGCGCTGGTTCATCCGCGTGCACACACGGATGCAGGTGGCGTTGATCGAAACGTTCGACCAGAGCAAGGATGGTGGCGGGCATTGAGCTTGCCTCTCGCCAGCAGGGCGCTGGCGAGCGAATGGCGCCGCGACCCATGAGGTCGCGGCATGCTTGCTTCAGCTTTCCAGCCAGACGTCCCGCGCCCAGTGCCACACCGATTCCCAGGAATCCTCGGTGATCAGCTCTTCCTCGCCGGACCACAGCACCACGGTGCCGTCTTCCTCTACGCAGTAGTAGTCGTCGCCGTCCTGGCAGATCGGGATCAGTTCCCGAGGTACACCCAGATCCCAGGCGGTCGCCGCCACTTCCGGAAGGTAGGTGTGGGATTGCGGATCGGTGGCGGTGACGGGTTCCAGGCTGCCGTAAACCACATCGCTGACCGTCAACAGGAACTCCTTGAAGACGAACGGGATATTGATGAACAGCTGTTCCTCGATTTCCACCAGCAGGTCTTCGTCCGGCAGTTCCAGGGGAACGGGTACCGGTTCGTTGGCTTCCCGGAGTTGTTCGATGACTTCTTCCACGGCCTGGGTCCTCTTAGCTCTATGGCGCGGTTGTTTGACGGCGGTTTATACAGTAGCTCGCTATAAGTGCAATCGTGAAATGCAAAACCCCGACCTGAGTCGGGGTTTTGCATTAAAGCTGTGACAGCAGGATGAATCAGCCGTTCTGGCGGATACCTGCCACCAGCCAAGGCTGGTTGTCGCCTGGGGCGCGTTCCATGTTCCAGCTTTCGCTGAACACTTCGCCCTGGTCGAAGCGCGAGGTCTTCGACACACCGCTGAAGGTCAGGGTGGCGATGGTCTTGTCGGCACGATCGTCCACGCCTTCAAGTTGCACTTGCAGGTTGTCGATGTAGGTCGACTGGAAGCCGTCGCCCAGATCGGCACGTTCCTGCTTGAGGAACTGCAGCATCTGCGGGGTCACGAATTCGGCGATCTTGTCCATCTCATTGGCGTCCCAGTGCTGTTGCAGGGACTGGAAATGGTTGCGCGCCGCTTCGATGAAGCGCTCTTCGTTGAACCAGGCCGGAGCGTTGATCACCGGGCGGGCGACCGCAGCGGGCGCGCCGCCGAAGATCGAACCGCCGGCAGGCTGCTGGGGCTGGAAGGCTTCGCGTTGCATCGGTGCGTGGCCCGCTGGAGCGAACTGCTCCTGTTGCTTGCGACGACGAGCAGCGATGAAGCGGAAGATCACGAACGCGATGACCGCCATGATCAGGATGTCGAAGATCTGCATGCCCTGGAAGCCGCCACCCATGAACATGGAAGCCAGCAGGCCACCGGCGGCGATGCCTGCCAGAGGGCCAAGCCAGCGCGAAGCACCGCCAGCCTTGGCTGCGGCGCCCGCGGCACCGGCTGCGCCAGCGGTGGCTGCAGCGGCAGGAGCGCCCGGTGCGGTTGGAGCCGCCTGGCGAGCCTGGTGGGTCGGGGCAGCGCCGGCACTTTTACCGCCGCCGAAGCGCTTGGCGTTGGCGTCCAGGCTCATCGTCAGGCCGATGCACAACGCCATGGCGATGCTAAGAAAACGTTTCATAAAGGGGATTCCCATTTGTGGATGTCACGCGCGCCATATTGCACAGGTGAAGTGTCAGTGGCGAGCGGCATAATGTTTCGGGCTTTTGCCTGGCCAGTACGGCCTGGAATCATGCTCGCCATATGGATTTGTCCGCTGGGCAGCCGTCACGGTTCCATCGTGCAAGCGTTCAGCGACGTACAGCCAGCAGCACCACGCCTGTAGTAATCAGGCCGATGGCGCTCCATTGCCGCCAATCTAGCTTCTCGCCCAGCAGTGCCACGCCGATGATCGCGACGATCACCACGCTGAGCTTGTCCACGGGCGCTACCAGCGAGGCGGGGCCGAGTTTCAGGGCGCGGTAGTAGCACAACCAGGAAGCCCCGGTGGCCAGCCCGGACAGCAGCAGGAACAGGTAGCTCTTGGCAGAAATCGATGCCAGGGATTGATATTGGCCCGTTGCGTACAAAATCAAGGCCAGGCTCACCAGCACCACCCCTGTACGCAACAGGGTGGCAAAGTCGGAATTGACGTTTTCTATGCCGATTTTGCCGAAGATCGCCGTCAAGGCAGCGAAAACGGCTGACAGCAGGGCCCAGAATGTCCACGAAGAAAAAAAGCCAGAACCCATGGTCGTGCTTCCTCTATAGCGGTACGGGCCCGGTTGTCCGGTGAAGGGGCAGGGTGCGCCTTCACCGGCAGACCGGTGCTTGCAAGCAGATTAGATGGCTTCCAGCTTGGCGTAGCCGAGCATCAGCCACTTGCTGCCTTCGCTGAAGTTCACCTGTACCCGAGCCTGGGCCCCGGCGCCTTCGAAGTTGAGGATCACCCCATCGCCGAAGACCGAGTGCCGCACGGCCTGGCCCAGGCTCAGGCCGGTATCCGGGATCTCGCTGCCACTGAACAGGCTGCTGGTGCTCTGGGACTGGCCGCCGCCGAAAGGCCGGCTGACACTGTTGGACAGACGTACTTCCTGGATCAGGCCCTTGGGTACTTCGCGTACGAAACGCGACACCTTGTTGTAGGTTTCGCTGCCATACAGGCGACGAGTCTCGGCGTAGGTCATGACCAGGTTCTGCATGGCCCGGGTGATGCCGACGTAGGCCAGGCGACGTTCCTCCTCGAGGCGGCCGGGTTCTTCCAGGCTCATCTTGTGGGGGAACAGGCCCTCTTCCATGCCCACCAGGAACACATAGGGGAATTCCAGGCCCTTGGCGCTGTGCAGGGTCATCAGCTGGATGCTGTCTTCATGCTCATCGGCCTGGGTGTCGCCGGCTTCCAGGGAGGCGTGGCCGAGGAAGGCGGCCAGGGGCGTCAAGTCCTCGTCCTCTTCGGTATTCTCGAAGTTGCGCGCGGCGCTCACCAGTTCCTCGAGGTTTTCCACCCGGGCCTGGCCTTTCTCGCCTTTTTCCGCTTCGTGGTAGGCGATCAGCCCCGACTGCTCGATCACCGTCTGGGTCATCAGGTGCAGGGGCATGTCCAGAGTCTTGGCCGCCAGGTTCTCGATCAGCTCGATGAACGCGCCAAGGGCACCGGCCGCACGACCGGTCAGGCCTTTGTTGGCCACCAGCTGGCGCATGGCTTCCCACATCGATACGTCGCTATGGCGGGCATGTTCGCGGATCGCCTCGACGGTCTTTTCGCCGATGCCTCGTGCCGGAACGTTGATCACCCGTTCCAGGGCCGCGTCGTTGCCACGGCCTTCCAGCAAGCGCAGGTAGGCCATGGCGTTCTTGATCTCGGCGCGTTCGAAGAAGCGCTGGCCCCCATAGATGCGGTACGGAATGCGTTCGCGCAGCAGGGCTTCCTCCAGCACCCGGGACTGGGCGTTGGAGCGGTAGAGGATGGCGATGTCGCTGCGGGCCAGGCCGGTCTTGAGCGCGCTCTCGATGGTTTCCACCACGTAGCGGGCTTCATCGTGTTCGTTGAAGGCGGCATACAGGTTGATGGCTTCGCCGTCGCCGCCGTCGGTCCACAGCTCCTTGCCCAGGCGCCCGGTATTGTTGGCGATCAGGGCGTTGGCAGCCTTGAGGATACCGGCGGTGGAGCGGTAGTTCTGCTCCAGGCGGATCACTTCGGTGTCCGGGAAGTCGGCGGAATACTGGTGGATGTTCTCGATCTTCGCCCCACGCCAGCCGTAGATCGACTGGTCGTCGTCGCCCACCACCATCAGGCTCTCGCCACCCTGCGCCAGCAGGCGCAGCCAGGCATATTGCACGGCGTTGGTGTCCTGGAACTCGTCCACCAGCACATGGCGGAAGCGCTTCTGGTAGTGCGCCAGCAGGCCTGGATGGTCGCGCCACAGGTCCAGCGCGCGCAGCAGCAGTTCGGAGAAGTCGATGACCCCCGCGCGCAGGCAGGCAGCCTCGTAGGCCTCGTAGATGCCGCGCATGGTGGCCAGGAACAGGTCGCCGCTGGCCTGGATGTGCTGCGGGCGCAGGCCTTCGTCCTTCTGGCCGTTGATGAACCACTGGGCCTGGCGAGCCGGCCAGCGTTGCTCATCCAGCCCCAGCTCGCGGATCACCCGCTTGACCAGGCGCTGCTGGTCGTCGCTGTCGAGGATCTGGAAGGTCTGGCTCAGGCCGGCTTCCTGCCAGTGGGCCCGCAGCAGGCGGTGGGCCAGGCCGTGGAACGTGCCGACCCACATGCCCGCCGGGTTGATCCCCAGCAATTGCTCGATACGGTGGCGCATCTCGGCCGCCGCCTTGTTGGTGAAGGTCACCGACAGGATCGAGTGGGGCGAGGCGTTCTCGACCTGGATCAGCCAGGCGATACGGTGCACCAGCACACGGGTTTTGCCGGAACCAGCGCCGGCCAGGACCAACTGACGACCCAGGGAGGCCGCTACGGCCTGGCGTTGGGCATCGTTGAGGGAATTCAACAGGAGGGAGAGATCATCGCGCATCGGCGCATTCTAGGGGCCCGCGCCACCCCGGGCAAACCCGGCTTCGCATTAGCCGATAAAACAACCGCCGGGGACGACCGGCCAGTCACCGGGTGCAGCCGTTGACGCTTCTCGCCCGCAGGCCTGGCAGAGGATTTGCCGCGCGATTGGTTTTATCGATTTTATGACTTGGGGCAGTTTGGCTCGCGGCTTTGCTTGTGTATGCTCCGGCGACGTTTCAGGCTCACCATTATAAGAACACTGCCTATGACACCTATTCCCGACCTGTCCGGGCCCTTCATGGAGCCCCGGGTCATCCGCCAGCACTATGCCGTCGAGATGGCGGTGGAGCGTACGCGCCTGCTGTACCAGGGGTCGTTGCTGCCGACCTTGTTCATGCTGCTCAACGGCCTGGTATGCACCTGGCTGCTCTGGAATCCTTCGCGTTATCTGCTGCTCAGCGTGTGGATGGTCTGGTTGCTGGCCCTGGTGGCCTTGCGCGTGATCCAGGTGGCGGCCTTCGATTCGGCGATTCCCAGCCGCCAGGCGCAACCGGTCTGGCAGCGCATGTTCCTGCTGGGCTCCACGGTCAGTGGCTTGACCCTGGCCTGCGCCGGCATCGCCCTGGTACCCACCGACAGTTTCCTGCAGCAGGCCTGGGTCTTCGGCCTGATCGGCGCTGCGATCCTCAGCGCCAGCGTGGCCTATGCCGTCAGCCTCCAGGCGTTCCTGTCGTTCACCTTGCCGTGTCTGTTGCCGGCCATTGCCTACCTGTTCTGGGGCGGCGACGAACAGCAGCGAGGCTGGGGCTGGCTGGGACTGATCCTGCTGGCGTCCCTGAGCGTGGTGGCCTGGCAGGTCAACCGCCTGATGCGGCGCGGCCTGTTGCGGCGTTTCCAGAACCAGGCGCTGATCGAGCACCTGCAAGATGCGCAGAACCGCAGCGGGCAGCTCAACCGCGAACTGGCCCGGGAAATCGAGCAGCGCCGGCACGCCGAAGAACAACTGCGCCAGGCCCAGACCGGGCTGGAGCAGCGGGTGGTCCAGCGCAGCCTGGAGCTGGATGCGGCCAACCAGGCCCTGAGCAAGAGCGAGGCGCGCCTGGCCCTGGCCCTGAACGCCAGTGAATTGGGGCTGTGGGACTGGAATCTGCAGACCGACGAGGTCCATCACACGCAGATCAGAGAGCTGTTCGGCCTGGAGCCGGGGGAAGTCACGGCGATGCTCAGCCATCTCAAGCCGCGCCTGCATCCGGAAGACCTGCCCGTGCTCAAGCGTGCGCTGGTGGAGCACCTCAAGGGTCGCAGCGAGGATTACCAGGTGGAATACCGGGTGCGCCATGGCGCTGGGCACTGGGTCTGGATCGAGGACCGTGGCCGTGCGGTGGAGCGCAGCCCCAGCGGTCGCGTCTTGCGCATGGCGGGCACCCGTCGCGACATCAGCGCCGACAAGGAGCTGGAGGTCCAGCGCAACCTGGCGGCCACGGTGTTCGAGGCGGCCAGCGAAGGCATCGTCATCCTTGACCCCGACTACGTGCTGATCGCCGCCAACCAGGCCTTCAGCCAGGTCACGGGCTTCCAGATCGAGGATATGCTCGGGCGCAATGTGGTGGAGCTGTCCTGCAGTCGAGACGCCTGGCGTCATTTTCCGCTGATCCACCAGGCCCTGGAGCAGCACGGCAGCTGGCAGGGCGAACTGGTGGAAACCCGCAAGAACGGCGAGCTCTACCCGCAGTGGCTACAACTGAATGTGGTACGCGACAAGCGGGGCAAGGTTCGGCATATCGTGGGTTTCTTCGCCGACCTCTCGGCCCGCCGGGAGTCGGAGGAGCGTATGCGCTACCTCACCCACTACGACGAACTCACCGGGCTTGCCAACCGCTCGCTGTTCCGCGAGCGCCTGCGCGAAGCCCACCAGCGGGTGCGCCAGGGCGGACGCAGCCTGGCCTTGCTGCACATCAACCTGGACCGCTTCAAGCTGCTCAACGACAGCCTGGGCCATGAGGTGGCCGACCAGCTGCTGCAGAAAATGGCCCGGCGCCTGGTCAATGCCTTGCCGGAGGCGGACACCATCGCTCGGTTGGCCGGCGATGAGTTTGCCGTGCTGTTCGATGCCTATGGCAACCTGTCGAGCCTGACCCGGGTCGCGACCCGGCTGCTGAGCAAGCTGCGCCTGCCGATCACGGTCGAAGGCCATGAACTGGTGGTCAGCGCCTCCATGGGCATCAGCATGCTGCCGGACAGCGCCCGGGAGGTCACCGCCCTGGTCAGCCAGGCGAACATGGCCATGGCCCACGCCAAGCACCTGGGGGGCAACAACTTCCAGTTCTATACCGAGAGCCTGCAGGCCAGCACGCTTGAGCGCCTGCAGCTGGAAATCCAGCTGCGCAAGGCCATCGAGGACGACCAGCTGATGGTCTTCTATCAACCCAAGCTGTGCCTGGCCACGGGGCGGCTCAATGCTGCCGAGGCCCTGGTGCGCTGGGAGCATCCGGTGCTGGGGCGAGTGCCACCGGGGGATTTCATCGGTCTGGCCGAGGAAACCGGGCTGATCGGCCCCATCGGCGAGTTCGTGCTGCGCCAGGCCTGTCGTCAGGCTTGCCAGTGGCAACGCCAGGGGCTGGAGCCGATACGGGTCTCGGTGAACCTTTCGGTGTACCAGCTGCGCCAGGGCAAGTTGGTCAGCCTGGTACGCCAGGTGCTGGAGGAAACCGGCCTGGAGCCGCACCTCCTCGAACTGGAGCTGACCGAAAGCCAGTTGCTGGACAGCGTCGAGCACATCATTGCGACCTTCCAGCAACTGCGCGACCTGGGGGTCAAGCTGGCCATTGACGACTTTGGCACCGGCTACTCATCCCTGAGTTACCTCAAGCGCATCCCGGTGGACTACGTGAAGATCGACCAGGCTTTCATCCGTGGCCTGGCCGAGGGCGGCGAGGATGCTGCCATTACCCGGGCAATCATCGCGATGGCCCACGGATTGTCCTTGAAGGTGGTGGCCGAGGGGGTCGAGGAGCCGGCCCAGTTGGCCTTCCTGCGGGCCGAGCAGTGCGACGAAGTGCAGGGTTACCTGATCAGCCGCCCAGTGGATGCCCAGGGCCTGGCGCAGCTGTTGCAGGCTCAACCGCGCTAGCGCCAGGGGCGTGCGCTAAAACGGCTACATATGGCGTACCCGGCTGAACATGGGGGGTAGGCAGGTAATTTCCTGATGCATTGAGCAGGCGAAAAGGCATTTCATGTAGTATAACTACAAGCTTGCTACATCCCCCGGCGCCTGCCGATAACAATGAGTCCAGCCCTTGAACCTGTTGCAGCACATCGCCCAGTCTCGTCATCTGTTACGCAAATCGGAGCTCAAGGTCGCCGATCACGTGCTCCTTGATCCTGCGGCCGTGATGCACAGCTCCATGGCGGACCTGGCTCATAGCGTGGGGATCAGCGAGCCGACCATCGTGCGCTTCTGCCGGGCCATCGGTTGCTCGGGGTTCCAGGACCTCAAGCTCAAGCTGGCCCAGAGCCTGGCTGCCGGTGCCAGCTTTGGCCAGTTCGCGATTCATGAAGACGATTCGGTCGCCGACTACAGCCTGAAAATCTTCGACACCACCCTGCACACCCTGATGGAAGTGCGCGAGAAACTCGATCCGGTGGAGTTGCAGCGTGCCGTGACCCTCATGTCCCAGGCCCAGCGCGTGGAGTTCTACGGTTTCGGAGCTTCCGGCGCCGTGGCGGCGGATGCCCAGCACAAGTTCTTCCGCCTGCTGCTGACCGCAGCGGCCTATTCCGACCCGCACATGCAGGCGATGTCGGCGGTGACCCTCAAGCCCACCGACGTGGCGATCTGCATCTCCCAGTCCGGGCGCTCCAAGGACTTGCTGATCACCGCCAACCTGGTGCGTGAAAGCGGAGCCAGCCTGATTACCCTGTGCCCGAGCCAGACACCGTTGGCCGAATTGTCGACGGTCAACCTGGCCATCGACGTGCACGAGGACACCGAGATCTATACCCCGCTGACCTCGCGTATCGCCCACTTGGTGGTGATCGACGTGCTGGCCATGGGCGTGGCCATGGCCCGTGGCCCGAGCCTGGTCAACCATCTCAAGAGCGTGAAGCGCAGCTTGCGCAGCCTGCGCCTGTCGCCCAAGGCCGTCAAAGCCCTGGACGACTGAGCCGTTAGCGTCCCGGTCAGGGCAGCGACGCGTCGTCCTGGTCATCGAGGTCGTCCGGCTTCACTTCCGCCAGGGTACCCGCCGCGTCTTCGCTGAGGCCGCGCGCCTGGCGCACGGCAGCGATGTCCGGCTTGAAGTCCAGCAGCCTCTGCGCGGCCTGCAATTGGTCGTCGGCTTCCTCGAGCCGCACCAGCTCCTCGCCATAACCTTCGTAGCACGTGTCATCGTCCGTCAGGTCGTCGATGCGCCGCTGCTTGGCGCTCAGGTTGGCGTGGATCCTTTCCAGCAGATCCTGGTGCTCGGCAATTTCATCGATGATTTCATCGACTTCCTCGGGGTCGGCCGCAGCGTCGGGCGCCGGCTCCTGGTTCCGACCGGCAGCGAGGGCAGCCAGGGCCGCCTCTTTGTCCAGGTTGAAGATCGTGGGTTGCCCGGTCGGTGCTGCGCCGGGGGCTTCTTCGTGTTCGGGGGTGGCCATGGTAGTGCTCTCCAGAAGGAAACAGGGAGGGGTTGGTCCTGCTCAGTGCTGCGAGGGTGATAATAGAGAGCGGCTATTTTCCGGTTGACCGGAAATCCGGGGAGGCGATGTCCATTTTTCAAGGAGCGGCAGTCGATGGTCAGGATTCCAACATATGCACAGGCCTTCGAGGCCCTATGCCACGGGGCGGGGCTGGTGACTGCCGCTGCCAATGGCTTTTCCGAGCTTCGGTCCTATGAAGGCAGGCAGAAGCTGTACTACAGGAAGGTCAATGGAGTGGAACAAGGGCTGCTGCCGGACCTGCTCGGGTACCTGGTGCAGGACGACCAGGCGCTGGCCCGTGCGCTCCAGCATTATCTGGACCAATACGAGCATGTCTTCTCGATATTGAGGTCACGCCCGATCCTCACTTACCAGGACTACCCAACGGGGATCGCCCGGTTCCTGGATACGTGGGTGCTACCGCAACTGGCGGTACTTTTGCATCGGTTGGGCGACAAGCTCTCTCCTCGAACGACGCTCCATCATTTCCACGCCCTGCTGGTCAGCCACGGGGCTGGCGACCTGAAGGCTTCTTCCCTGAAGGCCTACGTAAAAAGCCTGGTTCCAGCCACGGTGGAAGCTCCGGATTTTTTCTATGCCCTGGATAAGACCAGCGATAAATCCCATAAGAAACTCTCCACGATCAACGCCGAGATCGAGAGCCTCGGGGCGGAGATTTCATCCAGCAAGCTGACTGCGGCGCAGCAGCAGGAACTGCTGGACACCATTGGTGGCGCGTACCGGGCGGCGACTGCGCTCAACCGTTTTTCCGAGATGTACAGTGCTGCCCAGGTTGATTCGAAGAGCACCTTGGTAGAGCGTTTTCGTCATCATTACGAAGCCGTCTACGGGCGTCGGAAGCAGGATCGGTTGCTGATTGCGCATCTCAGACTGTTCGATGGAGTCATCGCTTCCCGCCTGTCCAGTGCCGATCAAAACCCTTACTTTGAGTACATATTCGCTACCTTTTCACAACAAGTCGCCGCCAGGTCGATTGAGGAATTTGAACCCCTCTACCAGCTTATGCTGGCTACTGAGGAAGTCCCCCGGGTTGCCGTGGTGATCGAGCAGGCGTTCGCCAGGCTGGAGCGGCATTCGGACTACCCACTGTTTGCGGCCTTTGGAGTGCAGGCACGGGCCGCCCTGGCCCTGGAGGAGGGCGAGACAGCGCGGGCCCTGGAGCTTTATCGGAGCGTCTTGCCCTACGTGGAAAAACAGCAGTTGGGGCATCTGGGGTTCTTCGCCGCGTCCTATGTCATCGCCCTGGAAGTGATGCAGGAAACGCCCATGGCGCACGGTCTCCAGAACCCCCTGATCAGCTACAGGATCGAGTCGGAGCCACAGATCGCTGAATTGCATGGGGCCTGGCCTACGGTTTTCACTCCCTTCAATGATCTGCCCGAATGGCCCGCCCCGGTGCGAGCGGTGTTTGCCTCGATCAAGGAGTTCAACCGGGACATGTTGGAACTGGCGCGAATTCCCCGGGAGATCTACTGCAACCCGTTGAAGAAGCTCGACGGATTCATGGGAGCGTTCTTCCAGCTGCTTGGGGAGAAGGGCGATGAGGGCCAGTTCGGCAAGTTGATCTGCAAGGCGATCAAGAGCAAGGACAGGGCACGCTCGGTATTGAGCATGCACACCGCCACGCCCTATGAAGTCCTGCGCGATGAACACCTGTACGCGCAAACGCTGTTCGGTGGCCGCAAGCTGTATTTCCAGCTCAACCCGCACTTGCATGCGTACTGCCGGTTACCGGACGCCCACAAGAAACTCATCCTGCAGGCCCTGGGCCCGGACCGTTACCGACAGGACTCCCAGCAGGCCGTTTGAGCCCTGGCGGCGCCGTTCGTCGAGCGACGCAAGCTTCATCGTTCTGTTACTCCAGTGACGTACAACTGTCATCGGGGTAGCGCATCGTGAAGCCTCCGTACTCGCATTGGGAGACTCGAAATGGCCCGGCCTTACGAAGACAGCAACAGCGCAGTCAAGACCCGTCGTCAGCAGGAAGACCAACGCCGCATGGAATTTCGCCGTGCGATCGAACACCGCTCCGAGCTGCGTCGCCTGCAACAGGAAATCAACGACTACCCCGAGCTCGATGCCGTCAATTACTGGCAGGCAGCGGCGGCAGCTTCCCGTCAAACCGTTCAACCAGCCCGCTGATCTGCACCCGTTCGCTGCGGATGAATCCCAGGAACGCATGCGCTACCGGTGACAGGCGTTTGGCCTTGGCCTGCACCAGGCACCAGCTGCGAAGCAATGGCAGCTCTTCGACCGGCAACTCGATCAGGCCGCCGGTCGCCAACTCGAGGTTCAGGGCGTGGCGCGTCAGCAAGGCCACGCCCAGGCCTGCCCGGACGCATTCGCGTTGTGCTTCCGCCGATGACACCTCGAGGACCTGGGTGAAGTGCACGCGCTTTTCCTTGAAGTACTCCTCGCAGGCCAGGCGGGTGCCCGAGCCCTGTTCGCGCAGCACCAGGGTGTAGGGCTCCAGGTCCTGCAGGCGCAGCGCTCCCATGTGGCTCAGCGGATGGTCCGGCGGGGCCACGGCGACGATGGGGTTGTTGAGGAAGGGCAGGAACTCCAGCTCCATGTCCTGGGGCACCATGGACATGATCACCAGGTCGTCGCGGTTGTCCGAAAGGCGGCGGATCACCTGGGCGCGGTTGACCACGGTCAGTTGCAGATGGACTTCCGGGTGCTGGCGCTTGAAGGCGGCGAACAGATGCGGCACGAAGTACTTGGCGCTGGACTCCACTGCCAGCTTGAGCTGGCCCTGCAGCGAACCCTGCATGTCGGAGAGCTGCATGTCGAGGTTCTCCAGGCGCCCGAAGATGTCCCGGCTGGCCCGTTGCAGGGCCTCGGCGGCTTCGGTCATGTAGAGCTTCTTGCCGACATAGTCGAACAGCGGCTGGCCGATCAACTCTTCAAGCTGACGGATCTGCAGGCTGACCGCAGGCTGGGTCAGGGACATTTCCTCGGCGGCGCGGCTGTAGGAGCGTAGATCGCAGACTTCGTTGAAGATTTGCAGCTGACGCAATGTCAGTCTCATCAGGGACTTGCGCATATCTCTCAGGCTCGCACCCAGGGTTCGTGACAAAACTATAAGTCTTTACTTATGGTCATCCCAATAATTATTGATTTTTGTTAATCCCTTCGCGGAGCTAGTGTGTCGCTGCGACTGACTTGAAACATTTGGTCACGCGCCGACTCGGTCTAGCGGGTCGTTTGTTTCAATGGCTCAAGGGAAATTCCAAGTGATAAAAAAGATCCTGATTGCCAACCGTGGTGAGATTGCCGTACGAATCGTGCGTGCCTGCGCCGAGATGGGCATCCGTTCGGTAGCGATCTTCTCCGACGCCGACCGCCATGCGCTGCACGTCAAGCGTGCGGACGAAGCCCACAGCATCGGTGCCGAGCCCCTGGCCGGTTACCTGAACCCGCGCAAGCTGGTGAACCTGGCGGTGGAGACCGGCTGCGATGCCTTGCATCCCGGCTATGGTTTCCTCTCGGAAAACGCCGAACTGGCAGACATCTGCGCCGAACGCGGGATCAAGTTCATAGGTCCGGCGGCAGAAGTGATCCGCCGCATGGGCGACAAGACCGAAGCGCGCCGCAGCATGATCAAGGCCGGCGTGCCAGTCACCCCGGGCACCGAAGGCAACGTCGCCGATATCCACGAAGCCCTGCGCGAAGGCGACCGCATCGGTTATCCGGTCATGCTCAAGGCCACCTCCGGTGGTGGCGGCCGAGGCATCCGTCGGTGCAACAGCCGCGAAGAGCTGGAGCAGAATTTCCCCCGGGTGATCTCCGAGGCCACCAAGGCCTTCGGTTCGGCCGAAGTGTTCCTGGAAAAATGCATCGTCAATCCCAAGCACATCGAGGCGCAGATCCTGGGTGACAGCTTCGGCAACGTGGTCCACCTGTTCGAGCGCGACTGCTCGATCCAGCGCCGCAACCAGAAACTCATCGAGATCGCCCCGAGCCCGCAACTGACCCCCGAGCAGCGCGCCTACATCGGCGACCTGTCGGTGCGCGCGGCCAAGGCCGTGGGCTACGAGAACGCCGGCACCGTGGAGTTCCTGCTCGCCGAGGGCGAGGTGTACTTCATGGAGATGAACACCCGGGTGCAGGTGGAACACACCATCACCGAGGAAATCACCGGCATCGACATCGTCCGCGAGCAGATCCGCATCGCCTCGGGCCTGCCGCTCTCGGTGAAACAGGAAGACATCCATCACCGCGGTTTTGCCCTGCAGTTCCGGATCAATGCCGAGGACCCGAAGAACAACTTCCTGCCCAGCTTCGGCAAGATCACCCGCTACTACGCCCCCGGCGGCCCTGGCGTGCGTACCGACACGGCGATCTACACCGGCTACACCATTCCGCCGTTCTACGACTCCATGTGCCTGAAGCTGGTGGTGTGGGCGTTGACCTGGGAAGAAGCCATGGACCGCGGCCTGCGCGCCCTGGACGACATGCGCCTGCAGGGGGTCAAGACCACCGCCGCGTACTACCAGGAAATCCTGCGCAATCCGGAATTTCGTAGCGGCCAGTTCAACACCAGCTTCGTCGAAAGCCACCCGGAATTGACCAACTACTCGATCAAGCGCAAACCCGAAGAGCTGGCCCTGGCCATCGCCGCCGCCATCGCCGCCCACGCAGGCCTTTGAACAAGCAGCGGCAAGCGTTTAGCGACAAGCGCCAAGCTAGAGCCGATCGGCTTTTACTTGCAGCTTGTCGCTCGCAGCTTGTCGCTAAGAGGAGATAAGAATGTCCAAGAAGATCTTTGTTACCGACACCATCCTGCGTGACGCCCACCAGTCCTTGCTGGCGACCCGCATGCGCACCGACGACATGCTGCCGATCTGCGACAAGCTCGACAAGGTCGGCTACTGGTCCCTGGAAGTCTGGGGTGGCGCGACCTTCGACGCCTGCGTGCGCTTCCTCAAGGAAGACCCGTGGGAGCGCCTGCGCCAGCTGCGCGCCGCGCTGCCCAATACCCGCCTGCAAATGCTCCTGCGCGGCCAGAACCTGCTGGGCTACCGCCATTACAGCGACGACGTGGTCAAGGCCTTCGTGGCCAAGGCGGCGGTCAACGGCATCGACGTGTTCCGCATCTTCGACGCCATGAACGACGTGCGTAACCTGCGCGTGGCCATCGAAGCGGTGAAGGCTGCCGGCAAGCACGCCCAGGGCACCATCGCCTACACCACCAGCCCGGTGCACACCATCAAGGCGTTCGTGGCCCAGGCCAAGCAGATGGAAGCCATGGGGTGCGACTCGGTGGCGATCAAGGACATGGCCGGCCTGCTGACCCCGTATGCCACCGGCGAGCTGGTCAAGGCGCTGAAGACCGAGCAGTCGCTGCCGGTGTTCATCCACTCCCACGACACCGCCGGCCTGGCCGCGATGTGCCAGCTCAAGGCCATCGAGAATGGCGCCGACCACATCGACACCGCGATCTCCAGCTTCGCCTGGGGCACCAGCCACCCGGGCACCGAGTCCATGGTCGCGGCCCTGAAGGGCAGCGAGTTCGACACCGGCCTGGACCTGGAACTGCTGCAGGAAATCGGCCTGTACTTCTACGCCGTGCGCAAGAAGTACCACCAGTTTGAAAGCGAATTCACCGCCGTGGACACCCGTGTGCAGGTCAACCAGGTGCCGGGCGGGATGATTTCCAACCTGGCCAACCAGCTCAAGGAGCAGGGCGCCCTGAACCGCATGAACGAAGTACTGGCGGAGATTCCGCGGGTCCGTCACGACCTGGGCTACCCACCGCTGGTGACCCCGACGTCGCAGATCGTCGGCACCCAGGCGTTCTTCAACGTCCTGGCCGGCGAGCGCTACAAGACCATCACCAACGAAGTGAAACTTTACCTGCAAGGCGGCTACGGCAAGGCCCCGGGTGAGGTCGACGAGAAACTGCGGCGCCAGGCCATCGGCAGCGAGGAGGTGATCGACGTCCGTCCGGCCGACCTGCTGAAGCCGGAAATGACCAAGTTGCGTGGCGAAATCGGCGCGTTGGCCAAGTCCGAAGAGGACGTGCTGACCTACGCCATGTTCCCGGACATCGGGCGCAAGTTCCTCGAAGAGCGTGAGGCCGGCACCCTGGTACCGGAAGTGCTGCTGCCGATCCCCGAGGCCGGTGGCGTCAGCAAGCCGGGCGGCGAGGGCGTGCCCACCGAGTTCGTCATCGACGTCCATGGCGAGACCTACCGCGTCGACATTACCGGTGTCGGTGTGAAGGCCGAAGGCAAGCGCCACTTCTACCTGTCCATCGACGGCATGCCGGAAGAAGTGGTGTTCGAGCCGCTCAACGAGTTCGTCGGCGGCGGCACCAGCAAGCGCAAGCAGGCCAGCGCCCCGGGTCATGTCAGCACCACCATGCCGGGCAACATCGTCGATGTGCTGGTCAAGGAAGGCGACGTGGTCAAGGCCGGCCAGGCCGTGCTGATCACCGAAGCCATGAAGATGGAGACCGAAGTCCAGGCGGCCATCGCCGGCAAGGTCGTGGCCATCCACGTGGCCAAGGGCGACCGGGTCAACCCGGGCGAAATCCTGATCGAGATCGAAGGCTGAGTTCAGGCCCTCATCTGCAACTGTTTACCTCGGGGGGGCTACGGCCTCCCTTTTTTTGTCTTTCTAAAATGTAATTTAATGCATTTTAAACAAGGATATTTTGTTGAAAATGCATTTTGATGCACTTTTTTGGGCCATGTCGGTGAATGTATGCATTATAATACATGAATGACTGATTCGAATGCCTACTGAAATGCATTAAATTGCAGGTGCTCAAATGCTTCGGCTGACGTTGCAACTCTATTGCGCAGGGGCGTGGGCCGACGCCATGACCCTGACCTTCGACCAACCTGAAGCGGGTTTTGCCAGCCCTTGCAGCTTTGGTTATGTCCCGCAGTATCTGGTGGATAACCTGGAAGCTACTGGCAGCCCGCTCGCCCGTTCGGTCAGTGCACAGATACCTTTGGGTTGGGAGCCTTGGCGTGAAGCCCAGGCCCCGGCCTTTGTCTATGACATCGCCCCTGCGGGCGCGGCCAAGCGTTTTCTGCTGACGCACATGGGGCGTGAACGGCCTGAAGATCTGGCGCCCGAGTTGTTTCTGCTGGCGCGATCCACACCGTCACCTATTGGCAACCTGCGGATCAAGGAGTCGCTGGCGACCCTGGACGAACGTCCGGCGCTGGGCTTCTCGCGCGAGGATGTGGTGACTCGTGACAACCGTTTTCTCGAGTATGTCCATGAGCAGGGAGCGGCGATTGGGGGAGCCACTGGAGCTGGGGGCGAAGCCCCCAAGTTGCTGCTGACCGAGAGTCACGAGGGGCTGTTGTACCCCGATGCAGTGCTTGAAGATGGCTTGGCGGTGCAGCACTGGTTCGTGAAGTTCCCTCGTAACCAGGCTACGCAGAACGACTGCGACATCCTCAGAAGCGAGTTCCATTACTACCGGGCCTTGCAGCAACTGGGAGTCGATACGGTGCCGTCGCAAGGCTTGGCCCTGGAGGAGGCTCGCAAGCCCAGCCTGTGGATGCAGCGCTTTGACCGGCGAGTGTCGGAGGCGGGGGTCGAGCGGCTGGCAGTGGAGTCGATCTATTCCCTGGCCGGGCTGGTCGGTTATGGCCACGGCATGCGCCACACCGAGGTCCTGGGGATACTTGCGGAGCTGTGGCGAATCACCGGCCAGGAGTCGCAGCTGCCCGAACTGGTGGCGGATTATCTGCGACGAGACCTGCTCAACAAGATCCTCGGCAACTCGGATAACCATGGGCGCAATATCGCGATCATCCGCAGCGAAGACGCGGTGCAACTGGCGCCGATCTACGATCTGGCGCCCATGGTCATGGACGAGGAAGGCATTACCCGGACCCTCAAATGGCCCGGGCGCATGGAAGTGGCTGGTGACGTCGACTGGCGCCTGGTGTGCGCCAGCCTCAAGCCGTTGCTCGATCCCGAGGCCGCGCTGACGCGCCTGCGCGCGGATGCCGAACAGCTGCGGGCCCTGCCGGACCTGTTGAGTGCCAGTGGCTTGCCCGAAGCCACCCTGAACCATCCGCGCATTCACTTGCGCCACCTGGACCGACGCCTGCAGGAGTGGGGATTGCGATGAGTATGACGGTGGAAGAACGCGGGACTCTGATCGACGACATTCAGCAGGAAATGGCTGCCGGTCGCCTGCCGATTGGCGATGCGGTCAAGCGCCTGCGCACTGAAGTCACGGGGCTGCAGCAGAACCTGTTCGCCCGGATGTGCCGGATTTCCCTGCGCACCCTGATCCATATCGAACACGGTGACGGCAATCCGACCCTCAAGTCGCTGAACGCCGTGTTCAAGCCCTTCGGCCTGCAGATGGGCGTGGTGAAAGTGCAGAAGACCAGCCGAGCCCGTTCGCTGCTCAATGAGCTTGAGCGCTCGGAAAGGAGCCCGGTTACCCCGGGCCCATCAGTGCTCACCTGAGCCTCACCCGCGCTGTACGTAACCCTTGCCGTAGTGCTTTTCCATCCGCGCCTGGATCAGTTCCAGGCCAATGGACAGCAGCCAGTAGATCAGCGCCGCAGTGCTGAGCATCTCGATGTAGCGGTAGCTGGAACGACCATAGGACTGGGCCAGGAACATCACTTCCCAGACCCCCATCACCGAGATCAGCGACGAGTCCTTGAGCATCGAGATGAACTGGTTGGTGGCCGGCGGGATGAGGGTACGCATGGCCTGGGGCAGGGTTACCTGCCAGAAGATCACACTGTCGCTCATGCCCAGGGCCAGGGCTGCCTGGCGCTGGCCATGGGGCACGCCGAGGATGCCGGCGCGGAAGATCTCGCTCAGGTAGGCGCCGTAGTTCAGCGACAGGGCGATGATCCCGGCGGTGATGGCGCCGGGCACCACTCCCAGTTGCGGCAGGCCGAGGTAGATCAGCAGGATCTGGATCAGCAGCGGCGTGCCGCGAAAGAACGAGGCGTAGAAGCTGGCGATGCCGAATGCCACGGCGCTCGAAGACAGCCGCGCCAGGGCGGCGACGAAGCCCAGTAGCGACGAGGCGACGATGGAGCAGGCGCAGAGGAACAGGGTCAGCGCCGCGCCTTGGAGGAAGCCGCTGGGTGACAGGTGCAGGCCCAGCAGGTTTGGCAGCTTGTCGAGGATGATCGAGAACTTCAGGTCGAAGCTCAGGAAGAAGCTGGCGAACAGCACCAGCAGCGCGGCCCAGGTCAGGTACAGGCGGGTGCGAAAGCCCAGCAGGCGCTTGAGCAGCGGTGCAGCCACCGATTGAGGTGGCTGAGGCGGTGGCGTATGAGCAGTCATCGGCTGATGTCGGCGCCGATCCATTTCTGCGACAGCTGGCTCAGGGTGCCGTCCTGCTTCAGCTGGGCGAAGACTTCACGCACCTTGGCATCCCACTGTGCATCGCCTTTCTCGATGGCCACCGAGTTGGGCTCGGCGTACAGCGGCTCGCCAGCCAGCTTGAAGCGCGAGTCCTGGGTCAGGCGCGGCTGGGCGGTGACCAGGTTGGTGAGGATTGCATCCAGGCGCACGCCCGGGCCCAGGCCGAGGTCCTGGAAGGCCACGTTGTCGGTGTCGTAGGGAGCAATCTGCACGTTCTCGAAGGGGTATTGCAGGTGGGTGTCCTCGGCACCTTCGATCACCAGGTTCTTGTTCAGGTAGCCTTCATAGCTGGAGGCGGCAGTGAGGCCGACCTTCTTGTCGCTCAGGTCCTTGGCACCGTGGATCCGCTCATCCTTGGCGTTGACCACGATCACCGCCGGCGAGGCGTAGTACTGCACCGGGAAGTCGAAGACTTCGGCGCGGGCCTTGCTCGGGGTCATGGAGCAGATGCAGATGTCGTAGCGCCCGCTCCAGCGGCCGGCGGCGATCACGTCCCAGGACGGTGTTTCCAGGCGCAGCTTGACCCCGAGCTTGTCGGCCACGGCCTTGGCCACGTCCACATCGAAGCCGTCCAGCTGGTTCTGCTCGTTGAGGAATGAGAAGGGTGGATAGCTTTCCATCAGCACCCCCACCAGCTCATTTTTCTGTTCGATACGCTCCAGGGTAGTGCCAGCGAAAGCTTGGGAGGAGGCGGCAAGCAGGGTCAGGCCGAAGGCCAGCAAGGGTTGGAAGGGCATCGGAATCCTGACTGAAAAAGAGTTGTTATTAACTGAATGGTGCGTATTTAATAGTTATAAGAACGACTCTGGTAGTGAGTTATTTTCATAAGAATATGAGCGAAAAGCATATGGGCGCAGAGAGCACGGTAATTCTGGATGGCGGTATGGGTCGTGAGTTGCAGCGCCGTGGCGCACCGTTCCGACAGCCTGAGTGGTCAGCGCTGGCGTTGAGCGAAGATCCCCGGGCGGTGGAGGCGGTGCATGCGGCCTACATCGCCAGCGGCGCCGATGTGATCACCAGCAACAGTTACGCCGTGGTGCCTTTCCACATTGGCGAAGAGCGCTTCGCTGCTGAAGGCCAGGCGCTGGCGTCCCTGGCCGGCGAGTTGGCGCGTCGTGCGGTGCAGGCCTCCGGCAAGCCGGTGCGAGTGGCGGGCTCGTTGCCGCCACTGTTCGGCTCCTATCGCCCTGATCTGTTCGACGCTGGCCGGGTCGCGGAGGTGCTGGGCCCGCTGGTTCGGGGCCTGGCGCCCCATGTCGACCTGTGGCTGGCGGAAACCCAGAGTTCGATTGCCGAGGCGCGGGCGATTCATGCCGGGCTGCCCCAGGACGGCAAGCCGTTCTGGCTGTCCTTCACCCTGAAGGACGAAGAGGTCGACGAAGTGCCGCGCCTGCGTTCCGGCGAGCCGGTGGCCGATGCGGCGGCCGCAGCGGCGCAGTTGGGTGTACAGACCCTGCTGTTCAACTGCAGCCAGCCTGAAGTGATCGGTGCGGCGGTGGATGTGGCCCGCGAGACGTTCGAACGCCTGGGAGCGCAGATTCACATTGGCGTTTACGCCAATGCCTTCCCGCCTCAGCCCGAGGATGCGACCGCCAACGATGGCCTGTGCCCCCTGCGCGAAGACCTGGACCCGCCGGGTTATCTGCAATGGGTGGCGGACTGGCACCAGCGCGGTGCCAGCCATGTGGGCGGCTGCTGTGGCATTGGCCCGGAGCATATCGCGGTGCTGGCGCAGAAACTGCGCTGAAGTGCCCCTGTCGCAGCCTTCAACGGCGCCGCCCGCTGCGCGGTGGATCGCAGCCTGCGGCAGTGGCTCCAGTTGTTCGCCGGCGAGCCGCCTAGCCGCGGCACTCCGCCAGAGACCTGAGCTGCCCCGAGCCGCTCTGGTTCTCGTCACCGAGCCATTGCTCGAAGCCCTTGGCAATCGCCGGCCATTCCCCATCCAGGATCGAGAACCAGGCGGTGTCGCGGTTCTGACCCTTGGCCACCATGTGCTGGCGAAACACCCCTTCAAAACTGAACCCCAACCGCTGCGCCGCGTAGCGCGAGCGCTCGTTGGCGTTGTTGCACTTCCATTCCAGGCGCCGGTTGCCCAGGGCGAAGGCCTCTTTGGCCAGCAGGTACACCGCCTCGGTGCTCTTGGGCGAACGCTGCATGGGCGCGCCGAAAGTCACGTGGCCGATCTCGATGCGGCCCTGGGCCGCGACAATGGACATCAGGCTGATCAAGCCCTGGGCCTGGCCGCTGGCACGGTCGATCACGGTAAAGAAATACGGATCGCTGGCGGCGGCGTGGCCATTGAGCCAGGCATCGAAGACCGGGCGCTCCGGGAAGGGCCCGTAAGGCAGGTAGTTCCACAGCTTGGGGTCGGCTCCGGGGCCTTGCAGGGCTTGGAACAGATCGTCGCCATGGCGCGCCGGGTCGAGCCTTTCCAAACGGATGAAGCGCCCTTCGAGCAGGGTGGCCGAAGGGGCGGGAACGCCTTTCCAGTCGGCGAGAGAAATCGACATGCAGTGGCTCCTTGGCAATTCAGAGGGGTTTGCGGAACTGGATGAAGCCCGGGCGCTCGGCGATGCGCTCATACAGCTGGATGGCCGTGGCGTTGGTTTCATGGGTCAGCCAATGAACCTTGGCGCAACCGTCCCGCTTCGCCTGGGCGTAGACGAATTCGATCAACTGGCGGCCCACGCCGGTACCGCGTTGATCCGGGGTCACCAGCAGGTCCTGCAGGTAGCAAGAGTTCTCGATGCTCCAGTTGGAGCGGTGGTAGATGAAATGCACCATGCCCACCGCTCGCTCGCCGTCCCAGGCCAGGGCCGCGTGGGTCGGTTCGCTGGGGTCGAGAAAACGCTGCCAGGTGCTCTGGGTCACTGCATCCGCCAGCTCGGTTTCATAGAAACGCAGGTAGGCCTGCCACAGGGGCAGCCAGGCGCCTTGGTCGGCAGCAGTAACGGGGCGGATCTGGATCTGGCTCATGAGAGCTCCTTTATTGTTCTGGACGAAAACCTAGCTCATCAGTCGGGCGAGTTGCTGGTCGCGCAGGTCGGCGCTGGCCGCCAGGCCTTCGCGCACGCCGGCGGCATCCTCGGCGTTGCGGTTCTGGCTGAGCTTGCGCTTGCCTTCCAGGCGCTGGATCGGCAGGGCGAAACCGACAATCGCTTTGAGCATGCCATCGATGTAGTCGGCAGGGGCGTCCGCTACCTTCCACGGTTGCGGGCGAGCGCTTTCGTGACGTTCGGTCAGGCCTTCAACCACCTTCAGCAGCCGTTGCAGATCGGTGAAGACCTCGGGCTGGCCATAGGCGTGCACCGCCACGTAGTTCCAGGTTGGCACCACTTTGCCGTGTTCGGCCTTGCTCGGATAGAACGAAGGGCTGACGTAGGCGTCCTCGGCCAGGAAGATCACCAGGGCCTGGGCGCCGTCGGCCAGCTCGGCGCACTGCGGGTTGGCCTTGGCCAAGTGGCCGTAGAGGGTGCCATTGGCGCCTTGGGCCAGGTCCAGCAACAGCGGCACATGGCTGGCCTGCAAGCCCTGGGCGCCCCAGGTCACCAGGGTGGCCAGGCGGCTGTGCTGGATCACGCCATGCAGCCGGGGGAGGTCTTCATCAACAAAAGCACGAGGTAGGTACATGCAAAAAAATCCTTGGCGAGTGCCTGCATCCTAGGCAGGCTAATGGTTCGTTGTAAGAGCCATCAACGGCCTATTTCATGGGTCCAATTGCGGGAAGCCCCGATGAACAGTGCTTTGCCTGCGCTATCTTTCAACCCTGCCGGCATCCAGCTGGATCGCGGCCAGGGTCTCAGCCGCCAGCTGTACCAGGCCCTGCGCCAGCGGGTGCTGGACGGGCGCCTGGCCAGCGGCACGCGTTTGCCCGCCAGCCGTGACCTGGCCGCCGCCCTGGGGATCTCCCGCAATAGCGTGGTGCGCGCCTACGACCAGCTGTATGCCGAGGGTTTTATCGAGGGGCGGGTCGGCGATGGCACCTACGTGACACAATTGCCGGAAACCCGGTTACCGATCAAAAAACTATCCACAAAAGTATCCACAGGCTTTTCAACAAGCTTACCCACAGGTTTATCCACAAAATCAGCTGAAATTACTGTTGATTTATCCAGTAAAGTTATCCACAGCAGTGGTTGGCAACGCCTGCAAACCCATCATTTGAGCACCCCGCCCAAGGGGCCACCGCGAGCTTTTCGGGTTGGAGTCCCGGCCTTCGATCTGTTCCCGTTCGAGGTCTGGGCCAAGCTGAATGCGGCTTTCTGGCGCAGACCCGACCTCGGCCAGTTGTGTTACGGCGACTCGGCGGGCGACCCGCGCCTGCGCAGCCTGATCGCGGCCTACTTGCGCAGCGCTCGGGGGCTGCACTGCACGGCTGAACAAATAGTGATCACCAGTGGCGCGCAGCAGGGCATCAGCCTTTGTGCACAGCTGTTGGTGGAGCCCGGCGACCGGGTGGCTGTGGAGAATCCCGGCTACCGGGCCGCCGGTCACGCCTTCGCCCTGGCGGGCGCGCAGTTGCAGGGTGTGGACGTGGACCAGGAGGGCATCGACTGCCGCCAGCTGGAGCAGCTGGACAACTGCCGCCTGGCCTATGTCACGCCGTCTCACCAGTACCCCACGGGGGTGATCATGAGCCTGGCCCGGCGCCTGGAGCTGCTGGCCTGGGCCGAGCGCACCGGGGGCTGGATCGTCGAGGACGACTACGACGGCGAGTACCGCTACAGCGGCGCACCCCTGGCGCCCCTGGCGGCGTTGGACCGCCAGGGCCGGGTGATCTATGTCGGCACCTTCGGCAAGGTGGCGTTCCCGGCGCTGCGCCTGGGTTACCTGGTATTGCCGCCGACCCTGGTGCAGCCCTTCGCCCAGCGTCGGGCGGTGGACGTGCGCCATTCCGAAGTCAGTACCCAGGCGGTGATGGCCGAATTCATGGCCGCGGGGCACTTCCAGCGGCATATCCGGCGCATGCGCCGGGCCGCCCTGAGCCGTCGCAACACCTTGCTGGCCGCTTGGCCTCAGGCCATCGACGGCGTCGGGCCGCTGCCCGGTGTGGCGGCGGGGCTGCACCTGACAGTGCGGGTCGACAGCCTGGCGCGGGAACAGGCGTTGCTGGCCCAGGCCACAAGCGTAGAGGTCGAGATGACCGGCCTGAGCAGCTACTGGCTGCCGCACACCGCCTTGCCCGAGGACCAGCGGGCCGGACTGGTGCTGGGCTTCGCGGCGGTGCCGGAGGCCGATATCCAGGCGGCGGTGAGCCGCTTGCGCCAGGCCTGGCGGGTTTGAGCGGGTATACTCACGAGCCTTTCCCCGCCCGAGACCCCCCATGAACCAGACCCTTTCCCTGGCGCCGGAACGCAAGTTCGGCGCCCCCTTGTTCGCCTTGCTGCTCCTGGTGGCCGGCGCCCTGTTCCTGCAAGCCCAGGTCGGTGCCCGGCAGGTGTTGTTGCTGCTGCTGGGCGCCGCGCTGGGGTTGACCCTGTACCACGCGGCCTTTGGCTTTACCTCGGCCTGGCGGGTGTTTATCCGCGACCGCCGTGGCGCCGGCCTGCGGGCGCAGATGGTCATGCTGGCCCTGGCCGTGCTGCTGTTCTTCCCGGCCCTGGGGGCGGGCAGCCTGTTCGGCCAGCCGGTGGTGGGCCTGGTGGCGCCGGCCGGGGTCTCGGTGATCTTCGGGGCCTTCATCTTCGGCATCGGCATGCAGCTGGGCGGCGGTTGCGCGTCCGGCACCCTGTTCACCGTCGGCGGCGGCAATGCGCGGATGCTGGTGACCCTGGCGTTCTTCATCTGTGGCTCGCTGATCGCCACCCATCATGTGGATTGGTGGTTCGCCCTGCCGTCGCTGCCGCCGATCTCCATTGTCCAGAGCTTTGGCGTGGGCCCGGCGCTGGGCTTGAGCCTGTGCCTGTTCGCGCTGATCGCGGTGCTGACCCTGACCCTGGAAAAACGCCGTCACGGCAGCCTTGAAGCCCCGGTGGCCAGCCAGCAACAGGGCTGGCGCCGTCTGCTGCGCGGCCCGTGGCCGCTGGTCTGGGGGGCGGTGGCCCTGGCCCTGCTGAACTTCGCCACCCTGGCCCTGGCCGGGCGCCCATGGGGCATCACCTCGGCGTTCGCCCTGTGGGGCGCCAAGGTCGCCAGCGGGTTGGGTGTGGACGTGGGCAGCTGGGTGTTCTGGCAGGGCGCGGCCAATGCCAAGGCCCTGGCGGCCCCGGTGTGGCAGGACATCACCAGTGTCATGGACATCGGCATCGTGCTCGGTGCGTTGCTGGCGGCGGGCCTGGCGGGACGCTTCGCGCCCAACCTGAGGATTCCCACCCGCTCCCTGGTGGCGGCGGTGATCGGTGGCCTGCTGCTGGGTTACGGCTCGCGCCTGGCCTATGGCTGCAACATCGGCGCTTACTTCAGCGGCATCGCCTCCGGCAGCGTGCACGGCTGGCTGTGGCTGGTGGCGGCGTTCATCGGCAATGGCGTGGGCGTGCGCCTGCGGCCCTGGTTCTTCGCCGAAGAGCGTGCCCCCCAGGGGCTGACCGGCTGCTGATGGCTGGTTGTGGCGAGGGAGCTTGCTCCCGCAGTCGTGAATCGGTTCTCGCGGAGTATCAGGCAGAACCGGGTAGCTGGCCTTGGGCTTGCTGCGCAATCCAGCGCGAGCAAGCTCGCTCGCCACAGGTGGTGGCGCGAAATGCTGTTGTGGCGAGGGAGCTTGCTCCCGCTCGGCTGCGTAGCAGTCGTGAATCGGCTCTGGCGGAGTATCAGGCAGAACCGGGTAGCCGGCCTTGGGCTTGCTGCGCAATCCAGCGCGAGCAAGCTCGCTCGCCACAGGTGGTGGCGCGAAACGCTGTTGTGGCGAGGGAGCTTGCTCCCGTACGGCTGCGTAGCCGTCGTGAATCGGTTCTCGCGGAGTATCAGGCAGAACCGGGTAGCTGGCCTTGGGCTTGCTGCGCAATCCAGCGCGAGCAAGCTCGCTCGCCACAGGTGGTGGCGCGAAACGCTGTTGTGGCGAGGGAGCTTGCTCCCGCAGTCGTGAATCGGTTCTCGCGGGGTATCAGGCAGAACCGGGTAGCTGGCCTTGGGCTTGCTGCGCAAGCCAGCGCGAGCAAGCTCGCTCGCCACAGGTGGTGGCGCGGAATGCTGTTGTGGCGAGGGAGCTTGCTCCCGTACGGCTGCGCAGCAGTCGTGAATCGGTTCTCGCGGAGTATCAGGCAGAACCGGGTAGCCGGCCTTGGGCTTGTTGCGCAATCCAGCGCGAGCAAGCTCGCTCGCCACAGGTGGGGGCGCGGAATGCTGTTGTGGCGAGGGAGCTTGCTCCCGTACGGCTGCGTAGCAGTCGTGAATCGGTTCTCGCGGAGTATCAGGCAGAACCGGGTAGCTGGCCCTGGGCTTGCTGCGCAATCCAGCGCGAGCAAGCCCCAGGGGTAATGATCAGGTGCCCGACTTGATCTTGGTCCAGGCTCGGGTTCGCGCCCGTTCTGCGTCACGGGGCAGCGGCTGCAGCGTATACAGGGTGCTCATGGCCGCTTCTGTCGGATACAGGTTGGGGTTGTTGCGGATCGAAGGGTCCACCAGCTCGGTGGCGTCCTTGTTCGGGTTCGGGTACCCGACAAAGTCGCTGACTGGGGCAATCACCTGGGGTTGCAGCAGGTAGTTGATGAAGGTGTAGGCGTCTTCCTGATTCTTCGCGCCCTTGGGCATCGCCAGCATATCGAACCAGATCGGCGCGCCCTCCTTGGGCAGGCGCATGTCCACGGTCACGCCGTTCTTGGCTTCCTTGGCCCGGTTGGCGGCCTGGGAAAAACTTCCCGAATACCCCACCGCTACGCAAATGTCGCCGTTGGCGATGTCGGCCATGTACTTGGACGAGTGGAAATAGGTGATGTACGGGCGGATCTTCATTAGCAGCGCTTCAGCCTTGGCGTAGTCCGCCGGCTTCTCGCTGTTGGGGTCCAGGCCCAGGTGCTGCAGGGCCAGGGGCAGGATTTCCGATGGCGAATCCAGCAGGGCCACGCCGCACTGCTTGAGCTTGCTGAGGTTCTCTTCCTTGAAGATCAGGTCCCAGCTGTCCACCGGTGCCTGGTCCCCCAGGGCGGCCTTGACCTTGGCCGGGTTGAAGCCGATCAGGATGGTGCCGTACATGTAGGGCACGGCGAACCGGTTGCCCGGGTCGTTGGCCTCGATCAGCTTCATCAGCTTGGGGTCCAGGTGGTTCCAGTTGGGCAGCTTGCTACGGTCTAGGGGCTGGAACACCCCGGCCTCGATCTGCTTGGCCAGGAACACGTTGGACGGCACTACCACGTCATACCCGGAGTTGCCGGTGAGCAGCTTGGCTTCCAGGGCTTCGTTGGTGTCGAAGATGTCGTAGACCAGCTTCACCTGGCTGTTCTGGGCCTTGAAGTCTTCCAGGGCCTTGGGGGTGATGTAGTCGAACCAGTTGTACACCCGCAGCGTGCGCTCTTCGGCGTGGGCGGCGGTGCCCAGCAGGGTTGCGCACAGGGCAGGGACCATGAGGCGTTGGAATCTGTTCATGATGCGGGTTCCTCACTGGGCGCTTTGAAAACCTTCGAGAACGTTGACGGCGTTGATGCCGATTTCTTCCACCGCGTAACCGCCTTCCATGACGAACAGCGTCGGCTTGCCGAGGGCGGCGATGCGCTTGCCCATGGCCAGGTAATCCGGGCTGTCGAGTTTGAATTGCGAGATCGGGTCGTCCTTGAAGGTGTCCACGCCTAGGGACACCACGATGACGTCGGCGTCATAGCGCTGGATCTGGTTGCAGGCCTGCTCCAGGGCCGCGCTCCACACGTCCCAGCCACTGCCGGCGGCCAGCGGGTAGTTGAAGTTGTAGCCTTCGCCGGCGCCTTCGCCGCATTCGTCGGCATAACCCAGGAAGAACGGGAACTCGGCTTCCGGGTGGCCATGGATCGAGGTGAAGAGCACGTCGCTGCGCTCATAGAAGATCGACTGCGTGCCGTTGCCGTGGTGGTAGTCGACGTCGAGGATCGCGGCTTTTTTATGGCCCTGATCAAGGAAGGCCTGGGCGGCGATGGCGGCGTTGTTCAGGTAGCAGTAGCCGCCCATCAGGTCACTGGCGGCGTGATGTCCCGGCGGCCGGCACAGGGCGAAGGCACTGCGGGCGCCGCGCTGGATCACCGCCTGGGCGGTGAGGGCCACCTGGGCTGCGCTATAGGCCGCCTGCCAGGTGCCGGCGGTGATCGGTGCGCCGCCGTCGAAGCTGTAGTAGCCGAGTTGGCCGTGCAGGCTGGTGGGGATCACGCTGCGCAGGGTGCGCGCCGGCCAGGTGTAGGGCAGGAGGTCGCCGTCGATGCCCTTGGCGGCCCAGCGCTCCCAGGCACCCTGGAAGAACTCCAGGTAGGCGCGGCCATGGACCCGCTGGACTGGCTCCAGGCCGAAGTCCCTGGGCGCCTCCACCGGCCCCAGGTTGCGGTACTTCACTCGGTCCAGCACGTGGTCGGCCCGGGAGGGCATTTCGAAGCAAGGCATCAGTTGCCCGTCTATCAGTTCGCAACGGCCGTGGTGCAGGTGGTGATCGTCCGAGTAGATCGTCAGCATTTTCTTGTTCTCCGCAGGCTGATTCGGTGGATCACAGTCTTGCGGGACGCGGGGTTTTGGAGAACGGCGGGAACGGCCAAAAGAGGATCGATATGGCCAGATTGCGTGACCGAAATTCGCCCCTGGAAGGGGCATGGCGCCCCATTGCGGGGCGCCAGTGGCTTCAGCCTGCCGGTGCTGCCGGCACGAAGCGTTGCAGGACCTGGCGCATGTCCTCGCGTTTTTTCCGGGCGATGGCCTCCAGCAGCAGGGCGTAGCCCTTTTTCTCGCAGCGCTGGCCGACATTCGGGTCGGCGCCTTTTTCCAGCAGCAGAGTGAAGACTTCCAGGGTGCCTTGCTGGCTGGCGATGCGCGCCTTGTCGTCGGCCGAGACTGCGTCGGCCAGATAGTTCAGCAGGCTCTGCCCCATGGGCTGGTTGTAGCAGGTGCCCCCGCCATAGCTCAGGTTGAGGTTGGCTCCCGCGTTGATCAACAGCTTCATGGCCGGATAGTTGTTGCCCCAGAACGCACGGTATAGAGCGGTTTCCTTGTCTGGCACATTGAGCAGGTCAAGGTTCTGCGGGTGTTGCAGCACCCAGGTGAAGCCCTTGAGGTTGCGCTCCTGCTCCGCCAGTTGCATCAGCGGAGTCCGGCCCCGGTAGTCCTGCTCGTCGATGGCGACCCCGGCCTGCAGCAGGAACTTCAAGCGCCCGCCCTGCTCGAGGTCGGGGCCATCCTTGAGGTCACGTTGCATGGCCAGCAGGGCCAGGGTGCTCCAGCGATACTGGCCGCTGGTATGGGCGCCGTTGGCCAGCAACAGCCGGGCGATCTCCAGGTGGGGGGCATCCAGGGCATGCAGCAGGGCGCTGCGGCCGTCCTCGGCCATGACTTCGCCGCTGACGCCACTGGCCAGCAGGCGCTTTACCTCGGCTTCGTCACCGGCGTCCGCGGCGGCCACCAGGGGCCAGAATCCCTGGCACGCCTCTGGGTTGGCCGACTGCAGGCCCAGGCGCTGGAGCACCCGCGGCGGGATGCTCATCTGGCGTTGCAGGCGCATGCCGCAATACAACCGATAACCTTCGATGGCCCGGCCCTGGGGAATGTTGTCCAGGGGCCGCTGTTCGAACAGGGCCCAGTCCAGGTCGGCCAGGTTGAGGTAGGTCGGCATGCGCCACATGTCCCGGCGCAGCACTTCCACCAGCCATCCGCGGGCGACCTTCAGCTGGCCGGCCTCGCTGGCCCAGTAGGCGATGTCGTTGAGCAGGCCGGGGTACTCGCTGTGGTCGATGGCGATGCTGCGATAGTCATGAACGGCGAAAAAGTCCTCCACCTGGCGGATGCCCGGCGCCTTGTCCTTGGCCTTGCGCAGTTGCGCGTGGAGCTGGCGGAACTGCTTCCATACAGCGTCCGCGTCAGGCGGGGGGGCATAGGCATTGAGGGTGATCGGGCCGCTGCCGCTGTCGAAGGGCCGGAACCACTGTGGAAACTTCTGCAGGGCCTGCAACCATTGCTGTCCGGTTTCTTCGCTGATGGGCTGCAGCGGCGTGAAGTCCATCTGCGTCATGTCCTGGCGATGACTGATGGCCAGCAGCGTGCGCTGGGGATCGCGCTGGTCGATCAGCAGGTAGCGCTGGCTGAGTTTCCACTGCGGCGGCACCGAGCAGTCGAAGTCCAGCGGCGTCAGGGTGATGCCGGTATCCAGGGTATTGCTGGGCGGCCAGTTGTCCGTGACCTGGATGTCATTGTCCGGCGACACGCAGTTACGCAGGTCTTCCGGGCTGAACAGCGCTATGGGCGGCGACTTGTAGACCCGCTGCTGGTACTCCAGGTCCTGGTAGGCATTGAGATAGAACATCCCGCGATACTGGCTCAGCACGATCCGCGCCGGCAGCTTGGCCAGGCCCGGCAGCGGGAAGGGCTTGATCTGCAGGGTGGCGGTTTCCGGCTCGTCGAGGGCGAAGTGGCTGGACATCTCCCACCACTTGAACTTCGCCAGGTCGAAAGCCTGGACGGCGGGTGCTGCTGCGAGCATCAGAAGCGCCAGGCCGATTCGACGAAGGTCGATATGCCTGGCGGTGCTGCCTGTGGATAGATTCAACGTTGCCGTCCCTTGCCGGTATGAAAGGCCGGCAATGTAATGCAATCGGCGCTGTTATGCCGGGCTTTGTTTCAGGGGGGTAGCGGACCCACGCCTCAAAGACGAAACGCGGTGGCCGCGGGCACTGGAAAGCCTTGCAGCACCTTGAGCATGTCGTCGCGCTTTCTCCGGGCGATGATCTCCAGCAGCCAGGTGTAGCCGTTGTTCATGCAGTAGCGGCCGACGTTGGGGTCGGCGCCTTTTTCCAGCAGCAGGGTGAACATGTCCAGGCTCTCTTGCTGGCTGACCCAGGGATTGATGACCTCGGGCGAGCCCTGTTCGGCGACGATCATCAGCAGGCTTTCGCGGGTGGGCTGTTTGTCGCAAACATAGCGGCCATAGCTCAGGTTGAGCTTGGCGCCGGCTGCTATCAGTTGCCTGGCTGCGGCGTAGTTGCCGCCCCTGAGCGCCAGGAACAGTGCCGTCTCGGCGTCCGGTCCGCTGCGTCTGTCGAGGTCCTGCGGATGTTGCAGCAACCAGTTGAAGCGCTCGATGTCGTCGCGGTTCTTGGCCATTTCCTGGAGAGCGGTGCCGCCCCGGGCATCCTGCTCATCGATGGCGGCGCCTGCCTGCAGCAGGAAATTGAGACGTGTGGCCTTGCTTAGGTCCGGGTTCTCCTTGAGGTCGCGGCGCATGGCCAGAATGACCTGGGTGCTGCCGTTGTATTGGCCATTGGGGCGGGCGCCGTGGGCCAGCAGCAGCCGGGCGATGTCCAGGTTTGGCTTGTCCAGCGCGTGCAACAGCGCCGGGCGCCCATCGGCGGCGATGACGTCGCTGCGCAGGCCGCTTTGCAGCAGGCGGCGGACTTCGGCTTCGCTACCCTGGTCCACTGCCGTCACCAGCGGCCAGGAGCTCTGGCAGGCCTGCTCGCTGGCAACCTCCAGGCCCAGGCGTTGGCTAACCCTGGCGGGCACCCCGAGCTGGCGTTGCAGGCGTAGCCCGCAGTACAGCCGATAGTTCTCCATGGCCCGGCCCAGGTGCACGGAGTTTGTCGGGTCCTTTTCGTACAGGCGCCAGTCCAGATCCGCCAGATTGAGGTAGGTGGGCATGCGGTTGGGGTCGCGGCTCAGTACGTACGCCAGCCAGGGCCGGGCGCTCTGCAACTGGCCAGCCTCGGTGGCCCAATAGGCGATGTCGTTGAGCAGGCCGGGGTAGGCACTGCGCTCGGGGGCGATAGCGCGAAAGTCATGGCGGGTGAAGAAGTCTTCGACCCGGGCGATGCCCGGGGCCTTGTCCTTGGCAGCGCGCAATTGTGCGTGCAGCTGGCGAAATTCGGTCCAGGCCTGGTCCGCGCTGGGCCCTGGGGCATAGGGCTTGACGCTCAGCTGGCCGGTGCTGGGGTCAAAGGGCTCCAGCAACTTTGGGTATTTCTGCAGGGCCTGGAGCCATTGCTGCTGCAGCTCGGGGCCGATCGGTTGCAGCGGGGTGAAATCGATCTGCGTCTCGCCCTGGCGCTGACCAATGGCCAGCAACGGCCGCAGCGGATCGCGGTTGTCCACCAACAGGTAGCGATTGCTGAGCTGCCATTCCGGGCTCTGGCAGTCGAAACTCAGTTTGCTCAGACTCAGGGCTGATTCCAGCTGGTGGCTCTTCGGCCAGTTGTCCGTGGCTTCAACCGGGCGTTGCTCTGGTACACAGGCCTGCAGTTCCTGGGTGCTGAACAGTGGCAGAGGCGGCGATTTGTAGACCCGCTGCCGGTACTGCGCATCCCCATAGCCGTTGAGATAGAACAGCCCGTGGTATTGGCTGAGGATCACCCGTGCCGGTGTCTGGGCCAGCCCGGGCAAGGGGAACGGTTCGAGTTGCAGCGTGGCGGTTTCCGGATCGTCCAGGAGGATGTCGCGCTGCATTTCCCACCAGCGGATCTTCCATAGGTCGAAGGCCTGGGCGGCAGGTGCGCCGGCCAGCAGCGCCAGCGCCAGGCAAACCCCGCGGATGCCGGCATGTCGGGCGATGGCGCGTGTGGATAAGTTCAACGTTGCAGTCCCTTGCCGGTAGAAAGGTCGGCAATGTAATGCAATCCGCGGCTTTGTGCCGGGGTTTGTCTCAGGGCCGGAACTGGCTCGGCGCCACGCCGCTCCAGCGGATGAAGGCATGGCGAAAACTGGCGGTTTCGCTGAAGCCCAGGGCTTCGGCGATCCGGTAGATCGGCATCTGGTCTTCGCAGAGCAGTTGCTTGGCTCGCTCGAAGCGCAATTCGTCCAGCAGCTCCTGGTAACTGCAGCCCAGGTCCTTGAGATGCCGTCGCAGGGTCCGGGCCGAGCAGTTCATCTGTTCCGCCAGCCCGTCCAGGCCGGGTGCGGCGTCCATCTGCGCCGCCAGCAACTGGCGGATGCGCCCGAGCCAGGCCTGGCGTCCGGTGAACTCGGTGTTTTGCTTGCGGCAGCGTTCGGCCATGGCCTGGTGGGTGATCACGTCCGCCAGGGGCAGCGGCTGGTCGAGCCAGCGCTGGTCGAAAGCGAAGGCGTTGCTGCTGGCGTCGAACTGCAGCGGGCAGTCGAAGGGTTCGCGGTAGCGCTGCTGGTAATCCGGGGCCGGGTAGTCGAAGCGTGCGCCCAACAGCGGCAGTGGGTGCCCGAGCAGGTCGTCGCAGATGACTTTCATCGAGACCAGGCAGAACTCGGTGTTGAACGCGGCCAGGGCCGGGCACTCGCGATAGTCGGCGGCCGTCAGCCAGATGCGCGGGCCATCGGTTTCCAGGGTCAGCTCGAAAAGTGTTCCCATCAGCGCCGGATAGCGCAGCGCCAGGCGCAAAGCGTCACCTAAGGTGGCACTGGTGAGCAGGGCATAGCCGAGCATTCCATAGGAGGACACATGCATGCGCCGGCCCAGTTCCAGGCCGATGTCCTGCTGCAAGGCCACGGCATTGGCACACACCAGCATTTCCTGGTTGGTGGTGATGCGGGGATCGGCGCGGCTCAGGTCGGCGGGGTTTATACCGCTGCCGGCCAACAGCGCGTCGCCGTCCTGACCCTGGTCCTTGAAGGTGTTGAGGATCAGGGAAACCGCATTGAGGGTGGTGAGGTGCGAATGCAGCATGCGCAGATTCCGACCTGGGAAAGACCCTTGACCGGAGCAAGTTGCATGCCGCCCGCGACAGGACCTGCGGTTTGCCAGCCAGCGGCATGCGGTATTGCGGGCGTTGTGTGGTTAGTGACTTGGCGCTTTGATTGGTGCAACCTGCCTGCCATTCACCGCCTGAGGTGGCGGTGCAGCAACCTCGATAAAGGATTATGTATGACCCTCACTCCTGCGCGTTCCCTGCTTCTGGTGTCCGGCTTGCTCCTGAGTTCGCTATGCCTGGCCGAGGCTGAGCCAAGCAGCGAAAGCACCATCAAGGACTCTGCCAAGTCAGCCGTCTCGTCAGCCATTTCGGCAGGCAAGAACCTCTTGGGTGGCGTCAGCGAAGGCGTGCTCGATGGCCGCCAATCGGCGCAAGGCGTCGACGGCGCCTCGATCATTTCCTCCCGCGAGCAAATGAAGGGCCGCGTCGACGTCCAGGTATTGAAGACCGAAGCCGTTGGCGACAGCTTCAACGTCACCCTGGGTTTCAAGAACAGCAGCGATAGCCAGTTGCGGCTGATCAACCTCAAGCAGACCGGTGCCCTGCTGGCGATCGACCAGGACGGTTATGCCAACAACCTGACTGTCAGCCTCGACAACCCGGATGAAGTCACCATCCCGGCCAAGGCGGCCGTGCGGCAGAAGTTCGTGTTCGAAGGACCGATCGAGAGTCCGAGTTCGGTGCGGGTCTGGGGCCAGGATTATTCGGTCAAGAAGTAACCCGACTTCCACCCTTTGTTCGTCGTCGAGCCGGCAGCTACCGCAGTAGCTACCGGCTCCCGAGCCTGGGCTTCAGCTCAGCTCGCCACACAGGTCCAGTTCGACCAGGCGCCGCACTTCGGCGATGGCCAGGCCGGCGCCGAGCAGGGCGTTGAGCTTGCCGAAGGCCGCTTCCCGGGTCATGCCGCCACCGGACAGCACGCCCACGCCGCGCAGCCGGCTGCCGGCCTCATAAATATCCAGCTCGACCCCGCCTTCATGGCACTGGGTCACCGCCACTACGACGATACCTTGCTCCTGCGCGCGCTTGAGGCTGGCCAGGAACGCCGGGTTGTCGCTGGGGCCGGTGCCGCTGCCGAAGCATTCCAGGACCAGGGCCTGGATCCCGCTGGCGAGCACGCCGTCCAGCAGTTCGGCGCTGATGCCGGGGAACAGCGGCAGCACGCCGACCCTGGCCAGTTGCCTGGCCTGACGGTAATCCAGCGCCGGCGCAATTGCTTCGGCTTTGGTGCCGCCGCTGTTGCGGCGTAGGGCGGCGAACGGGTGCCGGCCGAAGCTGCGGATCTTCGCGCAACGGGTGGGCGCCAGCAGCTCGCCGTGGAAGTACAGGTGCACACCAGGTGCCAGGCCACGGCCGAGGGCCAGCAGGGCACCGCTGAGGTTCTCCCAGGCATCGCTGTCGGGTACGCCGGCCGGCAGCATGGAGCCGGTGAACAGCACCCGTGCCGGCAGGCCCAGCAGCTGGAAGCTCATGGCGGCGGCGCTGTAGGCCAGGGTGTCGGTGCCATGCAGGATCAGCACGCTGTCGCAGCCTTGGTCCTCGACGGCCTCGACCACCGCTTCGCGCAGGCGCTGCCAGTAGTCGGGGCTCATGTTGGCGCTGTCGATCAGGGGGGCCATTTCGCGAAAGCGCCAGGCCGGTACAGGCAGGTCGGGGCGGGTGTCGAGGTAGTCGCGCATCCTGGCTTCGAAGCCGGAGGCCGGTGCCAGGCCGTCGGCGCTGGCCTGCATGCCGATGGTGCCACCGGTATAGAGCACCATGACGTGCTGGGCGGCAGGATAGGTCGAAGGGTTCATGGGATTCTCCGAAACGGTGAGTTCCTGTGGGAGCGGGCAAGCCCGCTCGCACATTTATCGAACTGTAACCGACGGGTGCAGAGGATGCGCCCGTCGTTCACCCGTCAGCGTTGCGCTGCGGGCACGCCTTGCGGCTCGGCCTGGGCGGCGGCCGAAGGTTCGGCGGGCCAGGCCTTCAGGTCCAGGTCCAGATCGGCGAATTTGCGCGAGTCGAACACAGGCTGGTCGACGCCGGCGCGGCGCTGCTCGTCGTAGTCGCGCATCACGCGCAGGCCGACCTTGAACAACATGGCCATGGCCACCAGGTTGACGAAGGCCAGGCAGGTCATGGTGATGTCGGCGAAGGCGAACACGGTCGAAAGGTTCTGCATCGAACCCCACACCACCAGCGCCAGCACCAGGCCGCGGAACAGCATCAGCACGGTGCGGTTGCGGGTGAGGAACTGCAGGCTGTTCTCGCCCAGGTAGTAGTTGTAGAGGATGCAGGTGAAGACGAACAGCGACAGCGCGACGCTGACGAACAGGCGACCCCAGTCACCGACCACGGCGGCCAGCGAGTTCTGGGTCAGGACGATGCCGTCGCCTTCGAAGCCCGGGGTGTAGAAGCCAGACAGCAGGATCAGCAGCGCGGTGCAGGTGCAGATCACGAAGGTGTCGAGGAACACGCTGAAGGCCTGGACCACGCCCTGGGCGCCCGGGTGCTTCACGGCGGCCACGGCGGCGACGTTCGGCGCACTGCCCAGGCCCGCTTCGTTGGCGAACACGCCACGCTTCACGCCCATGACGATGGCGCTGCCGAGCAGGCCGGCGAAGGCTGGGTCGAGGCCGAAGGCGCTCTTGATGATGGTCTCCAGCATGGCCGGTACTTGTTCGATCTGGGTGCCGATCACGTACAGGGTCACGGCGATGTAGGCCAGGGTCTTGACCGGGACCAGCAGGTCGGAGACCGCGGCGATGCGCTTGATGCCGCCGATGAAGGTGATGGCCAGCAGCGCCGCCAGGACGATACCGGTGTGGCTTGGGTCGAAGGCAAAGGCGTCTTGCAGCGAGTGCGTCACGGTGTAGGACTGCAGGCCGATGAAGGCGAAGCCGTAGGTGACCAGCAGCAGGACGGAGAACACCACCGCCATGCCTTTGAGCTTCAAGCCGTGCTGCATGTAGTAGGCCGGGCCGCCGCGGTACAGGCCGTCGCCGTCGGCGCGCTTGTAGACCTGGGCCAGGGTGCATTCGAAGAAGCTGCTGGACATGCCCACCAGTGCGGTCACCCACATCCAGAACACGGCGCCCGGGCCACCCAGGGTCACGGCGATGCCGACGCCCGCGATGTTGCCTGCGCCCACTCGGCCGGCGAGGCTGAGCATCAGCGCCTGGAACGAGCTGAGCTGGCCGCCGGTGCTTTTCAGGCTGTCGCGGAACACCGCGAACATATGGAAGAAGTGGCGCAGTTGAACGAAACGCGAGCGGATCGTGAAGTAGCTGCCGAGCCCGACAATGAGCACGATCAGCACTTTCCCTGAGAGGAAGTCGTTGATGACTTCGAGCATGGAGTATTCCTCGCTGTTTTTTGTGTAGGCAAAAGCAGAGCGGACAGAAACACTTTGTTACACCGCTGGTTGCACGCACGGCAAAGCGGTGGGGCGAGTGTTCGTCCCGGTTCTCTATTCGCGGGTTGTTATTAGTTCGGGTTTCCCGTGGGTTGGAGCTTCGTTACCGACAGCTGCCCACGTGAAGAGGGGGCGCACTATACCGGTGCGCGGGCTTGCCGTCTGCATGTAGCGCATGGAACCGAGGAACGGTGGGCCCGGCGCAAGCTGAATCGGTTCTTCATCGGGCGCGCTGCGACCCTTGTGGGCAGGGCCTTGCAGGGGGATCCGAGGTGGGCCGCGGTGTCGGTCCAGTCCGTTCGTCGCGCTGCTGCGTTGGGGTTGTGGCGAGTTACAGCAGGAACTCGTGGTGTCGCTCCTGGAAGTCGCTCAGTTCACCCTGTTCCAGCAATTGCCGGATCCATGGCCCGAGCAGGTCCTGGGAGCCGTCCAGGGGCGTTTGCCGGTGCCAGCGCACTGGCACGCCGGCAAAACGCTGCTGGTTGGCGCTGACTTTTTCCAGGATCTGCCGGTCCTGCTTGAGGATCACCTTGAACAAGGGCTGCAGTACACCGCGCTTGAGCCACCCCGGCAGGCGGCCTCGGGCCGTGGCAATCCGTGCGAACAAGCGCAGTTCGCCCTCGGCAGCCGGGCTCAGCCAGGCGCTGACCAGCAGGTTGAGCCGGCCCTGGCGGTCGCGGTATTCGATTTCCGCCAGCCCCGGCAGGCGGAAGCGGCCCATGCTAAGGCCGCGTTCGCCTTCGAACAGCCGGGATATCAGGCCGGATTGAGTGCCTTCCTCGCTGTACTGCGCTTCAACCCCATCCTCCAGCTGATGCACCCAGGCGCGAATACGCTGGCGCTGGCGGTCGTGGCGAATCCAGCCGGCGTGCACGAAGTGGGTGTGGAAGCCGTCGAGGAAGTTCTCCGCGGCGTCCTGCAAGCTGCACTGCACCCGGTCGCTGATCCAGAACACATCCAGGGCCTGAGCCTGTTCGGCGGCGGCCACGGGAGGCGCGTCCGGGCGCTCGTTGGCGAGGCTGGCCCACACCAGCCCCTGGGCTTCGCAGCTGTGCAGGGGGTGCAGCAATGGCTGGCTGCAACGCTGCTGCGCCTGGCCGGGCAGGTGGCTGCACCGGCCCTGGGGGTCGAAACGCCAGCCGTGGTAGGGGCACTGGATCTGCCCGTCGCGCACCCGCCCGGCGCTCAGGGGCGCGAAGCGGTGGGGGCAGCGGTCCGGCAGCACGGCGGGGGCGCCTTCGGCATCGCGGAACACCACCAGCGGCACGCCGTGCAGGGTGCAGGCCAGGGGTTGGCGTTGCAGCTGTCGGCTCAGGGCTACGGGCCACCAGCCCGGGTGACTGGTCACAGTTTGAGTTTCCTCATCAGCGGTACGCCGATCCGTTGCAGCAGCAGGCCCATCAGTTGCCATACCAGCCTTCGCGACCTGGGCAGGTGGGCGACGTGGATCAGGCTGTATTCGATCTCTGGCTCGCCACCCCGCAGACGCTTGAAGGCTGCTGCGCCGGAGCTGAAGTTAAGCACCTGGCGGCGGTCCGCCGCTTCTTGCAGGCACAGCCTGGTCAGTTGCCGGTACAGGCCGGCGCGCTGGGGCAGGGCGGTGTCGTAGCCGACGATGGGCGTGCTGATCAGCGCGCTGTTGGCGAACCAGCCCAGGGCGCCGTCGATGCGCCCTTCGGCGTTGCGCAGGGCGCGTACTTCCAGCCAGCCTTCGGCCTGCCCGCGTTGCAGCCATTGCGCGCTGTAGTGGGGGTTGAGGCGGCTGTACTTGTCCAGGTAGAGCAGGTTGTACAGCTGCTCGATACGCTGGAAGTCGGTCTCGTTCAGCTCGCTGCCGGGTACCACCGTATAAGGGCTGCGGCGCAGCAGGGTGGCGTCCAGGCGGGTGTTGTGATGGCGCAGGAAGGCCGAGTCCTCGCCGTCGCGACCGTCGAACAGGTACACCTGGCGGCTGGGAATCGCCAGGTAGCCCAGGGCTTGCAGGCGCTTGCGCAGTTCCAGGTTGCTGAAATCGTTGAGCGAGCGAAAGCCGAAGCCGTGGTCGGGAAACTCCCGGCGCAGCAGCTCGGTGATCGCCGGCAGATCCGTGCCATCCCAGTCGGCCGGGTAGAGGTTGGTGGACAGCAGCCAGTTGTTGACCTGCACCAGGCGATCGACCTTGGCCGCGCTCAGCAGCCGGTCCACGCCCTGGGTCAGCAGCTTCAGTGGCCAGGCCAGCCAGGGCCGGCGCAGGCGTTGCAGTTCTTCCCGGGCATAGCCGCTGTAGGCGGTCTGCGGCGACACCACGTAGCAGTTATCCACAGGGTCGTGGCCATGGTTGATGCTCACCGGGAACTGCTGGCGGCCGGTGTCCAGCAGGGCCAGGGCGGTGCTGACGTTGCCGATCAGCGCGCCACCGGCGCAGGTGCGCACGTAATGCCGGGCGCGGCTGTCGTCGGCGCTGGGTGGCTGCTGGGCCAGTTGTTCGGGCAGCAACAGCTTCATGGGCGCGGCGCCTCCAGGGGTTGGCCGTTCCACTCGATATCGGCGGTGGAGGCGGCCAGCAGCCCGCAGCGGCGGGTCAGGGCGCGGCCGATGATTTCCGCCAGGCTCAGTACCTGGGCGGTGAGGGGCCCGCGGTCGCCGTCCTGGACGATCACGTCCCGGGCTTGCCGGTAGTCGTGCCAGAACGCGCGGCTCAAGGCCCGTTGCGGAGCCGCCAGGAGCAGCATGGCCAGGGCGATCATTCGCGGTTCGAGGGTGGCCTGCAGCGGCTCGGCTGCCTCGGTGCCGAGCGCCGCAACCAGTTGTGTGCGCTGGTCGTCGAACAGGTGCACGCCGCTGGTGGCCCTCGGGTTGCACTCCAGGACATGGAAGCGGCCCTGCTGATCCTCGATGAAGTCGAAACCCACCTGCCCGGTGTAGCCGGTGGCCTGGCCGAACTGCTCCAGGAAGGCGCGGATTGGCGCCGGGGCGCAGCTGTGAAAGTAGATCCCCGAGCCGCGCCCGACCCGGTAGCGCGGCTGGTAGCTGCTGTGGGCGCGCAACTGGCCGTCCACCAGCACGCTGAAGCTGCAGTATTCCTGGCCGGGGACAAAGCGCTGGGCCACCCAGGGGGCCTCGGCGCTGGGCCGGACCTTGGCCAGTTGCGCCGGGCTCGGGCAGATCAGGGTCTGGGAGGCGAAGCGCGAATAGGCCGGCTTGAATACCAGGGCGTCGTGCTCCGCCGCCAGCGCTTGCAACGCGGCCGGGTCATGCAGCACCTGGGTCGGCGGCGCGGCCACGGCCCAGCCCTGGGTCATGGCGGCGAAGTCGCCCTTGTGGTGCAGGCGGTGCAGCAGCTCGAAATCGCTGGTGAACACCCGGCACAAAGGCCGTAGGCGCTCCAGGCCATGGGCCAGGTAGAACACCTCTTCGCAGGTGGGCAGCAGCAGGTCGATGGCCTGCTGGCGGATGACCGCGGCCAGGGCTTCGATCCAGGCCTCGGGGTCGCGGCGCGGTTCCGGCAGGCGCACGAAGTGTTCGGCGGCGCGGCTGAAACGGCTCAGGGGTTGGGCCAGGGAATCGGCCACGGTCACCGTCCAGCCGGCTTGCTGGAACGCCCGGGCCCATTCCAGGCAGGCCGGGGCCCGGGCGCCGAGAATCAATACACGCATGGCAGTCCCTCGGGTAGTTGCAGCATCAGCAGGCGGCGTCTTTTCGTTTGTGGCGGTGGTGCCTGCCAGTGGCCGAAGCTCAGCTGCGGCGCCTGCAGCCCCTGTTGCGCGCAGAGTTCGGCCAGGGCTTCGCTCAAGCGCTGGCACAGCCCGTGGTAGTCGCCCGAGGTGCGCAGGTTGGCCTGCCAGTGCAGGCCGCGCTGCTGGATCTGGTACTCCTCCAGCTCTGCCCCCAGCATCAGCAGGGCCCGGCGCAATACATCGGGATAGAGCGGTGCCAATTCTTCAGCCTGGAGCCTTGGCAGCCAGAGGATCTCGTCGGCGCGGCCCTCCACGGCGGCAATCGCCCGTTCCGCACGGCCACAGGGGCAGGGCGCGCTGGCCACCCGCAGGATGTCGTTGAGGCGATACCGCACGATCAACTGCGTACGCCTTGAAAAGTCGGTGATGATCGGCTGGAAGCGTGTGCGCTCAGGGTCCAGCCACTGCGGCTCGATGTGCAGGTGGCTTTCATTCAGGTGCAGGGTGCCGGCCTCGCAGGTGTAGCCGAGGAAGCCTTCGCTGGCCTGATAGATCTGCTGGGGCTTGAGCCCGAAGGCTTGCTGCACCATCTCGGCGTCGGTGCTTTCCAGCACTTCGGCCACCGACAGGATGTGCCGTGGGCGGATCGTCAGCTGCCCGGCCAGGGCCGCCTGGGCCAACCCGCGCAGCACCGTGGCCGGGGCCACCAGCACGTCCGGGTTCTGCTGGTTCAGGCGCTCCAGGGAGGCGCCCAGGCCCAGGGTCAGGTCATGAAAGGCGAAGTCGATGCGACGGCTGGCCAGGGTGGTGTACAGGCGGCTGTTGGCCCGCAGGAAAAAGGCGATCCGCAGCGGTGCCAGCCAGGGGCACAGCAACCGTGGCAGCAGGGCGCGGGGCAGGGTCCGCGCCAGCAGGATGCCGGCCCAGCGCTGGCGTTCCACGCTGCTGACCAGGAACACCCCCTGGGCTCCCGATGTACCGCTGGACAGGCCCACGGTGATGTCCCCCAGGGTCGGGCTGAAGTCCCGTGACTGCTCCGCTTGCAAGGCCACCGGCAGCACCTGCTCCAGGCTCAGGGCGCGGGTGTTGAAGCCAGCGAAATCGCTCATCAGGGCGGCTTTGTCCATGGTCGGCAAGCGGTGCAGGCCGGCGTTTGCCAACCCTGCAAAGCGCTGGCCACGGGGCATGACCCGGGCCATGAAGTGCTTAAGGCGCCTTGCCTGCCAGGCTTCCAGCCGCTCGCGGCGGCGAAAGCGCAGGGCATAGCGGCTGAACACGAAGGCACCGATGCTGCGCAGGGTGCCCAGCAGGCGTTCACTGTTCATTGGCGAACGCCTCCCAGGCCTGGGTGCAATGGGACGGCAGCACCGCCACCGCCGGTTCCCGACGGATCAGCTGGCCCAGGCCGCTGTAGGTGCGCAGGTATTGCTGGCGGTCGGCGCTGGCAAACCACAGCGCCGGTGCGGCTGGCAGGCGTTCGGCGCGGCAGGCCGGCACTGACCAGCAGGCGTCGGCCACCAGGAATACCGGCCGGCCCTGGGCATCGGCGATGAACAGGCCCAGCTGGCCGGCGCTGTGTCCCGGCAGTGGCACGCCGATCAGGCTGCCATCGCCGAACAGGTCCAGGCCCTGCTCGAAGGGCGCCATCCAGCTCGGTAGCGCACAGCTGGGGCTGGCGTCGGCCAGGCGCAGGCGGGCGCTGAAGTCGTCCGGCAGCAACCCTGGCAGATGGCCGCCGAGGGTGGCGCGCCAACGCTGGCCGCGCAGGCTGTCGATATGCCGGTAATCGGCTTCCAGGGCGATGAAGCGGGCATTGCTGAAGTCCCGCAGGCCGGCGATATGGTCGGCGTGGAAGTGGGAAATGATCACGTGGCGGATATCCCCCGGGCCGATGCCCAGCTCGTGCAACTGCGCGCCCAGTTGCTCCGCCACCGGTAGCTGCACCGGCACCGCACTGCGGTACAGGCGCTCGGGCAGGGCGCGGGTGGCCTGGAAGAAGTGCTCGGCGTAACCGGTGTCGTAGAGAATCCAGCCGTGGTCCGGGTGCTGGATCAGCCCGCACAAGGCCGGGAATTGCACCGGCGCCAGGCGCCCGCCGCGGTCGGCCATGCATTCCAGATGCTGGCACCAGCCGGCCCGCAGGATCTTCAAGCTAACGCGGCGGCTCATGGTCGTTGCCTCTGTTGGGCCAGCCACCATTGGGCGTGCTGGGCGATGCCCTGTTCCTGGCTGATTACCGGGCGGTAGCCCAGCTCACGCTGGATGGCGCTGATGTCCAGGGTCTGGCTGAAGGCCAGGACGCCTGCGCCATAGCGGGTGATCAAGGGTTCGGCGCCGTTGCCCAGGCGCGCCTTGAGCTCCAGCAGGTGCGCCACGCCGTGCACCAGGGGCCAGGGCAGGCGGCGGGTACGCAGCGGCAGTTGAAAGTGCTCGGCCATCTGTTGCAACAGGTCCTTGAAGGCCAGGGGCGTGGCGTTGCTCAGGTTGTACACGCACAGCGGGCGCGGCAGGGGCCGGGTCAGGGCCAGCCACACCGCGTGCACCAGATTGTCGACGCAGGTCAGGTCCAGCTGGGCCCGGCCGCCGCGCATCAGCGGAATCGCCCCGCGCTGCATCACCCGCAGCAGGCGCGGCATCAGGGTCGCGTCCCAGGGGCCGAACACTGCCCGGGGCCGCAGGATCACGCATTCGGGCAGGCCGGCTTCACCCAGCAGCGTTTCGGCCTGGGCCTTGCTGCGGGCGTAGTCGTTCACTGGTGGCGGCAGCGGCTGGTCTTCGCGGATGCCCAGGCGGTCGCTGAAGTTGAAATACAGGCTCGGAGTGGAGATATGCACCAGCCGTGGGATGCGGTTTTTCCGGCAGGCGTGGATCACCTCGGCGGTGGAGTCGAGGTTGGCCCGGGCAAAGGCCTGGGGCGAGCCCCAGGGTGAAGACAAGGCGGCACAATGCACGATGGCGTCATGCGCTCGGGTGGCGTCGGCCAGCAGGCGTTTGGCCTGGCGGCTGCCGTGTTCCAGGGGCAGCCAGCGTACAGGTGCCGGGCTGTGGGCAATGACTTGCGCCGCCGCCTCGGGGTTGCGTCCGCTGAACTGTACCTTGCAGCCTTCGGCGGCCAGCTTCCACACCAGATGCCGACCGATAAAACCGGTGCCGCCCGTGACCAGGATCTTCATCAGAACTCCAGGATCAGGCCGCCGAGGGACAGGCCCGCGCCGGTGCCGATCAGCATCAAGGACTGCCCGCGTTGAATGCGTCCGTCGCGCACCGCGATATCCAGGGCGGTGGGCAGGGACGCCGCCACCTGATTGCCGTGCCGGGCAAAGATATCGATGACTTTCTCCGGCCTGAGGCTCAGGCGCCTGGTCGCATGCGCCATGGCCTGCTGGCTGGCCTGGTGGGGGATGATCCAGTCGACCTGCGCCAGGGGCAATGCGGCTTGCTGCAGCAAGTCGTCCATCAGCTCGGGCAGGTGCTTGGCGGCGAGGCGGAACACGCCCTTGCCCTGCATGGCGAAGCTGGTCAGGGGCTCGAACGGCACGTCGATGCGCCGCGGATGAAAGCGCGAGCCGCCGGCGGGGATCTGGCACAGCGCGGCGCCTTCGGCGTAGGTCTTGAGGCGCGAGGCGAGGATCTTCTGGCCACCGTCACCGGCCCCCAGCACTACCGCCGCCGCGCCGTCGCCGAAGATGCCGCTGACTTCCACCTGCTGCCAGTCCAGGCCGCAGGAGGCGATGTCGGCGCACACCAGCAGCACGCGCCGGTAATGCCCGGCCTGGATTGGCCAGGAGAGGGTGTCCAGGGCGGCGATAAAGCCCAGGCAGCTGGCGTTGATGTCCATGGCCGGGATGCCCGATTGCCCCAGGCCCAGCTCCCGTTGCAGCAGCGCCGCGTTGCAGGGCATGCCCTGGTCCTGGGTGCCGCTGGCGCAGACGATCAGGTCCAGCTGTTCAAGCGCCAGGCCTGCTGCGTGCAGGGCCTGGCGCGCGGCACTGGCACCGAGGCTGGCGGCGGTGTCCGCAGGGGCGGCGACATGGCGCTGATGAACACCGCTGATGCGCGCCACGCTGCCGGTTTCCAGGCCGAGCCGGCGGTCCAGTTCGGCACTGGTGACCACCTGCTGCGGCAGGGCATGGCCCGTGCCGAGGATGGCCAGTGTGCGGGCAGGGCGGGGGGAGGACGCTGAAGTGTGCATGCAAATTCCGTTGGTGGTACGTCGGGGGCGTTGCGAGGCGCGATCAGTGGGCTGATGGTGCCACCGGGCATTTGCTCAGGAACCCCTGCAGCCTTTGCTGGTATTCCTCGACCGGCATCAGGTCGCTGCGTTTGGCGATGAAACAGGCCATGCCCTCGCGGGCCATGTCGGCGTCAGCCACGAGGTAGAAATCGGCTATTTCCTGCACGCTTGCGATCTGCTCCCAGGCCAGGCTGCTCTGGCCTCCGCGGGCGTTGAGCAGGGTGAAGCCCTGGTCGTCGAAGTTCAGGCAATAGGTGCCTTCGACGGCCCGCAACCGGGTTTCGATCAGGCGCTGGCTCAGTCCGCGCAACGGCGCCTGGGGTTTGATCGGGGTAGCGGCAATCCGGGCTTGCAGGTGCTTGATCCAGCGCCCGGAAAAGCGCCACCACAGGGGGATGAAGATCAGTGCGAACGCCACCATGGCGATGACCTTCTCCGCGGTGAAGGTGCGCTCGGGGAAGTAGATCGACAGGCAGCCGCCGACCAGGCACAAGGTGAACATCACGGGACCGATGAAGCGGCTTTGCCACCGGGCAAATGTGGTCATGGCCTGGACATGCTGCTGATCATCCCTGAGCAGTTCCTGCTTCAGCGGTTCGGCAATCCAGGCTTCGGTGTGGGCGGGGGTGATGCTGTAGTGCAATTCCATGGGGGCTGAATCCGAGGTCCGTGTTCGGTGAGGGCGGCAGTCTACCGGCTTCTGCGGCGTAACGAGGAATGGTGTGAACGATGACAGTGCCGCTCAGGCGGGAAATGCTGCCTGATGCTGTACCACCCACTCCAACAGACGCTCGTCGAGCTGGGTTCGACCTTGGCAGTAGCTGTCCTGGCAGCGGTTGAAGAGCGGGTCCTGATTGATCCGTGCCGCCAGCTCGGTGGCGCTGTCGCTTGCGCCATGCGCGGACCGCAACTGCTGTTGGCGCTGATCGGCCTGTTCCAGGGTGTTCGCCAGGGCGTCCAGTTGCAGGAGCCTGAGCTGGGCGATGGCCTGGGGCAGGTGAAAGTGCAGGGCGCTGTCGAAACCCTCCCAGTCCTCGAAGGCCAGCCACTCGTGGAGCACCATGAAGCAACGCGGTGCCGGAGGCAGTTGTTCCAGGCGTTCGAAATCCAGCCAGTACTGGCGCGGCAGCTGCTCTGCGGTTTCGACGGCCTGGGCAATCAGGTCCAGGGCCTGGCCCGGGTCCCGGTGATGCTTGCGCAGGATGCGCTGGGTCAGGGTGAAACGTGCTTCTTCTATAGCGTGCAGGGCGCGGTTCAGGTCGTAACCGGCGGCGTGCAAGTGTTCCCGGGCTTGTTCAGCGGCCAGGCCGGATTTGTCCACCAGCACCTGCACCAGCTCGGCTTTGTAGAGCTCGGCGGCTTGTTGCGGATTATTGGCGCAGCGGGCGAGCAGGGCCTGGGCGTGGCGCAGGCCAATGGGGATCAGCGCGCGTAGCTGTTGCAGGGTGTGGGTGGATGTCGGGTCCATCGACGGAGGGCCTTGGTAGTCATTGCCGGCGCGGCGGGAGGCTGATTATCCACCGACGCTGTGGCTAAGGCCGAGTGTTTTATACGTGGGGAGGGAGCTTGCTCCCGCTGGGTCGCGAAGCGGCCCCCAAAAAAAGGACTGCTGTGCAGTCCAGCGGGAGCAAGCTCCCTCGCCACAGGTTCTAGCTGCGGGCGATGCCGTTGCCACCAGCCAGGTCAGGGGCCTGGGCGGGCGCTGTCGAGCAGGGCGTCCACCACGGCGCGGGCCATTTCCACGGAATGCACCATGGACCAGATCAGCCCGCGTTCGATGCCGCTGGCGTGCTCGGTGATTTCATCGGACACCTCTTCGGCGCACTTGAGCAGCAGGGAGACGTGCATCAGGGCGTCTTCGGCATTCACCTGGGGTTGTACGGCGAACAGCGGATGGCCCCGGCCATCGCGCAGGCCGAAGGGGCGATGACGGGTGCCGTGCAAGGCGGCCAGCAGGTTGGCGTTGGCGCAGTCCAGCTCCGGATCGCGGCGCGGATGATCGGTGGGTAAAGGAGGATCGGGGACGAGCTTTTTCATGACGGTCACTCACTCAGTAGTTAACGGACTGCCGAGCTCACTTCCACATGAGGGGGTGGCAGTTGTGCGAGGGTGTGGAAGACCGGGACTGAGTAACCCAGCACACCCGAAGGTGTCCCGCGCACAACCGCCATAAAGCGATGCCGACGACAATACGTCGAACCATGCCCATGAGCGCTCATGCTTACTCAGGTCCGAACTTCCACATCCGGGCCGCTGATTTGGCAGCGGCACCGGGAGACTGCCTGATCGTTCGAAGGGGTACAAGGCGCTCAAAGGCATGGGGGATTTTCTCGGATTTACCCTACAAAACAAAGCAAATCAGCGTTGTCTCTGGGCGGTATCCCATGACAAATCTGGTGATGGGCAGGAAATGGATAAAGGCTTCGTTGAGTGTGTGAGTGAGGAAAGTCAGTCAGGGGGCGGCAGGTTTTGCGGCCCCTGCGGTGCCGTTCGCAGCCTCGCGGGCTCGGCAGCGGCTACAAATGAGGTCGCGGGTGCAGTTCAGATTGGGTGGCGCTCCGATGCAGCCGGCGTGGCGATTTCAACGGCAGGGAAAAATCCCAGGCAAAAAAAAGGGCCTGGAGACGAAGCTCCAGGCCCTCAAAAGGTGAGAGGTGTCTAGTCCCTCAACCTGGTGAGCGGTGTTGCATGTTTCGGTGTCGCGGCGGTTACGCTTTCAGCGGAACCAGGCGCGGGGCAATCATGTTTTCCGGACGCAGGATGTCGTCGAGCATGGCGTCGTCCAGCAGGCCTTCCTCGCGCACCAGTTCCAGTACGCCACGGCCACTTTCCAGGGCGATGCGGGCGATACGGGTGGCGTTTTCATAGCCGATGTAGGGGTTCAGCGCGGTGACCAGGCCGATGGAGTGCTCCACCAGTTCGCGGCAACGGGTTTCGTTGGCGGTGATGCCGGTGATGCAGTGCTCGCGCAGCATGTCCATGGCGCGTTGCAGCAGGCGGATCGAGTCGAAGATCTTGAAGGCGATCAACGGCTCCATCACGTTCAACTGCAGTTGGCCGCCTTCGGCCGCCATGGTCAGGGCCAGGTCGTTGCCGATAACTTGGAACGCTACCTGGTTCACGGCTTCCGGGATCACCGGGTTGACCTTGCCGGGCATGATCGAGCTGCCTGGCTGACGCGCTGGCAG